>DGWX01000058.1:1242-56168 GCA_002395405.1 Christensenella sp. UBA4247
CGGCGGAAAAAAATAGAGGTTGAACTATACGGCGAAGGTCTTTTTGTCTTTGCCGAGGAGGTATAAAATGAAGGATACGGAGATCTTGGAAGAAACGCGTAAAGAGGAAAGAAAGACTTCTTCCGCGGCGATAAAAAAAATCAAGTATTTTTGCAATCGTTGGTTTATCGAAGCGTTTTCCGGAATGGCGCAAGGGTTGTTTTGCACTTTGATCGCGGGAACGATCCTGTCGCAGATCGCCTCTTGGTGCGGGGATAATTCCTTCGCGAAGTCGCTGGACAGCGTCGCCAAGATCGCAAAATCGTTGATGGGCGCGGGAATCGGAGTCGGGATCGCGCATAAACTGAATGCGAAGCCCCTCGTTCTGTTTACGGCGGCGGTTACGGGGCTCGTGGGCGCGTTTGCTTCTTCCCTCGTGGAAACGCTTTGCGCGGGCGCTGCCTTCTCTTTGTCTTTCGGAGCGCCGGGAAATCCGATCGGTGCTTACGTCCTGTCGCTCTTCGCGATCGAGATCGCTTCTCTTTACGCGGGCAAGACAAAGCTCGATATCGTTCTCGTTCCGCTCGGAATGATGTTTTTGTGCCTTGGGGGGATCTTCCTTGCTTGGCCTTTCATCAAACTGATCGAACTCCTCGGAAAGGGCATCGCGCTCGCGATCGAAGCCGGCGCCGCGGTGAAGATCGTGGTCGGCGTATTCGTAGCGATCGTAATGGGAATACTTTTAACGATGCCGACTTCTTCCGCCGCGATATGGATCGCGATCACCGCTACGGTTTCTTCTAAATACGCTAACGCTTTATCGATCGCGGGAGGCGCCGCCGTTGCGGGTTGCGCTGCGCATATGATCGGATTCGCCGTTGCTTCATTCCGTGAAAACGGGGTGGGAGGACTGATCTCCCAAGGGATCGGAACGAGTATGCTTCAGATTCCGAATATTATGAAGAAACCCGTCGTTATGGCTCCCGAGATCGTGGCGAGTGCCGCGTCGGGGCTTGTGGCGGTTCTTTTGGATCTTCGCTGTAACGCCGCGGGCGGCGGAATGGGGACGAGCGGTCTCGTAGGCGTGTTCGGCGCGATCGACGCGTCTCAGGCGGCAGGCCTTCCCGGCTGGAAAACGGCGCTCGGTATCGTTTTATGTTTGTTTGTAATACCGGCGGCTGTCAGCTTCGGAATGAGCGAACTGCTGAGAAAGAAAAAAGTGATTTCCTTCGGGGATCAAAAACTCGAATCGTAAGGAGAGAAAATGAAGAGAGAACAGGTGGAAAACCGTTACAAATGGAATTTGGACAGCGTTTTAAGAGAAAGCGATTGGGAAAAGGAATTCGATCGCTTGTCTTCTCTGAAAGACTCGCTTTTGAAATACAAAGGAAAGCTGAACGATCCTTCCGAATTACTCCGTTGCTTTCAAGAAGAAAACGCGATCGGGAGCAGCTTGGAGAATTTATACGTTTTTTCCAAAATGAAACAGGACGAAAACACCGCGGATCCCGTTTCGCAAAATCGCGTGGGGCGCGTTCGTACGCTTTCTTCCGAGATCTCTTCTTCTTCCAGCTTTATTACGCCGGAGATCATCGCTTCTTACGGAGAGGCGGAATTGATTTCCTTGGCTGATGATCCGCGTTTTTCCGATTATTCGTATCTTTTGACCGAGCTTGCGAGAAACAGAAAACGCTATCTTTCAGACAAAGAAGAGCGCATTCTCGCTAAGGCGCATCAAATTGCGGACGGTTATCAAAATGCGTTTACGATGTTTGACAACGCGGACGTAAAATTCCGCGACGTTAAAAATGAAAAGGGCGAAACGGTCAAATTGACGCACGGCGTGTACAGCGAGCTTTTAATGAGCCCCGATCGGCGCGTTCGTCGCGACGCTTACGAGAGTATGTTCGGAGCCTATAAGGAGATGATCAATACCGTCGGCGCTCTCTATCTCGGGAACCTTGAAAAAGATGAATTCTTCGCGTATTTCCGCGGATATAACAGCGCTCTCGAAATGGCGATGGACAGCGAAAACGTCAGCGTTTCGGCTTACGATCATCTTTTGGAGAGCGTAAACGGCGCGATCCCCGTGTTAAAGCAATATCTGGAAATACGCAAGAAAAAACTCGGCGTGGAGAAACTTACGATGTACGATCTACACGTTCCCATAACGCCGAACGCCGATCTTCGCCTTTCTTACGAAGACGCGTACGAGCTTGTTATAAAAGCGCTTTCCTGCCTCGGAGACGATTACGTTTCTCTCCTGAAAAAGGCGCGCGACGAGAATTGGATCGACGTTTACGAAACGGAGAATAAGAGAAGCGGCGCTTATTCTTGGGGAACTTATACTTCGCACCCCTACGTTTTGCTGAATTATAAGGAAACCACGCACGACGTATTTACCATTGCGCACGAACTCGGTCACGCGATGCATTCTTATAAATCGAACGCCGCCGAGCCTTACGCGAAAGCCGGTTACGAGATCTTCGTTGCCGAAATCGCCTCCACCGTAAACGAAATGCTCCTTTTCCGCTATCTTCTGAAAGAAGGAAAGGCGGATCGCGGTTATTTGCTTTCCTATCTTGCGGATATGTTCCGAACCACTTTTTTCCGCCAAACGATGTTTGCCGAATTCGAAAAAGCGGCGCACGAAATGGTGGAGAAGAACGGAACCGCTACGCCCGAAGAACTGTCCGACGTTTACGCCGCGCTGAACGATAAGTATTACGGCGAAAGCCTGACGGACGATTTGATTCGTTACGAATGGGCGCGTATCCCTCATTTTTACAATTCGTTTTACGTTTATAAATATGCCACGGGGATCGTGTCCGCCGCGGCGATCTCCAAAGATATTTTCGAAGGGAAGGAGGGCGCGCTCGATGGTTATATGCGCTTTTTATCTCTCGGAGGAAGTATGCCTCCTTTGAAGATCCTCGAATGCGCGGGCGTGGATCTTACCACCTCCGAACCCTTTGAAAAAGCGACCGCTTTTATGAAAGAAGCGATCGAGGAACTTGCTTCGTATGAAGGTTAAAATCCTCGCCTTTTTCCTTCTTATGATTTCGCTTGCCGCGCTCCTTTCTGGGTGCGCGCGGTCTTTGACTTACTCGTATTATATAGATAAAACGGGCTCCGTTCATTACGATTACACCTTAACTTACGACGCTTCGTCCGCTGACGCGGAAACCGTTTTGCAAGAAGCGCGTTCCGCTATGGAAGAGATGATTCAAGCAAACGGATGGGAAGAGGTTGCGGAAATAAACGAGGAAGAGGCGGGAAAGATCTCGCTCTTCATTACGTACGACAGTCTGACCGATCTGTATATCAGCCGCGGTTATACGGGAAAAGAGAAGGCGGACGATGATCCGGGGGAAAAGCGCGGCGTTCTCGTTTATTACGATAGCGAGAGCGAAAATCCTTATTCCGCTCTGTCTCGGGAGATCCGATCTTTTCTTCCTGCGGAGTATGCCGCTATGCCCGATCCCGCACAGCTATATTACGTGTTCGGAACGCAGTATTCCACCGTTTTGTCCAATGCGGATTCGGTGGAAAAAAGGAACGGGATCTATTATCATACTTGGGAGATCTCGGCGAGCGAACCATCTGAGATCTTGATCCGCCAAATCGGACTGAACGGAACTCTCTTATACGTTTTGATAATTTCCGTTTTCGTATTGAGCTTGGCGGTGTTTTTTGTTATAATATATTTTACCGATCGAAAAAATAAGAAAAAATTCTCTTCCGTTTCCTCGTCGGGAGGCGATCCTTTTGCGGGATTTAGGGATTCGGAAGGAGATTTTTTTACGGAGGAGAAGTAAGAGAATGCCACGGGAAAACGATAAGAAAAAGATCCGAACCTATCCTGCGAGCGTGGAAGCGGAAAAAAGCGTGCTTGCCGCCTTTATGATCGACCAAAAGGCTGCGAACGATCACCTTAGCAAGCTCAAAGAAGAGGATTTTTCCGTTCCGGCGCATAAGGCGATCTTTGCGGCGATGCGAGAACTCTATCTCGAAAGTCATCCCGTGGATATCGTCAGCGTTGCGGATAAAATGCGCGTAAAAGGAACGCTTGCGGACGCGGGTGATTTTCCCTATCTCAGCTCGATCGCGTCCTCGATCCCGAGCGCCGCGGGTTCCAAGTATTACGTGGATATATTGAAGCGTGACGCGCTTTTGCGCGCGCTTCTCGAAGTTTCGAAGGATATCGCGGAGAACGTTTATACTTCGGAAGACGGAGAAGAGAGCCTCGCTTACGCCCAACAGCGTATTCTCAGCGTAACGCAGGCGCAAAACCGCTCCTCGCTCATTCGCGTAGGAAACATCGTGGACGAAGTCATGCATCGAATCGAAGAGCAACACGCAAATCCCGACGTCACCAAAGGGCTTATGACCGGCTTTTCGAACCTCGATTACGTTCTAAACGGACTGCAAAAAAGCGATCTCGTTATTTTGGCTGCTCGCCCGGGCGTGGGTAAAACGGCGTTTGCTCTGAACGTCGCTACGAACATCGCGCAAAGAGACGAGAATAAAAATATTTTGATTTTCTCCCTCGAAATGGCAAACGGGCAGCTCGTCCAACGTATGCTTTGCTCGATGACGGGTATCAAAAACAACAGTATTTCCAAGAGCGAATTGGAGATGAACGAGTTCGTTCTTCTGAATAAAGCGCGCCAGCAACTTTGGAAAAGCCATATTTACATAGATCAAACGACGCTCCAAACGCCGGGCGATATCTTAGCGAAATGCCGCCGCTTTATGATCGAGAATAAATGTGAGATCGACCTTATTATCATCGACTATATGCAGCTTATGACTTTCCCGGGAAAGGAGAGCCGCCAGCAGGAAGTTGCGGAGATCAGCCGTAATATGAAACTTCTCGCCAAGGATATTAACGCGCCCGTTATCGTCCTTTCGCAGATGTCGAGAAGCGCGGAAATGAAAAACGAAAAACCGCAGTTGCACGATTTGCGCGATAGCGGTTCCATCGAGCAGGACGCGGATATCGTGGCGTTCCTGTATAAGGAAAAGAATCAACCGGTGGACGACACGATCGTGGAACTGATCATCGCGAAATTCAGAAACGGTCAAACGGGATCTTTGGCATTCGAATGGCACGGAGCGAACTTCAAGTTCATCCCTGCGGAAACTTCTCGATTGCAAAACATTAAAAAAGTTGCGGTTCAAAGCGCAGACGGCGGCTCTGCCGAAAATGCCGAAGCAAAAGGAGAGAAGGAATGACGGAACGATTGCAAGAAGGCGAGATCCTTTTGTTCATAACGAGCAAAAGCAGGCTATCGGACGCTCTTTCCGCCGTTGGTGCGACCGAACTGAAAAAAACGGATTCGGGCGCGCCTTATATCGAAAACTCCGATCTGAAAGTATCTCTTTCGCATAAGGGAGATCGGATCGCATTTGCCGTTTCGCTCTCTCCCGTCGGGGTGGACGTTGAGGACGTGACCGTTCCCAGAAACGTAGAACGACTCAGCCGACTTTTCCATGAAACCGAAAAGCCCGATACCTTATACGACTTTTATAAAATATGGACGAAGAAGGAAGCGGAAGGAAAAAGGCGCGGAACGGGGATCGACACGGAGATTTTGCGAACCGAAACTCCGGGCGGCGTTTATTTCGATCACGGCGATTACTTGATCTGCGTCGTGGGCGAAGGGAATGTTACCTTGCGCGAAATGTTATAAAAATCGGATAAACCGAGAAAAATAGGAGCATATATGATTTTCGATCAAGTTACGGACATTATTTCGGAGCATTTCAATATCGATAAAGACACTCTTACGCCGAGCACCGATCTCGTAAAAGAGATCCATGCGGATTCTCTCGACCTCGTGGAACTGATCATGGCGTTTGAGGAAACTTTCGATATTACGATACCGGACGAAGTCGCGCTTTCCGTCAAAACGATTGCCGATATCGTAAATTATCTCGAAAAATCCGCATAAAACAAACGAATTTCTTTTCTTTTTCAAATCGATCGGAGTAGGAAAAGGATCTATCTTTTCTTTATGGATCCTCTCTTGTTCTTCGATCTTTTTTTTTCGGGGAAAAGCGCGTTTTTTATTCTCGCGCACCCTTGAAAACGCGTAAACGGAGTGTTATAATATAATAAAGTTTTAATGATCGGAGGGTAATATGGCGTCATTCGAACGAATCGTTTTCAAAACCATCGACGTGCTTTTTAATTTATCACAGAATTATTATAAGTGCAAAAACGTCCACGTGGAAAAGGATATCGTATATGATCCCGATTATCCGGATATTTGCGCGCTCGATATCTATCGTCACGAGAATAAAGTCGGCGTAAAGATCCCGACTATCATCAACTATCACGGCGGGGGCTACATGGCGGGCGGAAGGGAATACCGAACCGGCATCGCGAGTTACCTCGTGGATAAGCTCGACGTTTGCGTTATAAACCTTAGCTATCATCTTTGCGAAAACGCGCATTTCCCGCAGTTTACGAAAGATAGTGTAAAAGCTCTCGAATGGGTGGCGGCGCACGCGGAGGAGTATGCGATCGACCTTGATAATTTGTACATTATGGGAGACAGCGCCGGCGCGCAGATCGCGGCGCACGCGATCACGATCGTTCAAAACGAAACTTTATCCGAAGTGTACGAAACGGGACGGCCGAATCTTTCTTTTAAAGGCGCGCTTCTTTTCTGCGGTCCTTACGACGTTATGACCGCGCTTACGAATAAAAACGTTCCCTTCGATTTCGCGCACGGCATCGGGAATCGCGTTCTCGGATTTAATACGAGAAAGAAAGGTGCGTTCGACGATTTCAAATATAAAGATTACATAAACGTTCTCGATTGGATTTCTCCCTCTTTCCCGCCTTCTTTCGTTTGCCATACGGTAGGAGACGTGTTCTGCCTCGGGCAGGGAGAAAAAATGATCGAGAAACTCGCGAAAAACGGCGTTCCGTACGTTTCTTATTATTCGGCAAAAAAAGCCGACTTCCATTGCTGGTATTTGAACTTGCAACTGCGTAGTTCCAAGAAAGTATTAAAAGCGCTCGTGGAGTATATGAAAAAGCGTCTTGCGGGGGAGATCCCGCCTTGTCAGCGCATCGTGTACGGTAGCCAAAAGGAGCTTCAAAAAGCGCAAATTCTCGAACGGGAAGCGGGCGCGACGATCGTTGAAACACCGATTCCGGAAGAGGCAAAAAAGGAAAAGACGAAGCAATGATCGATCGTTTGGAATCAATCTTATTAAGTGCGGATATTTCCGCACTTTTTTTATTATTTTTTCTTTGTCGTTTCTTCTTTTATTTCAGTAACCGGTCTCAATGTGTTTGGATTCGTTTTCGTTCCGAGCGCCGCGCGTTTTTTTGAAAATCCCGGCGAAAAATTAAAGTCACAATAAAATTCGATTAAAAAAACTTAATCACGATTATTTTACAAGTAATTTTTGGGCGCGTGCATTGCGGAATTCCTATCGGAATGTTAGTATTTAGACGTATGACAACGCGCGCATACGTATAGCGTGCGAAGTAATGCTTGAAAGCAACAGTTACAGGAGGCTGTTATGAACAAGAAAAGATTTTCCGTTTTGATCCTTTTGACCCTCGTCGTTTTGGCGAGCGTCCTCGTTTTCGCTTCGTGTTCGAAGAAGACGATGGAGCTTACCGCGTTCGACGTGACCGTTCCGTACGACGGTGAAGCGCATTCCGTCGAGGTGACGACATCGCTCGGCGATACTTCGGGGTGGAGGATATCGTACGTAAACGATAAGGGCGAATCCTTCTCCGAGGCGATAGACGCCGGCGTGTACGAAGCCACGGTCACGTACTCGAAAAAGGGTTACGTTACCGCGACCGCGACCGCCACGCTGACGATCACCAAAGCGGATACCGTGGTTTATAAATGGCCGGAGATTGTTCCGAACTATCCCGAAAGGGCGCCGACCGAGCTTCGCTTGACCTACGGTTCGACCCTGACGTCCGATATGCTTTCGGTTTCCGCCTTGGATAATTCGAATTATCGGGAATATGCGAGCGTCCCCGGGACTTTCTCCTGGATCACGGGGCAAACTCTTTCCACCGTTACGCCGACTTACGACGTCGTCTTTACTCCTGCGGGGACGTCGGGCGATACTTCGAGCTATTTTAACAATTATAAAACGGTCAAGCTTTCCGCCGCTCTCGGACAGCAAGCGAAACTCCCCGTTACCGTTCTTAAAGCGACTCCTGTGCTTTACGGTGCGGACGAGACCGAAAGAAATTTGAACAAACCCACCGTTTCCGTCTCCGGCGGCGTTATTCGAAGCGGAACGCCTCTTTCGAGAATCGGGCTTGCCCCCGCGCGTTCGACTTCCGTCAACCGCCGTTACGGTTACGTGATCGGGTCGTCTTCTTCCACGGCGACCGTTGCGGGTAAGTACTTGTGGGGATACGTGGACGCGGAAGGAGTTACGCAATATACCTCGAATCTGACCGCAAAAGTCGCGCAGACCGTTTATACTTACGTGTTCGAACCGCAAAATAAGAACGACATCTATACTGTGTCCGATACCGTAACGTTGGACGTTCGCCCCGTTTCCGTTAGCTTCGATCAAAGCCGTTTGCCGAAAGCCTCCGAGATCAAATACGGTCAAAGGCTTTCCGCCAGCACCCTGACGGGCGGCAGCGCGGAAAACTCTATGTACGGAACTTTCGAATGGAAAGACGGAACGGTGATCCCCCAAGTGGGAACGAATAATTATACGCTCGTCTATCAGCCGCTGACCGCAACGGGTCAGATCGACGTTGAATTCGAAGAAACGGAAGTCGATATTCCGCTCGTTGTCAATCGAGCGGACGTTCACTTTACGGGGCTCGGCGCAAGTTCCGTCAATTACGGAGATGAAGCGGCTGCCTCGTTCCTGAATTTCGAAAAGGCGTATTATACGTACGGAGACGAGAATATCGAAGTCGAGCTTGAACTCGAATGGGCAAGCGGCGATCTCGTCGTTTCGGAAGAGAATTTCGATCCCGTTCTCGGTCAAACGGATACTTTCTCTTGCCCCGTTCGCCTTATCCTGACGGAAGAGCAGGCTTTGATCCTCTCGGACGACCCGATCTACGTTTCGGTTAAGGTTATTAAGAAAGAGATCGTTCCGGAGATCAACGATTTGAATTACGGTTCGATCGCAACGGTTAAATTCGGTACCCGCTTAAAGGACGTCAAACTTCCGACTTCGGACGAATTCCGCGTTCTCGCTTCGGATACGAGGGCGATTTTACAGGGTACGTTCAGCTGGGCGGACGGAGACGTGTATCCTGCCGATCCGCGCACGACGGACGTTTCCGGCGCGGGCAACGTGTATAAAAACGGCGAATATTATTACTATAAAGCGCTTTTCGTTCCTTCGGACGTTCAGTATGAGAGCAAGTATTTCTATTTCCGCGTAACCGTGGAGAAAGCGAGCGGTTCGGAGCTTGTGGGCGCAAGCGCGCTTCCGACGGCGGACAGCGTTATATCGGGAACCCGCCTTGCGGACGTTTCGCTGGACAGCACGGGCATCGAAGTGTATGCTTACAATTATTTCACGGATTATGAAGTCGTAGCGATCACTTCGCAAACGCAGTTGCTCAGCGGCGCCTATTACGAAGTGGATTATAACGGCAATTACGTTCGTTCAACGAACTTTGCCGCGAATAAAGTCTATTATAAGAGGTTATACATTCCGATTCCGGGAACTTTCGAATGGGAAAGCCCGAACACGGAAGTTACGACCGCGACTACCATTTATCGCGTCAAATTTACCCCGTCGGGCGATTTTGCCTCCCTCGTGGAAGGCTTTACGCGTACGATCAGCCTCGTCGTTTATACCGACGCGTCTTGCTTCGAGTTCCGCGAGATCGAAAACTCGGGCAGCGGCGACGTGGAAGCGGAGATCTATCTCACCGGTTTGAAAGATCATAATACCTGCGGCGGACACGAAAACCTCGTTATCCTCGAATACCTGACGAATAACGGCCATAAATATCGCGTTGTGGGAATCGATTCGCACGCGTTTGAAAATCAAACCGTTATCCGTACGATGCGCCTGCCGTCTTCCGTTCGTGAGATCGGAGATTTTGCCTTTGCGGGTTGCGTAAATTTGACCGAGATCAATCTTCCCACGGGGCTTGAAACGCTCGGAAAGAACGCGTTCGAATCTTGTACTTCGCTCGGCAAGGTCGAGATGGAAGCGAATTATTTGAGATCCATCGGCGCTTTTGCTTTCTTCCACGACAGCAAACTCGTCAGCTTGAATATTCCCGATTCGATCGAGGAGATCGGCAGGGGCGCGTTTGCGGATTGCGCTTCGCTTACCGATCTGACGATCGCGCAAAATGAGTTTTACAAGTCGGAAAAAGGCGTCGTTCTCCAAGCGAGCGAACCCGGTGTGTTTACTGTTTTACATACCTATCTCGCTTCGAACGCGGCGCTCAGCTACGTGATCGACGAGAGCGTTAAAGAGATCGGCGCATATGCGTTCGCGTACAACTCGAACTTGACGAATAAGGTCATCGCGCCTTCCGTCGTTACGATCTCCGACAGTGCGTTCGCTTATTCCACGGCGCTGAAATACGTTTACTTTATGCAAGACGTCCTCCCGATCGGCGTATCGGAAGACGTGTTTGCGACGCTGTTCAGCGGAAACGAATCCGTAACCGTTTACGGTCCCGTAAACGACGAAGGCGACAGCCTCTTGAAGCGTTACTGCGAAACCTATTTCATTTCTTTCGTTCCGCACACGGCTATTTCCTATTTGAACCTTACGACGTTGAACGGTTCGGCTTACGTGTCGAACGTGGATAAGAACGGAAACGCAACGATCTCCGGCTTTACGAAAGGCGTTTTCCGTGAAGCCGCCGTTGACGAGGAGGACTTCCTTGCCAATCGTTACCTCGGTCAGGAGAACGTTACGTTCTACGTTGCGGATCGCGAGACTTTCGCCTATTCGGTGGCGACGGCATTCTCAAACAGCGAAACCTATTATATCTTCGATACCGATCTGACGGGCATTTTTGACTCGGACGAAGAGAGAGAACTCATCGTTCCCGCCTATATCCCCAAAGCGTATTATGAAGCGATCAGCGAATGGCAGGGCGACTTCGCGACCGTTACCAAGATCTCGAATTTCGGTAACTCGAATATTACCAAGCTCGTTTTGCCCGATACCGTAACGGAGGTTTCGGCGCGTGCGTTCGAACACTGCCTGAAACTCGAAGACGTTACTCTTTCCGCGGCTCTGACCAAGATCGGGCAAAGCGCGTTCAGCGAATGTTCGGCGCTCAAACAGATCGTAATACCTTCTTCCGTTACGGAGATCGGCGCAAACGCCTTCTATAAGTGCAGCGCGCTCGTTTCCGCGACTTTCGAAGGCGACGTTCAAACGATCGGCGCTACCATTTTCGACAACACGATGGCGGAAGTTTACGGACCGAGCACCGAATCCAACGTTAAGACTTATTGCGCGCAAAACGGTTATCCCTATAACGCGAGCACGCGCACGAGCTGCTTTATTTATACGAAGAACGCCGCGGGAACTCAGATCCGCATCGTCGGTTTGAAATCGCACGTTTGTGCTTACGGACACGCGGACATCGTGATCCCCGATACCATCGACGGACTGCCCGTGACCGAGATCGCGGACGGCGCGTTTATGAACAACCGCGAGATCGTTTCGATCTCCATTCCTTCCTCCGTCAGAAGACTCGGAACTTCCGTTTTCAGCGGCTGTACGAGCCTTGCGAGAGTTACGGCTGAAAATAATGCGTATTATCGTATCGAAACCGACGAGATCGCGGGAATTATGCAATCCATCGTTATCTTTAACGGTTCGGGCGATACTTTGATCAGCTACTTTGCTTCTTCGCCTGCGGAAACGTACGTCGTTCCCGAAACGGTAAGTAAGATCGCCTCCGGCAGCTTTGCGGGCGCGGAGTGCTTGAAATCCATTACGATCGGATCGCAGGTCGCTACTATTGCGGCTGACGCTTTTAACGGTTGCGTGAATTTGACCGAGATCATCATTCCCGAAGAGAACCGTTATTTCAGCACGGATAACGTTGCCCTCTATAACAAGAGCGGAACGACGCTTATTACTTACCTCAGCTACAACGAGAATTCCTATTATGCGGTGAACGCGGGCGTCAGGATCGTCGGAGAAAGCGCTTTTTACGGAAATACCGTTCTCGAAAGGATCGTGATCCCGGAGAGCGTTACCGTTATCGAAGCGAACGCCTTTAACGGGGCGAATAGGCTCGTCAGCGTAACGGTGCAAGGGTCTTTGCAGAGCGTCGGCAATTACGCGTTCTATGGCGATGTTGCTTTGACTTCGCTATATGTAGAGAACGACGTGGCTGCGCTCGGCAGAGAAGTCTTTACGGGTTGCCAGAAACTCATCGTGTATAGCCCGAACGGCGAAAACCTCGGACTTTACGCCGTCAATAACGGCATTAAATTCAATAACTGCTATTCGGCGTCCAGCTTTACCGTAAACGGAAATACGTCCGAAGTTACGGTAACGGGATTGATCAGCGGTATTCGATTCCCCGCCGGAAACGAGGAGGAAAACCTCTATATTTCCATTCCTCCTTATATTAACGGCGCGCGCGTGGTTTCTATCGGAGAAGAAGCGTTCAGCGAGGAGAGCGGCGGAAAGATCAACCGTCTGACGAGTATTTACGTTCCCGCGACCGTTCAATCCATCGGCAGCAAAGCGTTTAAGAACTGTAACTCTTTGATCAGCGTGTACTTCGGCGGTAATATGGATCTCGGAAATATTGCGGCTGACGCTTTTGACGGAGTCAATCTTAATACTTTGACTTTCTATTTCGACGAATCCGCTTCTTCGCTGTATAACGCGATCAACAACTCCGATCGCGGCTATAAGACGGCGATGAGCAGCGACGGGGATTGCATCGAGTACGCGGACGGAACCGTCCAAGGTACCGAAATGGTAACGGGACAGTCTCAGCATATTTGCAATAACAGCCATAACTTCGTTTACATTCCCGCAACGCACGTTAAAACGAACGAAAACGGCGAACAAGAAGAATGTATCGTCGTAGGCGTAAAGCAATCCGCCTTTGCGGGACAAACCAAGATCTATACCGTTGATTTCGAGGACGGAGCAGCCGATTTCGTAATCGAGAGAAGCGCATTCAGCGGCGCGACGGGGCTTACTTCCGTTTCCTTCTCTTCGAACACCGTAACGATCGGCGCTTACGCTTTCCAAAACGCGGTGAAACTGACCTCCGTCGTTATCCCCGAAAGCATTTCGAATATCGGAACCGGCGCGTTCAAAGGCTGCAAGAGCCTGACGTCCGTTTACTTTACGCACGATGTTCCGAGACTCAGCGGTCTCGGTTCGAATATCTTCGGAACGGAAGAGGAAAGAAATCCCGAGCTCGTCGTTTACGCGCCTGCGAACGGTTTTGTTTCCGAATACTGCGCGGCAAACGGCATTACCTTCGTTCCTTGGACGGATAAGTATTCCTTCCTGACCGAAGTTTCCGACGACGACACGATCACGATCACCAAGTATTTCGGTTTGGACGAAACCGTCGTTATCCCTTACGAGATCGACGGATTCAAAGTCACCAAGATCGGAGACGACGCTTTCTATAACGAAGCGAATCATTCCTTCTATCAAAACGTTAAAAATATCGTTATGAGCGAGAACGTAGAAGAAATCGGAAAGAGGGCGTTCGCCTATATGTCCGGCATTACGAACGTAACGATCCCTTCGTCCGTTACCAAGATCGATTCTTTCGCGTTCCTTGCTTGCGATAATCTGACCGAGCTTTACTTCAAAGGGGAGATGGAAGAACTCGGCATTCGTATCGTTCACAGCAATGATAAGAGGATCAAGGCGTACGGTCCTTCGGACGGCAATCTCGAACGCTATTTCGCAACGTTGAGCTTCGTGGATTACAACACGACTACGATGCCTTCTTGCTTTACTTACGCGCTTGACGTAAACGGAGACGTGATCATCACCGGGTTGAAAGATCACTATTGCGCGACGGGTCACACGAACGTGGATATTCCCGATTATATGTACGGCAAGAAAGTCGTCCAAATCGCGTCGAGAGCCTTTGCAAACCATACCGAGATCTATTCGCTCGGGATCCCCGGAACGATCACGAACATCGAAACCGCCGCGTTCTACGGCTGTACGGGGCTGAAAGAAGTCATCGTTGCGAGCGATAACCCCGCGTATAAGTACGCGGACGGCGCGCTCCTCAGCATGGACGGCAAAAAGATGTACGTTTGCCTGTCGCCCGACGTGATCTATTCGATCCCGAACGGCGTTGAAGAGATCATGGACGGCGCGTTCGACGGCGCGGTCAACGTCGAAATTCTTTATTTGAACGACACGGTCGAAAAGATCGCGTCCGACGCGTTCAGAGGGTGCGATAAGCTCGAAAGGATCGCGGTTTCGGAGCAGAACCCGAACTTTGTGTTTACTTCCGGCGTTCTCTTTAATAAGGACAGAAGCAACCTCTATATTTACCTCTACACGAATAAGGCGGAAAGTTACGACGTTCCGGAAACGGTTAAGAGCGTGTCCGAAGCGGCGTTTAAGAAAGCTTCGTATTTGAAACAGATCCGCTTTGCGTCGGACGTTGAAGTCGGCGAAGAGATCTTCGGATCGGTAGGCGACATTTCCGCCGTAGTTCTTGCGCCCGAGGGTAGCTATAACGTCGAAAAAGCGGCGATTTACGCCGGACTTGAATTCTATTCCGACATAACGCCTTGCCTCGCAACGGAAGAAGTGGAAGCCGGCGTCATCATAACGGGGCTTACCTGCGACGCTTCGCACGTCCATTCCGAGATCAACTTGCCTCTCTATATCGGCGGATACGAGGTCGTGGGCGTGGCGGACGGCGCGTTTGCGGAGAACGCTTACGAAGACGGTTACAAGCTCGTAAATCTTTCGGAAGAAAGCTTCGAAGCCGGAAAGTTCTTCGTCCGCAACGTGGACGTTACCGGCGTTTCTTATACTCCCGCGGAAAGCTTTAAGATCGACGCGGAATATTATTATGAGGTCAGGGGCGTCAGAACGGGCGATTCCGTTACCCGTATCGGAGCGGACGCATTTAAGAACAGCGCGATCCGCAGCGTCGTGATCGGCGAAAAAGTGGATGCGATCGCGCCGAACGCGTTTGACGGAGCGCTTTCCCTCAGCGAAGTTTATTTCAAATCCGATCTCGAACTCGAAGAAGGAACCTTCTCTTCTTATGAAGGAGAAGAACCTTTGACCGTTTATTACACCGAATCCTGCGTCCTTTTGGAAGGATACTTCACTTCGCTTATAGACGCAGGCGTGAATATTAGGATCGTGCATCTCGAGTCTCTTTCGGATAATACGAATTGCTTTACTTACGCTTGGAGCCCGATCGACGGAATCGCCGTCATTACCGGAATCAAGGATCACGTTTGTATTTGCAACCACGACGATCTTACGATCCCCTCCGAAGTGAAGGACGAGAACGGCGTTTCTTACACCGTCGTTAAGCTCGGAGACGGTTCTTTGGAAAACACGAAGGAAATCATTCGCCTGACCTTGCCGGACAGCGTTTCGTCGATCGGAAACGGGGCGATCAGCGGTTGCGTAAACCTGACGGAGATCCGCCTCAGCGATACCAACCCGTACTTTGCATTTGATTCCGGGGTCCTCTTCGGAAAAGATGAAAACGGAAATCAAGTTAAATTGATCGTTTACACCGCGAAGAACAGCGCGCTTTCGTACGTCGTTCCCGAAGGAATAACGGAGATCGGAACGGGCGCGTTCTACGGTAGCGAATCGCTTCGTAACGTAACGATCGGGAAAGACGTCGTAACGATCGGAGAAAGAGCGTTCGAACGTTGCTTAACGCTGCAAAATATTTACGTACACGAAGAGAACCTTGCCTTCGTAAGCTCTTCTTCCGCTAACTCGAACGCGGTCGGAATGCTTTTCGAAGTCCTTTCGAGAGACGAGGAAACGGGTAAGATCACGCAAGCGGCGCTCGTCGCTTATCCCGCGGGAGCGAAGGCCTCTTACGCGATCATCGGCGGAGAATTCGACGTAACGGCCGTTAGAGAAGGTGCGTTCGACAGCGCCGTCAATTTGAGTCTGGTTTATTTCGAAACCTTCGTCAGCCGCTTCGGAGATAACGTGTTCTCGAACGTCAAGAACGCTTCTTCCTTCAAAGTCTGTCTGCCGATCGGATCGAATGCCGAAGATTTTGCCTCTTACGTCTCGTCGCTCGGATTCGAGGTGTATCGCTATACCTATAAAGATTGCTTTACCTTCCAAAAGAATTCGGACGGTTATATGATCACCGGGTATAACGATCACTTTGCGGAACCCTGCCTCTCGGGTGGACATACGCTCCTTGCGATCCCGCTCTACTATAAAGGACTGCCCGTAACGGAAATCGGACAATATGCCTTGAAAGGTTCCTATGCGGAGAAAGTATCCGTAACCGGCGCCGTTCAAGTAATCGGAATCGGTGCGTTTGCGGATATGGACAGCCTGACCGAAATCGAACTTTCCGCCAGCCCCGTCAGCGGTCAAACCGGTCCCTATTTGTTCGAAAACGGCGTTCTCTATTCCAATTCTTCGAGAACGGTCATTCATACCTATCTTGCCTCCAATACGTTTAAGACGGTAAACTTCGGCAACGTGGAACTCGAAAGGATCGAAACCGAAGTCGGCGTGGACGAAGGTGAAATCGAATCGGGAGAAAGTACGACCGATGAGGAAGGAGGAGAAGAAGAGGGCGGCGAAACGGTAGGTGAACCCGATGGCGAAGAGACCGAGACAACGGATCCCGAAGGCGAAACGGAAGAGCCTGCGATCGTGGTTTCCTATAAAGAGAATAAAGAGACCGTGATCGATGAAGAGCATTCTACGATCACCTTCCGCGGCGTTGAGAAATTGCTTCCCGGCGCACTGTACGGAAACGATTACGTCGAAGTCGTCGGCGTTTCCCGCACTTTGACCGAGATCGGCGAAGGCGCCTTCTCCGTCGCTACCAAGCTCCGCGATATCCTCGTGGATAACGATAACGAACAATACGTCTTCGATCTTTCGATGGGCGCTTTGTTCAATAAAGACAGATCGCTTCTGCATACCTATTTGTATTCGAATAACAAAGACTCCGTCGTTCTGCAAAACGTAAACGTTATGGGCGGCAACGATATGACGCATATCGGCGCGCGCGCCTTTGAAGGAACGACGACTTCCCGCGTCAGACTCCCCGATACGATCATCTCCATCGGAGATTATGCGTTTAAGGATATGCGCAACCTGACTTACGTTTATTTCGAAAGCTCTCCCGTTAAAACGCAAATCGGAAACTTCGTTATGGGCGAGATCGACGAGATCGAAGTCGGTCGCAAGATCACGGTTTACGGTCCCGGCGGAAAAGACCGCGCGAGCAACGTGTACGAAGAAAAGTACAGCAGCGTTCAGGCGTACTTTATCGAGAATTATTACGAGGGAGACGACGCGACTACCCGCGTTCGCTACGTGGCTTGGACGGAAGACGAAGCGTTTAACTACGAATTGACCAAGAAGAGCGACGCGCGCGGCGAAGCGAAGATCCTCTCTATGACCGCCGCGCCCGCGTTCGATTACGGATACGGCTATCAAGAGATCGTTGTGGCGCCGTATATCGTCAAAGATAACGTGCGTTACGATATCACTACGATCGGCGGTGACGCCTTTAAGAATCGCGTTGAGATCAAAACGCTTACGCTTCTTTATTCCGTCGGCGTGATCGAAGAAGGCTTTATCAAGGGCGCGTACAATATCGAGAATATTTACGTAAACGACAACGATACGTACGTTGTCGTGGCAAATGAAAACACGTACGCGGCGGGTATCGTCTATACGCGCGATATGACCACATTGATGGCATATCTCCCGATGAACGCTCCGACCGCCGTCGGCGCGAACTATACCGATTTCCCGCTTCCGCAAAGCGTTACCCGCATTGCGGCGGGCGCCTTTGCGGGATCCAAACATCTGACGAAGATCCGCCTGACCGCGTCCGTTAAAGAGATCGGCGTCGGCGCGTTTGCGGATTGCGAATGGCTGAACGAGATCATCATCGCTTCCGGCAATACGAGCTTCGTATTCGATAGCTTTACCCTCTATTCTTACGATATGTCGCTCTTGCATACCTATCTTGCGACGGGCGGCGGAAACGCGGGAACGGGAACGTACGTCGTACCCGAAGGCGTAAAAGAGATCGCGGCGTATGCCTTTGAAGGAAACGATAGGCTCGAATATATCCGTATTCCCGAATATCTCGGAGAAGAAAACGAGGTTACGAGCGCTTCCGTGATCGGACTCGGCGCCTTTGCGAATATGCAGGCGCTCCAAGAGATCTTCTTTGAAAATCACGTTGAGATCGGCGAGGACGCGAAAGACATCGCAGGTTCCGAAATAACGGAAGAAGACGTTATCGCTTGCCAAGTTCAGCCGAAAGCTACCGCGGCCGTAACTTCCATCGTCGCTACGACGGCTCTCTATACGTATACCTATACCGAACTTACCGACGTAACGGAGGAGAATTACCTGCCCGCGACCTATTACGAGAAGATCGGGAATACCTATCAGCTCGAAAGTGAGTTCAGTGTGTTTGACGAAGAAAAAGTCTATTACAGCCGCGCCACCGAATCGAAAGAAGTGTTCGTCGGATTGAATAGCTTTAAGTGGGGATCGGATTTCTCGTCCGCCGGACTTACCGTTTACGCCGTGTATTCGGACGGCGGCAGAGTGCTTTTGGAGGAAGCGGATTACGTTATCGACGCGTCGGCTTATAACAAGTATCAAACCGGACGTTATCAAATCAACGTATCGCTTGCGGCAAACGAAGCGATCCGGACTTCTTACTCGGTATCCGTCGAGGGCGTTAAAGATATCTTTGCGGAAATGTACGCGCAGCGCGTCGTTACCGTGTACGCTCCGACCACGAGTTATATCAATCACCCCGCGGATCTTACGAGCCGCGTAACGCTCCTTGGCTATACGCCGAAGGAATGCTTGGATCTGACCCTTACCGAAAACGGATACGTGATCAACGGATTCGCTACCGAAGAGACCTGTGCGCAAAGCGCCGCGATGGACTTTATCGGCGGAGAATTGAAACCCAAGGGCGATCACGGAACTCTCGTCGTGCCGAGCTTTATCAACAACACCAAGGTGTATGAGATCGCAGACGGCGCGTTCAAGAATTCCGCTTTGACCTCCGTCGTGATCCTGCGCGAACCGGAAGTGATCGGCGAGAGTGCGTTTGAAAATTCTTCTTCCTTAAAGACGATCGAGATCGCGTCCACCGTAAATACGATCGGTATCGGCGCGTTTGCGTATTTGAACGGGCTTGAAAAATTCACGCTCATAGACAATCCTTATTATTATTTGAAAGGCGGCGCGCTTTACGGCGAAAACGGCGCGATCTTACATACGATGTTCAACGCGTTCGCAAATCGCGTGTTTGAAAGCGAAGAGGACGTCCAAATCATTCTCGACCGCGCCTTCGAAGGCGTCGGAACGATCCGCTATTTGACCGTTCCGTATAACGTTTATCACGTGGGTTACAGCGCCTTCAAGAATATGGAGGACTTGGAAGAGATTTACTTCTGCACCGATATGGAAACCGAAGTGGATCACGGCTTTATTGCGCCGAACGCGCTTGAAAACTTTATGGTCGGTCTCTCCCTCTTCGGACCCAAAGGGCAGTATCTCGAAAGCTTCTGTACGAAGAATAATATCATTTACGTTCCCTGGAACGACGCGACTTGCTTCGAATACGAACACGACGCGCTTACATCCACTATCGTTATAACCAAGCTGAATCCGTCCGGACACGTGGGCTGCTCGGGCGACCACGTAAACGTCGTCGTTCCGATGTATATCAACGGCGTAAAGGTAACGGCGATCGCAAACGACGCCTTTAACGGAGAAGAAAAAGTGGTTTCCGTCGTTTTGCCGACTTCGGTTTCTTCCATCGGCGCGCGCGCTTTTGAAGCTTGTACTTCGCTTGCGTATATGACGATCCCGTATAGCGTAACTTCGATCGGAAACAGCGCGTTCGCGTCCTGTTCTTCTCTCGACGAAGTCGTGTTTAATACCGAGAACGTGACCTTCGGGAAAGACGTGTTTATTTCGCCCAAGCGTTCGTTGATCCTCTATTCGGAGAAGAATACGGACAACGTTTCGAAGTACGCTCGCGAAAACTCGATCGCTTATAATACCGGAACGCCTTATACCTGCTTCCTGACTTCGACGCTGGTAAACGCATCGGGCGAATCGTATATCCGAGTGGACGGATTGAAAGCGCATAAGTGCGCTTACGGTCATTCGGACGTAACCATTTCGAGCCTGCTTCTCGGAAAGAAGGTAATGGCGATTCGAAACGGCGCATTCAAAAACGATACCGCGATCCGTTCGATCTACATTCCCGAATTCGTTTCCTCGGTCGGTACCGGAACGTTTAACGGCTGTACGTCTCTTTCCGCCTTTACGATCAGCCCCGCAAACGAGTACATTACCTTTGCAAACGGACTCGTGTATTCCAAGGATATGACGAAACTTCTCGCGATCGTGGATTCCATTGCGGGCGATACGGTTACTCTTGACGATAAGACGGTTGAGATCGCGCAAAACGCTTTGTACGAATCCGCCGTTCGCTCGATCACGCTCGGCGCGGCGGTTCGTTCGATCGGAACGGGCGCGTTCAGCGGCGCGGATAAACTGACCGAATTTGCCGTTTCGGATCAAAACGATCGTTATACGGCGGATGGCGGTATCCTTTATAACAAGAGCAAGACCAACCTCGTTTCTTATCCCGCGGGTATCAGACAGGAAAGTTACACCGTACATAGCGGCGTGATCGTGATCGGAAACAGCGCGTTCGGCGGCGCGGCGTACTTAAAGAGCGTTACGCTTCCCGCGAGCGTTTCCAGCATCTCCACGAACGCCTTCTACGGAGCCAAACAATTGATCGACGTCCAAGTTTACGGCGCGATCTCTTCCGCAGACGAAGGCGCTTTCGGCAATACTCTCCCGAACCTTGTGGTCAGCGGAATATCGGACGGCACCCTCGAACTCTATTGCACCGAACACGGCGTTACCTTCCGCAATTTGACTCCCGCGACTTGCTTTACTTATACGACCGTCGGAATGTCTTCCGGCGAAGCGAAAGTTACGGGGCTGCAATCGCATATCTGCGATTACCACGATGAGATCGTCGTTCCGATGTATATCAACGGTCTCCGCGTGACCGCGGTGGGCGACAGGGCGTTCGCGCATAACCAAGAGATCCGCTCCATCGTCGTTTCGCAAACGGTGACGCAAGTCGGCGTCGCGGCGTTTGCGGGTTGTAAGAACCTGACGAGCGTTTTGATCGGAGAAAACGTTTCCTATATCGGAAGCAAAGCGTTCTATACCTCCGAATCTCTTTCCGAAGTGTTTATTACCTCGGAAAATCTGACTCTTTCTGACGACGCGTTTGAAGAAAGCGCGGACGACGACCTCGTCGTGTATCTCTCCGACTCCTTGAACGAAGTAAACGAATCTCTCGTACAACGCGGATTGACTACGGCGAGCCTTAACGATATCGTTTGTTTGAAATACTCGGTCTTTAACGGAAACGAGATCCGCATCGCCGGACTTGCGTCTCACGTTTGCCCGAATGGTCATAACGGCGTCGTGATCCCCGAAAAAATCGACGGAAAAGTTGTTACGAGCATCGCTTCGACCGCGTTCAGATATAACGATACCGTCGTTAAGATCTATATTCCTTATACGGTTAAGACGATCGGAGAGAGCGCGTTCGCGGGTGCTTCCAAGCTGAACGATATTTCCTTCTATTATTACGATGAAGCGGGTAACTTTATCGAAACCGATTCCAGCCCCTATTTCGCAATGGACGGCGGCGCTCTTTACAGCGCGGATTATAAGACGTTATACTCCTATATGAGCGCGAGATCGGATATCGCGATGAACGTAAACAGAAACGCGCGTTACGTTCTTACGAATGCGTTTAACAACGCGAAAAACCTTCTCTCGATCACCTTCCTGGAAGACGTTTATACCGTTACGCCTTCGTGTTTCGTAAATTTGAACGAGAACCTCGTGATTTACGCGCCGAGCTCCGACAGCAACGTGTATAATAACCTCTATTCGTCGCACAACCTCAAAACGGCAACCAAAGCAACGGGCTTCGATTACGAGTATCTCGAAGACGAAGAGAATACCGTTGCGATCCTCGGCGTCAAATCGCTTGCCGACGGCGGCTTTACGATCACGAGCGCTACGACCCTCGTTATTCCGCAATATATCAACGGCAGAAAGGTCTCCACGATCGCGAAAGGCGCCTTCGACGGAGCGAAGATGTCCGCCGTCGTGTTCCCCGAAGGACTCAAAAAGATCGGTGAACTCGCCTTCGCAAATTGCGTTAATTTGTCGAACGTGATCTTCCCGTCCAGCCTGGAAATCGTGGAAAACCTCGCTTTCAGCGGTTCTTCGAACCTTTACGAAGCGTACTTCCTCGGCGCGGCGACCTCTCTCGGCGAAAATATCTTTAACAATACGATGAGCGTTGCCGGCGGAGCGGAGCGAGATTTCGGCGCGTTCGGTCCGTCCACGACGTATATGCTCGATTACTTTGGCGAAAGCGGCGTAGGCTACAATGCTTCCACTTCGATCAATTGCTTCAATTATACGATCGTAAACGGAACGTCCATTCGCATCGATTCGATCAAAGATCACGTTTGCAATGCGAACCACAAGGTCATCAATATTCCCAACGCGATCGACGGACTCCCCGTAAACTACCTCTCCGATTCGCTGTTCAGCGGATTGACGACCTTGGAAGAGGTAACGCTCCCCGATACGATCTCTCAGATCAACGACGGCCTCTTCGATAAGTGCAGCTCGCTTCGTTCGATTCGGATCCCCTCGTCCGTTACGACGATCGGAAAGAACGCGTTCCGCAACTGCGTCTCGCTCGAAAAAATCGTTATGTCGTCGAACGTTTACTATATCGGTTCGTACGCCTTTATGAACTGTCACGGATTGAAAGAGGTCGTGATCCCGAATTCGGCGTCCTTGTCCGAGGGTATGTTCTACGGTTGCAGCGGTCTCGTTACCGTTAAAATGCCGCAAAGAAATTCGATCCCGCAATACGCTTTCTACGGTTGCACCTCTCTTACTTCGCTCCTTTATACGGCGAAAAACGGCGTTACGAGATCGGGTCTGTCCGAGTCCTTGCTGACCGTCGGTAATTACGCTTTCTACGAGTGTACTTCGCTCTCCGAGATCTTTACCGCGGATTCTTACGATTCCTTGCGTTCGGTGGGCGAAAAGGCGTTTGCGTACAGCGCGATCGAGAAATTTACGATGACCGCCGCTTTGACCTATCTCGGAAACGGTGCGTTTGCGGGTTGTACGAACCTCAGTTTGGACGACGACGGTTGCACGGCTTATAAGCTGGATTCCTCGGGCGAGATCATTTATCTGAACGAAACGATCCACGTTCAAAAGACGGAAGGTACTTCTTTCGATACGGGCAGTTTCAGTATCCACGATCCCGATATGCTCTTCCCGGATAACGGCGTTCTTTTGGAGGGCTATAACGGAAACGGAACGTATACGACCGCGACGAACTTCCATTACTCCAAGACCGGCAAAACGAGCTACCACGAGTTCAAGATGTATCGCATCCTTTATTCGGACGATCCGACTCGCGCAACGCAATTGATCTACGAAGATCCGAATACCGTCGGCTGGACTTATACGTGGGATCCTTCTTACGTGGAGAGCTTCCTGACCTTCGTTAAGAATCCGGACGGTTCGTACGTCGTTACGCCCGATAAGACCGTGTTCGACCAAGCGGGAAGCTATCTCGTTAAGATCCGCGAGCGTTACGCAAGCAAAACCGGCGGTATCGGCGGAACGGATCACGACTATCGTAACGTCTATCTCCGCTTTACGGTCGGGCAGGTCCTCGGCGCATGGTACGAAAACCTCGTTCCGGATGAAAACGGAGAAAATCCCGTTTCGCAGGGCGTCGTTGCCTTGAATACGGTCAATCCGGGCGCGGATAATTACTTTGCGAAAACGCCGGACGGTTACTTTAATTACACCGAGAAGACCGGTATGGTTTCCGTAAACTTCCAAAACCCCGTCTTTGCGCAAATGACGGGATCCTTGCGCGTTCTCTTCTCTACGACCGCGAATCCCAAAGATCCGACTACGGCGGAAGAGAGCGATTGGAGATCCTATATGCTCAGCCAGATCCGCAACACAAGCTTTACGCATAACGTTGCGATCCATTCCGTTATCGCGACCAAGGGCGGTGATTTCGAGATCGCTTACGATTCCGATCTCGACGTTACGATTTCTTCCGAACAGGATTTCGTACAAGACGAGGGACTGTCCGCGGATCGCAGAGCCGATTATCTCGGCGGATATATGCGCGTTCCGTTCTACGGAGTCGCAAAGATCATTCCGACTGCCACCATTCTCGAAGCTTCGGCGGGGAATTATGAGGTTGCGGCGCTTGCGACCGTCAATTCGATCTCCGCGATGACGTTAAACGAAGCGTATTCGGCAGGCTACGTCGGAGAGGTTTCGGACAATAGAGTCTTAACTATGTACGGCGGCTTTACGATCGCTTACCTCTATTCGGCGGGCGTAATCGCCGGTTCGAACGTTAACATCTTCTTCGATACGGCCGTTTCTTCCGCCGTTGCCTTGCAATTGATCACGCTTTCCGAAGCGGACGTTAACAATCAATTCAAGATCGATTATAACGTCAGTCTTTTGAGGCAAACCTATAACGTTTACAGCGGAACGCTTTCGATCCAGTTCTATACGAACGGCTTTACGGAAATGCTCCTGCAGCGCTATATCAATATGAATCCCTCTATGGCTAAGACTCAAAAAGGGTATTACAGCTTTGTTACGGCGCAATATAACGGCAGCACCATTACCGGAACGAGAGACAAGAGCGGCAAGCTGACTTTCTATAACGACGAACTGTATGACGCCGTCGATTTGAAAATTACGAACAGCGAGGATATGGATAACCTCAGCCATATTCGCGTGCTTTACGAGTTCGCGCTCGAAGGTTGCGTTAATATCGAAAAGGCTTCCTTCGGAAAATGCGTAAACGACATCGGCGCGGGCGCGCTTCTGAATACGAACGGCATACAGGAAGTCGGTATCGACTCGTCGAACTCCTATTACGTTCTTTATAAGATAGACGAGAACGATCCCGAGTACGCCTTCTCGGGCGGCGGTCTCTATTTGCGTCAAAAAGACGCATCGGGTAACAATACCGGCGCGTTGACGCTCGTTGCTTTCCTCGGAAGCAATACCGTAACCGAATTCAAACTCCCCGACGCTTGTACCGAGATCGGATCGTACGCTTTCGCGAATAACAATAAGCTTACCAAAGTCGATTTGAACAACGTTACCAAGATCGGCGATTACGCCTTCTTGAATTGTACCGCGCTCAAATATATGGAGCTCCCGGGCGATACTTCCGCGACCTCGAACAGTACGATCGGATCGTACGCATTTGCCGGATCGGGTCTGGAAAGCGTGTATTTCGAGAGAGGATTCAATAGCATCGATCACCTCGGCACCTCGATCTTCGGAGAAAGGGAAGTAACGGTCTATTATCGAAACAGCACAACTGCTTCCACGAGCGCGCTTGCGACTTACTGCAAAGAAAACGGACTTGAAATCGTTTACGTGACCTCTCTTTCGAACTTCGTGTACGAAACGGTTAACGGGAATGAGATCAAGATCAAGAAATACGTTTCTTCCGGCACTTCGCTCCATTCGGTTACCGTTCCCACGATGATCGAGAACAAAAAGGTTACGCAGATCGGTGACGCGGCGTTTGAAGGCAATTCGTACGTCGTTACGATCTCTCTTCCCGCCACGATCGCTTCGATCGGTTCGTATGCTTTCCGCAATGCGTCGAACCTCGCCGAAGTTTACGTCAATTCCGATCCCACGATCGGGGAAAGCATTTTCGACGGTTGCTCGTCTTCTCTCATCGTGTACGGTATGACGGCAAGTGATTTGAACGATTATTGCGACGAAGCGGGTATTACCTTCAACCTCGGAACGACTTGGGGCTGCTTCCAGATCGCGGATACGCAGATCACCGTTTCGGGAAGCGTTATCAGCGGCGTTGCGATCAAAGGTTTGAACAATCACGTTTGCAATTCTTCGCATAAGAACCTGATCATACCCGAGGAGATCAACGGAAAACCCGTCATCGAGATCGCTCAAGGCGCATTCTGGTATTACAGCCATAGATACGATCGCGCCGATACCACGCAGTATCAAGAGATCGAATCGATCACGTTGCCGAAATCCATTTTGAAGATCGGCACCTTTGCGTTCGCCGAGTGTAATCTCAAAGTGCTGCGCTTCCAGGATACGAATCTTGAAGAAGATATCGCCGACGATTACAGCTCGAAAGAGGGCGGCACGGCCACTCTGTATTACGCGTTCGGAAACCTGACCGAGCTGACCGTTTATTCGTCCGATATGAGCGGGCGCGTGGAAAACTACTGCTCGTCGCGCGGAATCAACTTCGTTCGTGTTTCGAGACACCTTCTCCTTTCGAACGGAAACCCCGATCCCGATTCCGAGATCGAAGTTACCGATATCGGAGGCAGTTACGCCTTAACGTATTGGAACGCTTCCGGTTACGGAACGACGAACTACGTCGTTCTCCCGGACACCTTGGACGGAAAGAAGATCACCGAGATCGCGAAATTCGCGTTCCAAAATTCTTCCGTTATCTCCGTTAAACTCGGAAAGTACGTGACCCGCGTGGCGGAGCATGCGTTCAACGAATGCGAAGATCTGAAAGTCGTGATTTTGCCGGAAGGCTTGAAGTCGATCGGCGACGGCGCCTTCGTAGGTTGCAGCTCGTTGACTTCGCTCTTTATCCCCTCATCCGTAACGGAGATCGGATCGAAAGCCTTTGCAGGTTGTAAGAATCTGTCGAATTTGCGCTTCCTCGGCGACGTTAAAACCATCGGGGCAGGCATTATAGACGAGATCCCCGTCAAGTACGGTTTCGAATCCCGCACCGTGAAGTTCTTGCAAATCCGCGAAAGCGCGACGACCCTCCGGTCGTACTTCCTGAATAAGTATCGTATTACGCCCACGATCGTCGAAACGATGAAAGTTTATCGTCGCTGGGAAGAATGCTTCCTGTACGAAGTGGATGAAAAGACGAGCGAGGATACCGGAACCTTGACCTTTACGATCACCGGTATCAAAGATCATATCTGCCTGAACGGAGGACACGGAGAGATCTATATCCCCGAAACGATCGGCGACATCGGCGTAAGATCGATCGCTCCGAGAGCCTTTGCCGGAAACGGAACGATCCGCTCGGTGAAATTCGAAGCCACGAGCGGCGTCCTTCGCGAGGTCGGGCTCGGCGCGTTTGCGAACTGCGCTCTCCTCGGCGAAGCAGATCTCGGCGCCGTTAATATCTTGGACAAAGAAGTGTTCAAGAATTGTTCGTTGCTCGCGTCCGTTACGATGACGCAGTATATGCATAGCATCGGGCAAGGAAACGAGAACGTGGTCAGCGTCTTCCAAGGCTGCTATAACTTGAAAGAGATCAAGGGACTTACGGGCGAGGGAACGTATCTTGCTTCGAACGGTGTTTTGTATAAGAACGAGCGCGTGGGCGAGTGGACGGCGGTTTATATCTACGATCTGAACAGCACCGTTATCAACCTCGATCACGCGACCGAGATCGCGTCTTTCGCGGCGAATAACGTTACCTTGAATACGATCAAAGTTCTGAACATAGGTCCGAATCTCAAAACGATAGACGCCTCCTTCATTAAGAAATTCACGAACCTCAGCGAGATCAACGTTTCTTCCGCGCTTACGATCAAATCGCAGTCTAACGTAACGATCTCTGCGATCCTCTATTATCCGGCAGGGGTAACGGTCTCGCATTCGAGAGTAACGATCGCGAAGAAGGAATTTACCGCACTCTCGAACTTTGTCTTCACCCTTACGGAGTATAACGGACAGTTGGGCGCGGAGGTTTCCGCTTCCGATTCCTTCAAAGCAGCTTCCGGCTATCCGATCACTTTGGTGTTGCCGCGTTACGGTTACGTGGACGGCGTTTGTTATGAGGTCGTCGGCGTAAAAGAAGAAGGCTTCAAGGACGTTCAAACCATTTCGCATATCGCGGCGCCGCGGGTCAAATATATCGGTGCGCGCGCGTTTATGAATTGCGGAAGTCTTTCGACCGTTGAACTGACGAACGAGGGAAGTACGGAAGCGCTGACTTACGGCGTGATCGACGACGTGGAGATCATTTACGAAGACGCCTTCAAGGGCTGCGATACGCTCAGCACCGTCGAACTCGGCAAAGCGCTGACCGCGATGGAAGGAAACCCCTTCGGCAGTTGCTCGAATATCGGCTATATTACCATCAGCGAGGATAATACCCGCTTCTCCACGAAGGTGGACGGAACGGAAGTCAGTATGATCCTCAGCAAAGATTCCGTTACCTTGTACGCTTCTTACGCAACGGGCAACGTCGTCGTACCGGACGGCGTGGTCAGGATCGAGAAGGGCGCTTTCAAAGGAACGGGCATTACCTCCGTCACCATTCCGACCTCCGTTCGTTTGATCGCGGCGGGTGCGTTTGAAGGTTGCTCCGATCTTAAGAGCGTTACCTTCTTGACCGAGAAAGCCGAATTCGGCTCCTTCCCGGAGGAAGAGGACGGAAAGATCCTGATCCCCGCGTCCGACGCGGCGGCGTACAGCTCGGTCTTTACTATCTTCGGCGTGGAAGGAACCGTTGCCGAGGATTACGCGCTCTCTTACGAGATCCCCTTCCGTCCCGTCGTTTCGACCGGTGCGATCACCTTCTCGAACGGCAGGATCGTTAAAGCGGACGTTGAAAAACTCGGAAAGGTCCTGATCGTTCCGACCGAGTATTACGAAGGGACGACGCTCGTTCCCGTCGAGTACATTAACGCGAACGCTTTCTACGGAGCGACTTCCGTTGAAGAACTGTACGTTTCCTTCCGCTTAAAAGAGATCGGAAAAGCGGCGTTTGCGGGAATGACGAATTTGAAAAAGGTCGTTCTTTTCGAAACGGCGGGCATTACGCAGAATTCCGCGATCAAGATCCTTGATAACGCTTTTGCGTACAGCTATTCGCTTGAAGAAGTCTTCATCGAAGGCGAGGGCGGGAATATGACTGTTGCTTCGAACGCGTTCAAGAAGAGCGGCGATAACCTTACGATCTATCTGCCCGCAGGAAACGAAAGCAAATTAAAGTCGGGCGGCGTTCTTTACGACGGAATCAAAGCCACGCAAGAAGTGACCGCGGCGTCTTGGATCGCAGTCAGAGCGTTGAATGCGAACGAAGCGGTCTTTACCGGCGTTACGTACAGCACCTATGCCGTTACCGAGCTTTATATCCCGTCTTACGTGTACGGAATGAAGATCGTGGGCGTGGAGATCGACAGAGATTCTTACGGCGCGAATATGACGGGCATCCGCAAGCTCTTCATTCCCGATACCGTTTCTTACGTTTCGGCGTACAGCTTCTCGATGACGCAGCTTGTCGAAGTCGTGATCCCCAAGACCGTTACGGACATCGGAGAAAGGGCGTTCTTTATCCAAGGAAACGCGACGGGAACCTTCGACGTCTATCTCGAAGGCGAACCCACGTTCGGCGAAGCCGCTTTCGCAATGCAGAGCGGTTCGAACGGCGTGACTCGCATCCACGCCTCTTCCTTTGCGAGATTGACCGAGTATCTTACGACATACTCGGCGTACAATTTCGAACTTTATAACGTCATTCCCGAGAAGTATCTCGAATACTCCGTCGTAAACGGCAGAGAGATTTCGATCAACGGGCTGACGAACGCCGGCAAATCGGAAAGAGACGTGATCCTGCCGACCTATCTGCTCGGCAGAAAAGTCACGACGATCGGAAAGGGCGCGTTCAGCCACAATACCGTTCTCGAGTCTTTGCGTCTGCCGCAATATTTGACCACGATCGGCGATTATGCCTTTGTCGGAACCTTTGAGAATCTCGAAACCGTGGACGATTGCCCGATCTATTTCGAGAATCCGAATACGGCGGCGTTTACCGTTTCGCAAGAAGACGGGCTCCTCATTCTCCATAGCCGTTTCGTGGGAAGCACGTACGATTCGATCTACGCCGTCTTCTCCGTCCTTTACGATGATATCGGAGACGAGAGCGTCGTCAGCGGATTTACTCTCCCCGATTCCGTTACCTTTATCAGCGAGGGCGCGTTTGCGGGCGCTTACAGCTTGCGTACGATTGGCGGTAACTCCTTCTTTACGCACGTAGGCTCGGTTATGCTCGTTCAGACAGCGACGGACGAAAACGGTAATCAAGTCGAAGCGGAAGAAAAGACCGTCATTACCGTTCTCCGCTCGGCTACCGCCGTTACTTGGCCCACTCGCTTTAACGTGGATCGCATCGGCGCGTATGCGTTCTACGGAGTGGATTCGCTTACCGAGCTTTCCACGATCCCGAACGAAGTATTGACGATCGGCGTAGGCGCGTTTGAAAACTGTAAATCGCTGACTTCCGTCAATATGCCGGAATATCTATCCGAGATCTCTTCGCGCTTGTTCTTCGGTTGCGAGAGCTTGGAGAACGTCTATATTCCCGACAGCGTAAACAGCATCGGGGCGCACGCGTTCGGCGGTTCCGGACTCTTGAGCGTAGAGCTTCCCGAACTCCTGTTTGAACTCGGCGAATCCGCGTTCGAGGGATGTAACGGTCTTACGAGCATTGATTTCACCGAGACGAACATTCGCGCGATCGGCAAGTACGCCTTCAAGGATTGCGCAAACCTGATGGAAGTGAATCTCGGAACGGTTACGAATATCGGGGAAGGCGCCTTTATGGGAACGGGGCTTATTACGATCACGCTTCCCGGCGGCGTAACCGAGATCGCGCCTTCTCTCTTTGAGGGAGCGACCGAACTGAGAGAAATCAAGAGCGGCGCGATCACCGCGATCGGTGATTACGCCTTTAAGGGAACGAGCTCGCTTAAAGCGATCCCCGATTCCGTTACGAATTACGTTAAGACCCTTGGAAGAGGCGCCTTTATGGAGAGCGGACTTGTTTCCGTTCGCATCCCGCAAGGCGTAACCGAGCTTCCCGACGAGTGCTTTATGAACGCCAAGTATTTGACCGACGTAACCTTTACCTCGGCTCTGCGTACGATCGGCGCTTACGCATTCTACGGTTGTGACGGAACGATCGACGTCAGTCATTATACTTCGATCGAAGTGCAGGGCGGCGTCGTAACCCTCGTGGACGACGCGACCGATCCCGATTCCGAGAGACGCGAAACGGTAAACGTTACGACGATCTCGGGCAATATATTCAGCACGGTCGTAAACGGCTATCCGATCCGTATGGTAGGCGATAAGATCGTCGTTAACAACCGTATGGTCGGTACGGCGTATGCTCACGAAGAAACCGGCGAATTGTATCGCGTGGCAACGGTGGGCGACCTGAAGATCGTCCTTGACAAGAGAGACGGGGAATACTTCCTCAAGATTTCTCTTGCGGACGGCGAGAGCGCTTATATGACGGGCGCGAAACTGAACGTCAGCTTCGGTGTGCAAAAAGCGTCGCTCGGCATTCGCGTGTCCGAGATCGGCGATTATGCTTTCGCCTATACTTCCATCGCTTCGGTCAACCTGACGGACAGCGTTGAGTCGGTCGGCGCATACGCCTTTGCTTACAACGATTACCTGCAAAGCGTATTGATCGGAAGCCGCCTCTCCTATCTCGGTGCGGGCGCTTTCCGCGGAACGCCGCTTCTCGGCGCGGTTGACGTCAGCAAGAAGAACACGCGCTTTATGAGCGACGATGATAAAGTTCTTTATATGCTGGACGAAGACAGCGGAAAATGGATCTTGAAGCTTTACCCCGCGGCGCGCATACCTTCCGGAACGGATGGATCTTATACCGTCCCGAACTATGCGATCGGTATCGATGAAGGCGCCTTTGACAGCTGTCACTTGCGCCACGTCATCATAACGGACGGCGTTCAATATATCAACGCGGGCGCGTTTAAGAACGCGGGCGAACTGGAAACCATCTTCTTCGACGCGGATATCGCGACCCTCGCGGACGACGTCTTCGAAGGAACGAACGTTACGCTGGACGTTCCGATGTTCGGAAACTTAGAGAGCTACTGCGAGCGCAATTCCGTCTTGGATAACGAAACCAAATTTACTTATGTGACCCATACTCCCAAGAGTTGCTTTACTTACGTTACGAGCGATACGACCGCCACGATCACTTCGCTTCGCGACGATTGCGCGCATAGCCACGAAGAAATCGTGATCCCGACTTACATCGACGGCTGTAAAGTCGCCAAGATCGGCGAATTCGCTTTGTCCGATCGCGGCGTAAAAACGATCCTGCTTTCCGAATTCGTGGAAGAGATCGGAACGGGCGCGCTGTATGCGAATCCGATCGAGCAGATCGAGATCACGGGCGGCAGCGCGGAAGAAGAATCGGAAGACGCGGAGGGTAACGTAACGAATCTCCGTTCGACCTTTAACGACACCTTCCTCGTTCGCGAAACCTATGAAAACGGAGTCCTCTCCTATACCGAGTTTGTAAGCAAAGTGACGAATTCGATCCTCCTCTTTATCGGAGGGGCTGCGGACGTGTACGGTTTGCCCGATGAAATTACGACCGTCGGATACGGCGCGTTCAGAAACGCCGCTCTCCGCAAGCTGGACGTCTCCTCTGCGTTGACGATCGAAGAAGCGGCGTTTACGGGCGTTATCGCAAACGAGATCATCGGATTGACGAACGTGTTGTACGTCGGCGATTACGCCTTTAAGAACGCGCTCGGCATTACCTCTTTGGAATTCGGAAGCGAACTGTATCACGTCGGTATGGGCGCTTTCTCCGGCGCCTCGAATTTGACCGAGATCGCCTTTATGGACGGTGAAACGGGTGACCTTTCAAACGACAACGGTTACTATCACTTCGAAGGCGGCGTTCTCTTCGAGTATTCGGATGAAACGACCAAGAGCGTCAAGCTGCATACCGTTTTGCAATCGTACGTTACGTCGAACGTCGGAGAGATATTCCTCAGCCCGGTCGGATTCGCACATGAGGAAACGGCATACTCCGTAACATCCGTCGGAGCGTACGCCTTCGCGGGGCTTTCCTTCGCGAACGGAGTACTCGTCATTCCTTCCACGCAAGGCGAACTGACCGTTTATCAAGGCGCGTTCGATAACGCCTCCATTGCGGAGATCCATTTCGAAGGATTCGTTACCACGGGCGAGAAAGACGGCGTTTCCTTGTTTAACGGAAACACGGCGATCTATTATCCGTACGGATCGGTCGGTATGGACAGGGCGCTTCATTCCGTAGCCCACGATAAGGCGATCAAGACCACCGCGAAAGACTTCCTCGTGTATCACGAAGGAACGATCGAAGGCGAAGAAGAGAACGGGGAGATCACCGTTACGGGCGTTACGAGCGCGTTCAGAATGAGAAATGCGGGCGTTCTCGTTATCCCCGTGTATATAAACGGAATGAAGGTAACGTCCGTCGGCGGCGTGGAGAACGGTTTCTCCGCGGGCGGTATAAGCTCTGTTACGATCCTTGATAACGTTACCTCGCTTGCGAGCGCAACGTTTAAGGATTGCACGGCGCTGCTTTCCGCCTCCGTCGGAAAAGGCATTACCGTGATCCCCGACGAGCTGTTTATGAATTGTACGTCTTTGAAGAACGTTTCGATGTCGGAAGACGTAACCAAGATCGGGAACAGCGCCTTCTATAACAATAGAAACCTCGAAGTTCTCCCCGTCGTTTTGAAACAGGGTAATAACTCGATGGTAAACGAGGTCGGTGATTACGCGTTCTACGGCTGCGGCAGTATGAAGCGTATCCAACTTTGGGGCGTGATGAGCGAATCGGGCAGCGAGCTTACGATCGGCGCTTACGCTTTCGCGGGCTGCAATAACAGCGCCTTCGATTTGATCAACATTCCTTCTCACGTTACTTCCATCGGAGAAGGCGCATTCTATTCCGATCCCGCTCGCCTCGCTTACTTCTTGATCGAAGACGAGCTTTGGAGAGATATCGGCGAAGGCCGTATGCAAGCGATCATCGACCGCGCGATCACCACGCCGTCTGCGCGTATCTTGAATTTGAACGGAGCGGGCAACGTATCCGTAAAGGTCAGCGTTCCCTTGAATGCGGAGAACACCATTCGTTACTTCCGCGCGATCGATCCCGCAATGGAGCATTGGAGCATGTTTACTCCGATCTCCTCCTTCGATTACACTACGACGACGGATAATAGCGGTGAATCTTGCGTCCAAATCCGCTATATTAAGGACGATCAAACGACGAGGTCGTACGTGGCTTCGCAAAACGGAACGGTATATATCCCCGAATACGTGCAAGCGATGCCGGTTCGCATCCTCGGCAGAACGCTCGGAACGGGCGGCTTCGCACAAGCGTCAAGCGGAGAAAACGACTTTGTAAAGAACGTCGTGATCCCCGATAACGTCAAACAGATCGAAGCCAAAGCCTTTACGGGCTTCTCGGCGCTGGAAAAAGTTACCTTCGGAGCGAAGAGCTCGATCTCTTCGATCGGCGCGTCCGCTTTCGAGAATACCAAGATCGAGGATCTGACCTTGCTCGGAAGCTCCGTCGTCCAAATCGGAAAGAGCGCATTTGCGGGTACTTCCTTGAAGAACGTTTCGATCAAGAATGCGGGTACGATCGCGGACGAAGCGTTTAAGAACGTTTCCGTTAACACCTTTACCGCAAAATTCGATTCGGCGGTCTCGATCGGTACCTCGGCGTTTAGCGGCAGCAAGCTGAAATCCATTACGGTATCTTCGGGGCTGACGGCAATCGGTAAAGACGCGTTCCGCGCGCTCAGCGAATTGCAGATCGTAAACCTGACCTTTGCGGGAGAAGGAGCCACGATCGGCGAGTACGCGTTCTATAACGACAGCTCGATCACTACCTTGAACTTGAACACGCCGAGCAATGTGAAGATCGCTTCGATCGGGCAGCGCGCTTTCTACTCCACAAGCTCCATTTCGTCGAGCGAGATCGGGGCGAACGTCGATTCGATCGGGGCTTACGCCTTCTATCGCAGCTCGGTCAGCGCCGTTCCGTCGAACGTCGTTTCGATCGGAGAAAGCGCTTATGAAAATGCGACGGGCATTAAGAAAGTCAGCGTCAAGAGCGCGAAAACGATCGGTGCGAGAGCCTTTAAGAAGAGCAGCATTACCGAATTCAGCTTCGGACCCGATCTGATTTCCTTCGCTTCGGATGACGCTAACGGAAACGGAAGTTTGAACGGAACCGCTTCTCTGAAAGTAATCGGCGACTTGGCGAGCGAGAATTACCCCGACGCGATCTTCCTTGCGTTTAACGACGTAATGATGAAGAGGAAATCGAACGGATATCTCGTGGCCGTCAAACGTGCGGAACTCTCCGCGAAGGCGATCGATAAGATCCATATCGGAAACGTTGTGGACGAGATCGCGTATGCGGCGTTCCGTAACAATACGGAACTTAAGAAGAACCTCAATAACTTCGAGATGCTGACCACGATCGGTGATTACGCCTTTGAGAATTGTACCGGCATTACGGAGATTTCCGCTTCTTCGATCGCGACCACGATTTTGAAGTCCATCGGCGCTTACGCCTTCAAGGGAACGAACGTTACGAAGATCGTTCTTACGGCGACTTCCCTCGACCTCGGAGCGAATGCGTTTGCGGGCGTTACAAAATTAAAAGAGGCGTATCTCAAAGTTAAGAGCATCGCCGCGACCTCGTTCAGCGGTTTGACGGGGCTCGTCGTTACCGTACCCGATAGGGGAACCGCGATCGCGAATAACGCGTTTAAGAACTCCTTGGTCTTTATGCCGAACGACCGTTCTGCGGTGACGCTTGATAATTGCTCGATCGTTTGGTACACTCCGACCGCGTATTTGAACACGACGACGGCGGAGAACGGTATTTGCTCCTTTACGGGGCTGATCGGCGTGCCTGACAGCGCGACGCTCGGAACGGTCGTCTTACCGCTTTATAAAGACGACAATCTGAATATGATCCGCGCGATCAAGCCGAACGACGACAATAAACTTTTGGAATCCGACAGCACGACGGTCATCACTAAGGTGATTTACGTTACTTCGGCGGCGGCGCAGTACAACCTGCCTTCGTTTGCGGCGGGCAGCGCGGCGACCGGAACGACGTACGAGAATAAAGCGATTACGAAATCCACGGCCACGACCGTAGGCGAAAGGCAAAACGGTTAAAGGAGGGCAGAATGCAGAAATACAGTTATCAAGCGCTTACCCCGGACGGAAAAACCGTTCGGGGAACGATGATCGCGAATAACGATGAAGAGCTCAAACAGCTCGTTCAAAAGGCGGGGAATACTTGCATCAAGTTTACCAAGATGGCGAGTACTTCGGGCGGTGGCAGGGCTCTCCCCATTAAGAACGTGGGAAACTTTTGCTCTCAGCTCGGCGCGATCCTGAAAGCGGGCTTGCCTCTTGCTTCCGCATTGGATATGCTTTACGGCAAGATGGAAAAAGGCGCGATGAAGACTTCCGTCGGGAAAGTATATGAGATGGTTCAAAAAGGTAATTCCTTGTCCGACGCGCTCGCCGAGCAGGGAAAAGCGTATCCGCCTCTTATGCTCAATATGGTCAAAGCGGGCGAAATGAGCGGTGACCTCGATCAAACCTTGAATAAGCTTGCCGACCACTTCGAGAAAGAGCAAAAAACGAAAAACACCGTTAAAGCCGCTCTTCGTTACCCCAAGATGCTTGCGCTTATTACCCTTGCGGTCTTGATCTTGATGGTTGCGGTCGTTCTTCCGAAGATGACCTCCACGATGGATCCGAATAATCTTCCCACCTTGACCAAGATCCTTTTGGGTCTTTCGGATTTCATCATCGATAATTGGATCTTTATCGGCGTAGGCGTGGCGTTTCTTGTCATCGTGATCCCTATGATCAAAAATATAGACAGGGTTCGCTATAAGATCGATAAACTCAAAACGACGATGCCGAAGGTCGGTAAATTGATGCGAATGATCTATACGGCGCGCTTTGCCCGTTCGCTCGCAACGCTTTACGACGGCGGTATTCAGCTGATAGACGCGATGCAGATGTGTACGGCGATCGTAGGCAACGTGTACGTGTCGGATAAGATGGAGGAAGCGATCTATCGCGTAAAGAAGGGCGAAAGCATTTCCAAAGCGATGGGCAGCATCAACGTGTTCGATCCGATGCTGACGAGTATGATCTTCGTCGGTGAAGAATCGGGCGTTCTCGGAGAAGTCCTTTTGAGGGTCGCGGATTATTTCGACGAAGAATCGGACAACGCGACCAAAGCTCTTACCGGTCTGCTCGAACCGATCATGCTGATCGTGATGGCGGTCATCATCGTTTTGATTATTTTGGCTATATTGCTCCCGATGTTCTCTTCTTACGAGAATATCGGAGCGTAATACGGAGGGGAATTATGTTATGTGTTAGTATCAGCGACGATAAGATCAAAATCGTTGACGGAAAAGCAAGCGGAGGAAAGATCGTCGTAAACAAGTGTTACGAGATCGAATCCAAAGCGGGCGCGATGGAGAGCGGGAATATCAAAGACCTGATGGCGTTTTCTCAGGCGATACAGGAATGTATCAACACGGCGGGTTTGAAACGTACGAATTTAACTTACGTTTTGGATAATCCGCGCGTGATTTTCCGCGAGATGGCGGTGCCTGACGTTTCGCAGGATAAGGTAAAACTGATCGTTGCGAACGAGATGTTCAGCGACAGCAAAATGGCGAATAACACGATCGATTATATCGTGGAAGGAACGTTCAAGAACGAGGAAGGGAAGAAGCGTTCCCGTATTACCGTTACTTACGTTTCGAACGACGCGATCGATTCGCTGCATACCGCCGCGACCGAGCTCGGAATGCGCCCGACGACATTGGATGTCGCGCCCAATTCCATCAGCAAGCTCGTGGAGCGTTTTTGCAAAACCAATCGCCGCGCGCTTGAAGAAACGTTCGTGCTTTTGGATTACAAGGATAGTTTTATTTCGCTTTACGTTTTCGACGGCGGTCAGCGTAAGTTCTCCAAAAACAGCACGTTGTACGTCGGAACGACGCAAGACGATAAATATCTGCTCGGCGAACTTACGAGCAATATAAACAGCGTTATTCGATTCTACGAGTCGCGCGCGGGGGTAAACGTGACCGCGATCTATATTACGGGCAACGTGGAAGCTTTGTCGGACGATTTATTGCAAGGGTTGGCAGAGTCCCTCAATATGATGATCTCTCACCTTCCGATCCCCGGCTTCGTAAAAGGCGTGGATATTTACGAGTTCAATAAATTCAGCGGCGCGATCGGCGCGTTTTTGAGGAGGTAAAACGATGGCTAAAAGAGATATAAACCTTTTCAAAGCTGCGGGCGGAGAGCGCGCGAAGGGGAGCAAAACTTCTCCGATGACGATCGTTGCGATCCTCGCGATCGTTGTGATCTCGATCGCGCTCGGCGTCGGCGTGTTCTTCAATATGAGGGCGAACGCCGCCGTGACCGCGTATCAGAAAAAAGAACAGATCAAATCGAATTATAATACGACGAGGGTTTACGTTCGCGCTACTTCTCAGCAGTACAGAGACATTATCGCGGATATTCATTCGGCGCAAGCGATAAACGATTATATCGAGATCGCCTCTCCGATGTTTCCTCGCGCAACGGAAGGCGAAGTCGCTGCCGTTAAGGAAACGATCTTGAATAACACGATCGGAAATTATTACTCCCTGAACGATCCCGTCGAAGGCGAGCGTTTTACGCCTTGGGATTACGGTAAAATCGCCGAAGAGTACTATGCGGAAGAGGTTCCCGAAGGCGCGGAAGGTTCCGAAAACAGGCAGCTTTTCTATTACGCATTGAAGGCGCTCGAAAAAGCGCAAAACGCAAATCCGAACGTAAACGTTTGGTACACCTATTATCGCGGTTATTTTACGATGATGTTTACGGGTGGTAACAGCGCGATCGGAGTGGATACTCTCGTTGAAAGTTTTAACGAAAGTACCGAATCGATGAACGGTTACGCGCCGTTTACCGAAGTGGAAATGGACGGCTATTATTATTCCGCCGCGAAATATACTTATATTATTTATAACGATGAAACGTATAACCTTTTGCTGTGTCCGATGAAGAGCGTGATCGAACGCGCGCTGGATATCTTGGAAGCGCATTCCGAAGCTCTCGTAGAGCAGGAGGGGTACAGCGCGGATCAAGAAGAGTTCGCAAGCTTTGCGATCGACGCGTTGACCTATTCGAGAGAATCTTTGGAGTTTAAGCTTATTTTGCCCGTAAACGCGTCTTTCCCCGGCTATTGCCACGATTTTTCTTCCTCCGTATTTTTCAGCGTCGATAACGACGTTACCGAAACCGGAGAGCAAGAGGGCAATTACGTTTCTTACTCGGTAAAGCTTCTTTACAAAGGATTTCAATTAGAAGGACAGGGAGGTGACGAAGAATGAAAATGACGCAAAGAGATAAAATGTTACTCGTTCTTCTTGCCGTGATCCTGGTCGTCGCGCTCGTCGTGATCTTACCGGGCGTAGGCGTTATGAGTTGCCGTACGAAGATCCAAGAGTATCAGGACCAGACCGCTGAGCTGGACGAAGAGCTTGCCACCGCCCTTGCCGAGCTTCGCGAAATGGGCGTGGATTCCGCTTATGCCGAAAATTTCCGACTTGCGAAGGATCGCCTTGAAAAGAAGATTATGGAGCAAAAGCAGGAAGCGGCGCGCCTCGCGCATAGCATTATGGCTTACGCCGAATCGTATGACGTGGACGAGCAGTGGATTTACGGATTGGAGTATAAAACGGGGGTTATGTCCGACGAAAACAATCTTCTCGTGGAATACGATAAGTTTGCCGACGTTGAAAGAACGCCGAACGATCAAAGCGAATATACCGTCGGAGAAACGATCTATACGCTTCGCAGTGCGAACAGAATTATTAAATATACCATCTCAGAACACGCGAACTGTTACTTGGATTGTTCGCTTGTTCTCGAAGGTTATAAAGTAAACGATATCGCCGCTTTGCTTCTTTATATTCAGCAGATCACCTCGAAAGGCTCGCTTTTGATAAACGAAGTAACTTATAATTCGGTCGAAGGAACGGGGACGGTCAGCTTAACCGCTATGATGACCGCGACGGACGGCATTTCCCGCTACGCGCAGGAGATCGCGGAAGCGATGCAACAGGAAGAAGAGCCGCAGTATTAAAAGTATCGAATTATCCGCATATTTCCCCTATCATTTCCGCCTCGCTCGTAAAAAGCGAGGCGGTTTTTTGTTCTTATTTCGGCGTCTTTCTATTGATCCGGTAAGCAAAACGATTCTACTCTTGGGAGAAGTGTTTTTTTTCGGAACGCGTTTTCCCGAGCGGAAAGAAGGGGGGGGGTAACGCGATCTGAGGGCGTCTATTGCGTCTCGGAAATATTATGAAATGATTAAATTTTGCAAAAATTTGCTTAGTAAACGCGCGCGCGTATATAAAACGCGTGTATAATGCAAGTGGGAAAGTTTGGAATCCAGGTGAACTCGGCGGTCTTTTTTCGTAATCATTCGCCGCAGAGTGAGCATGCCCGAGGCTGACACGCTTCGAGGGAGAAAGAAAAAGGAGGAAATATGAGATTGTTTCGATTGAATTCGAACAAAAAAGGCGTTGCTATGACGTACGCTCTCATGGTGCTTCTTCTGCTCTCGACCGTCATCGTTGCCATAACGGCGCTTGCGTCCGTTTCCTATACTTCTGCCGTTTCTACCGTTGCGGACGATCAAGCCTATTACTATGCAAAATCCATCGGGCTTGCCGTCAAACGCCAATTTTTGGACGGTTACAGCATTGATAAAATCATAAACGAGTTAGACGAAAAAATCGCCAAGAAAAAAGAAGCCGTCGTTACCGGAACTTATACGATCGAGACGGAAACGCAGCAAGACCTCGTAAACGGAACGGTCTCCATTCGTTACGGAACGGATCTCGCCGGCAATACGAATCCGTACGTTCTCGAAGTACGCGTCGCTTGTATTTATAACGGCGCTTTTTCCGTCGTAACTTCCGTGTTCTCTTGCGAAGACGCACTGGATAAAACGACCGAACGCATTTTGGACGCGTTTAACGAGTATGACGTCGTTTTGACGAACACGAAAGATATGTCTTTCAATTTCGCCGACGCAAACGGTTCCGCGAGCAATCTGAACGTTTACGTGTACGCCGGTGAGGACGACTCCGTAGTAAATCCCGAGTTTAAGCTGTACGTTGATTTGAACGGCAATTTGACGACGACCGGACAAACGTCTATTTCGGGCAAAACCATTTATAATAACGCCGAGTACGACTATATGCATACGATCAAAGGCAAATTGACTTCTTACGGCGATCTGACGTTGAAAACCATAAAAGTAAACGGGGCGCTTCATTCCGCCGGGTACGTTTATATGTCTCACGGCGCGTCCGTAGGCGAAAGCAATATCTATGCGAGGGGCGACGTCGTTATCTTTTCGGGTTACGATCCCGTAACGGGTGCGACTTATGCCGCGTATGCCAATTCCACGAAAAACGGTTTCTCGAACGACGGAACGGGAAAATATTATACGAACGGTCCTTTTAATTACGTTTGCAATTCGATTTATTCTCAAGGCGCGGTCATCGTTTTCCCGAAAAATTCGATCAAAGGCGATATCGTTGCGAGAAAGAGCGTTGAGGTGATCGGCTATACTCGCCCCCCAGAGGAAGGAAATATTCTTCCGATGCTTCTTCATACGACCGACGCGTCGGGCGCTCATCTTTACGAGCGCGGCGGAAATACCTACGTCGGCGGCAACGTATATTGCGACGGCGACGTAACGATTCATCACGGCGCGGTCGTTATGGGTAACGTCGTCGCAAACGGAGACGTTCATATTCAGTGCGGCGCAGTCGTTATGGGGAACGTTACTTCCGTTACCGGGAACGTCAGTGTGGAAAATGCGGGTGTGGTTTGCGGCAGCGTTTGGGCAAAAAATTATATCAATCTCGTAAACGGCTATCCGGACGAAGACGCCGCGAACGTTTGGTTTAACTCTTACGTTTTGACCTGGGCTTCCAACGTCGGCTCTTGGTACCCGGGCTTTGTTTGGGGCGGTATCGGCTTGAAGGAAAAAAACGGGAAAACGCCTGAGCATCATTGCGCGCAGCTTTTTACTCCGAACACGAAATATACGATGACTGTCACCGGCAATCTTTTCGTACATGGAGAAGGTTCCTATGCCGGTGGAACGACAGACCTCAGCGCCGTTTGGATCATGGGGAATATCTATCTGGAAAACACCCGCGCTACGTTTAACAATCGTTACCTGACTAACTATGCCGGAAACGTCAGTACGCAGGTTTACGCGCTTTATCAGCAAACCGATCTTTGGTCGGGCGATAATACCATTTGGTTGGATCTACACGGTTCTTCGATCGGAAAGATCGTTTGCCGCAGTTTTACCGATTCGTCTCTTTATTACGACGCTTTTATCATAAACGGAGTCTTGCAAAAGTACTATGCGGACGCCGCGATTTACGCGCGTTGCGTCGGCGTAAACAATATGGACGTTGCCGTCGGTTACGACGTCTTTGCCAAGCAATGGTTTCAAACCGCGGGTTACGCTTGGGCTGAAACGACGGACCCCGAATCGATCAGTACGGTCGCGCTTTCTATGATCAATAACGGCTATCTGTCCGGTACGACGTTTTGGCGCGGCAATAACTCGATCAATGTGGAATGCGTTCCGGTAGAAGGTTATGACGGCAATGTTACTTCCTATAACGGAGCATTGGGCGGAAGTATCAACTTCGGCGTCGTAATGCTCGACTCGACTTGGGTTCAATTCGGAAAAGAGAACGTTACGCCGAGAGCGGGAAGCAATGTAACGATCCTCGCGGGAAATGCGATCTATGCCAAAGTCAACGCGAACGTTCAGAATTTTATTCTTTCCGGCAATGCGAATTTATCCACGATCAAGGGCGCGCCGACGGGTCCCGGATACAGGAGCGCTACGATCAACGCTTCCGTTTCCGGAACGTTTACTTTGCTTTACGGCGGCGTATTTGAAAATACGAACGTTAGAATGAATCCGCGTATCGGCGGTTCCGTTTTGAATCTATTCGGTAACGCTTCGATCCTCGGCAGAGCTTTTACCGTGAATCATTACAAGGGTAATATCAGTTTCAGGAACGGAACGCAGATCGGTTTGGTCGAGCGCTCGTTTTGGAGCAAGGGAGAAGGGATCATCTCTCCCGCCGGTTCTTTCGGAACGATCGAACTGACGAATGCGTCGAGCACTCTCGTTCCCGCCGGAGCTTTAACGATCACGGGTGATTTGAAAACGAACGGGAACTATTCGAATCCCGAAAAGTATCTCGTTACGGTTTCCGGTAATATGTACGTCGGTAATTATTCTTACAACGGATCCGACGCGAATTTGTATCTCAGAAGCGTCGGTAAAAATCTGACGATCATTGCGAAAGACGCGGGAACTCCCGTCATTTTCGGAAGATATTCCGTTAAAGGCGGATCGGTCAGCCCGAGCGTAACGGGAGGTTTGAACTGTAAAAATATCGCCCTGACGCTGAATGCCGGCTTAACGGTGGGCGCGGTCTCTTCTGAAAGCGGAATGACTGTAAACGGAGCCACGATCAATGGAAACGTCGTAGCGGAAAACGGAACGTTGACCGTAAAGGGCAGCAGCGATCTCAGAGGCAATGTCAAAGCGAAAAACCTCGTTATCGAAGGGGGAACGATCAACGGATCGGGCTTATCGTACGGCATTAACGTTACCGGAGTTTTAACGCAAAAAGGCGGAACGTTAAGCGGCGTTAAAGTTACCGTTTCCGGCAATCCGACGGGCGGACCCGCGCTGAACGTAACGGGCGGCGCTGCGGATAGCTGCCTGATCAACGTAACGAAAGGCGGAACCTCCATTACGGGCGGAACGAGCGTTAATTATACGGGCGTTAAGCTCTTCTCGGCGAAAGCGGCGACCATTGCCGCCCACTTCGAAGGCGGTGCGACCACAAACGGAAGCTTAACGATCGGTTCGGATAGCGATTCTTCCTCTTACGTTGTAGGCAGGGGGATCAACACATCTCCGGACGGAGACAGTTATTATGCTTTTTATGCGGAAGGTTCGATCACCTGGAAAGGAAAAGCCACAGGACCGCTTTCCGATGCGAAGTATGCTGCGAGGGTCGGCTTGACCGCGAAAAGCAACGTTGTGATCGGTTCTTCGTCGAACGTGATCAAAGGTTACTTGGGATATATTTCTTCTTTGAACGGTTCGGTAACGGCGTACGTGGAGCGTGCGTCCGCTATTTCCGCGAAAACAAGCGCTCTCGCGCACGTAACCGTGCAAATGGGTTCCTCTTCTTACGCCGGCTCCACCGGAACGGGTATGTCGGTAACCGGAAACGCGACCCTTCAAGGCGGCGGACTCTTCCTCGGGCATTACGAAGTTTCGGGTAAAGTTACGATCGCGTCAAAAGTCGATTTGACCGCGCTGATCAAGTGTAGTACGATCGAGGGACTCGATAAAGTCACCACCCATTATAAAAATACGATCGGAAAAGACGCGATCTATCTATCTCTTTATCTGACCGGTTATTCCGGAAAAACCTATGAATTAAAACATAGTCTTGCCAAAGATCCGACCTATGGAACGACCGGTTCGATCACCGTTAAGCCCGGAAATCTTTCGTTCGCAAGTTCCGTTGCGGTGGAAGGGGAGATCTACGTGGAAGGGATCTTTACCTATAACGGAAGCCAAACGAATCTCGTTTCTTTCGGCGGCTTGCGCTGCGCGAATTCGGAAGTAAACTTCCAAAAGGATTACAAAGGCTCGATCGATCTTCCGAACGTAACGTCGATTACTCTGTCCGCTGCGGTAACGGGGCAGTTGAACGCGCCGAACGTTACGAGCATTACGCTGAATTATAACGTTGCGGGCGTCGCGAGCTTCCCGAAAGTCGAAAATATTTCCGTTAGATCGGGGATCACGCTCGGCGGTCTGGAAATCAGCCCGACGGGCACCGTTACGAATAACGGAACGATTACCGGCGGCGTCAGCTGCGGCAATTATACCGGATCGGGAACGGTAAACGGCCCCCTTGTACTGAATGACGCTGCGCGCGCTTCCGTAACCATTTCTTCCGGAAGTGTAAAAGGCAATATTTGGTCGAAATCGGCTCTCGTTTTCGGCGCAGCGAATATCGGCGGATCGGGAACGTACGTTTACAGCGAAAAAGACATTACCGCTACGAAAACGGTTTTTGCTTCCAATATGAGCTATATTCGCTCTTCCGGCGGCAATATGACCTTCAAAAATTGCAGATCGCTTCCCGCCGTCCAAAACAGCTATTCGAAAGGCGTTATCACCTTCTCGAACGATCAATCCACGCCGGCAACCATCGCAAGCGTTCTCTCGACGGGTAAGCAGATCAGCTTCGGAAATGCGTCGAATACCGGTTGGCAAACGGTTAAGGGCGACGTGCAATGGACAGGGTCGAACGCAGGCGCAGACGGCATTGACAGCTGGCAAAAAGCGGGGAATGGCGCTGCCGCCGTTATCGAAGGGAACCTGATTTGCGCGGGAACCGGAAACCTGTGTATGAATATCAACGTTAAAAAGAGCGTGTATTTGAGGAACACGGGCTCTGCGGAATTGCGCACGGGTTCGATCGGAATCGATTTGTATGTAAACTCTTCCGGATCGATCCCCGTAACGTCTTTGACTTGGACGACGAAGTATGGAAATATCGTAAACGTGGCGGGAGACGTCGTTGCTTTCGGAACGAAGAGCGGCAATATGAAATCTTTGACCACGAACGGAACGATCGGCGGTTATATGTACGTAAACGGAATGAATTCCGTTACCGTCGGAAAGAAAATCACGGGGCAGCTTAGAGCTGTAAATTGCGCGAACGTTACGACGAACGCCGAGATCGGCTCGGCAGAGCTCGATCTCTACGGCGGACAGTTTACCTCAAACGCGAAAATGAACGGATCCTTATTCGCTTATAATACGCATTGCAAAGTTCTTGCGGACGTAAACGGACACGTTACCACGACCTCGAACGTGGCGGGTGTATATTTTACCGAACTCGGTTCGATGAGCAAAACGATCAACGTCGGATCGAGCTCGAATAAAACCAATATCAACGTACGCGGCATTCTCGTGGATAATTCCCATAATTACGGAACCATTAAGTGTATGGGCTATTATCTCGGCGATATCAAAAAGGTATATAAAGACAGCGGAACCTTGTATTTCGATTTTGATTCGATGGGCGTTTGTTACGTTTTTTCGGGAAATACTTCGGACGCGGATAACGTTATGAACGGCGATCTTAATATAAACGGCTGGCTTTTGATGTTCAATTACAGCGCTTCGAGAAAAATGACCATCAAAGGAACCGTTTATTGCAAAAATTTAAGCGTCAACACGCCGAATTGGTCACCCGCTGGCGGATTTGGCAATTATATAAGCGTCGCCTTTGGGCGAAAAACAACCGAACTTAGAGAGAATATCGGAACCGGAGGCCCTGCGAATTTAACTGCCAATACTTCGAACACGACGAGGGATATGATGAAATTTACCAAGCCCGTTTACGTAACAACGGACAATGTAAATTATCGCGGAACCGCGGCGGTTGCGAACACGACCTTTGACGCAGGCAGCTGCCTTGTGACGGACGGGCAGGCTTGTTTATCGAATTGTATCGTTAAATCGGTCGGTTGGAAGTCGGATACGGGAACGAGCAGAACCGGCGCGCACTGTACCATTTCGGCGGATAAATCCGTTGCTTCCGCAAACGACGGTTCGCTCTTCGTTCATAGACAAAACGAATCGATAACGGGCGACTCTTTCTTCCTGAACGTGGAAACGCATTCCAACGTATCCGTTTATTACGGAAAGACCTATTTGAACGGTAATGCCAAGTTTATGGGCGTAACGACAGCAACGTCGAACGGTGTGTCGGGATCGAACCTTTCCAAAATGTTCTATTTCGGAGACGGGCTCGAGATTTACGGCGGCGGCATCTCCGCAGTCAGCGCTTCCTCTGCTTCGAAAGCGCCTGCCGCGAGAACGATCATTTGGATCCCGCGCGGAAACTTGATCATCGGAAACGGCGCTTATATCGGTAAAACGCTTTCCAATCCTCCGAAGAGCGGATTGACCGCAAAAGAAGGTTCGATCAATCCGGGCATATTCGTTTCGAGCGGTTATGCTTGGATCTACGGTACTTGTACGCTGGATATTTACGCCAAAGTGATGATCGCCGTGGATGCGACGGGAATCGTTACCGGAAAAGATTATAATTCCGACGGAAGGCGCTATAAAGCGGGCTTGTATATAACCGCAGGATATATTTACGTTATGAAAACGAACGGAAATTGGTACACCGATTATAGTAATAACGCAAGCGGATTGGCAGGCTTCTTCGGATATTTTGCATGTAGGGATAACGGCCGTTGGTTCTATGCCGCAAACGATCTTTCCCAAAAAACAGACGCTTCGATGTACGTACCGTACGGTTCGAGTTATGCTTCTTTCGTTCAAAGTATAATGAAAAACGGAACCACGCTAGCGTATAACTCCGCTTATTATACTCCGAATACTTCGATCCATGCGTCTCCGGCCCCCACCGGCGTTCCTTCTTCCGATCAAACGAACTTAAAAAAGCGGAACTTTTCCATCTCCTACGATAATCCGCCTTCGCTTGCTTCTATGCCGGCGGTGCCTTCGAAGCCTTCGATCGGAACGGCAACTTCTTCCGGCGGATCTTATACGGCGGGGCAGATGTCTCCTTTGAATATTAAATCCACGATTGAACCTTGGGAAAAGGGAATTATGTCTTTTACTGCGGTGAATCCGATCGTTTCCTCCGTTTCCGGACCCACGACGGAGAAAAGCGCGTCGGTGTACGGAGCGACCTTTACGAATCCTTCTCTTACCTTCAAAACCCGTCCCACGCCGCAGCGCTCCGCGGCCGGTTGGACGGCGGATACCGCCAAGCATTTCGATCAAACGAATAAAACCTATTGGTCAACCCGTTTGATCCCATACGTTTGGGGGCTTCCGTATAATCCCGGGGATTCGGCGGGAATCAATCCCGCAAAGCGCGTTTTGACAGAGCTTTACGCCGATAAAGGCCAAGAAGAGGACGAGGGCGTTCGTTTGGCATGGGGCAATTCCGGCGCGAAGGTAACGCAAAACGGAGAGACGTATTATATAACCGAAAAAGCATGGGAAAAAAGCGCCTTGCAATCCTATATCTCGTCCATCGTTTCGAGAAGGAAAAAGGGCAACGAGAATTGCTACTACGATTATATCAAGAGAAGATCCAGAGATTATACCGATCGTATTACCGAGCTTATGGTTTTCGAAAGCGGCGAGCTTCCGTACTCTGCGTTTAATATGAGCTTGGGCGCGGATCGAGCTTCTTGGAGCGGTTCAACTTACAGCGCGCCGGATCTTTCCCCTTCAAGCGTATCTTTCTCCTATATCTATACTCGATATTTCTTAAATAAAGACGTTGCTTTAACAGCGGATTCTTACAAGCCGCAAAGCTCGAAATCCATTCCTTATTCGATGCTGCACGGGAACCATTCCAAGAAGATCGCGAACGTACCTCAGATCGCCTGGTATCAAGGCCATACCGGTTGTTCGTATTATAACGTTCTCTGGTATTTCTTCGCTTGCGAAGATCCCACGAACCCTTACGGAAGTAAACCGAAAGATCTCCACGTGATCATGCCGCAAGGCGTTGGTATGCAATGGATGTACGATAATGATAACGCGTTCCAAGTAATCGGAAAAGGCCGTGTGTTTATCTATTTTACGAGCGGTAATACCTTCCATTTCTGGGGAAGAAACGGCGATTCCAGTAAACCGTTCGGAACGATGAACAGTTCGAAAAATCCGCAGCTTTACTTGATCGGCTCCGGAACGAATATCGATCTTATTATAGACGGTATGCCGCTGTACGCTTTCGTGTATATGCCCTTCGGTTGGTCGAAGGACGTGTACGGATCGAGCGGCAGCTTGAAACAGTTGAACACATATAGCGACGAGTCGATCGGCGGAGCGAATTTGGGCTATAAGAACGGAACCACTGTTACAACGGTGAAACGAAACGCACTGACGCTCGGATTCGATACCGGCAGCGGAACGCGCCCGATCTACGGTAAGATCGTCGCGGATAATTTCTATTACGAGCCGACCTCCACCGTTCAACTCGGGTTCAAAGGAAACGTGAAAGCCGATCTCAGCGATACAACGATCTACGGAAAGAGCAAAGTCGTAAACGGCAGGATCACCTTCGGCGACAGCAAAGTTACGAGATCGATCGGATCCATGCTGACACTTCCTCCCGATTTCAGCACGACGATGCTGGATTGGAAGTATGAAAGTATTCGAGTGGAGAGCTGAAAATGAGAAAGCTTTTACGGAAAATCAAGAATAAAAAAGGATTTACGCTGATGGAAGTCGTCGTAGCGCTTGCGATCGTGGGGATCGTGTCTTCGATGATCTTGCCTTTGACCACGGGGGCTATGGCGTCTTTCAGAGCGTCGCAATCTCTGCGCGATACGGCGGCTTCCGCCTCGCAAAAGATGTCCACGACCCAGCATAAAAATAGCGATTCTTCGCTCGCGCAAACTTTATACGTTACGATCTCGTATAACGATATCGACGTTAAAAATACGGAAAGCAAGTTGATTTTTTATAAAAGTACCGCGAAAGGTGATTACGACGTAAACGTGACCTATTACGAGCTCGACCAAAAGAACGTGGAGAAATAAAATCGGCGAGTGTTTTATAAAAGAAGGAAGCAGGGTGCTGTAAAAACGAGAGGAAAAAATGCTGTTAACAAGGTTCAGACGCGCAAAGAATAAAAAGGGCATGACGCTCGTGGAGATGATCGTGGCGATCGCGGTGACCGCCATTCTCGCCGTTTGCCTTTCTTACGTTATGACCCCTGTTATGAATACGTACAGCTTGAATCAAAAAAAAGCGGAACTTGCGGATTTCGCTACGAAAACGATGAATCGAATCGCGGCGGATCTCCGCGGCGCTTACGGCGTTTACGTTACGACGAATAAATATAGCTCTTGCAGCTATAACGGCAGCGGTGACGTGGCAAGCCGAAAAAACGTTGAGTATTCTTACTTGATATACGGCGGTTATAAGAATGATAAGTCGCTGTATATGACCCGATGCGACGTAAGCAATTATAAGCGTAAAATTTTCTCATTGCCGCATATAGCGGAAGATTTCGCTTCGATGAGCGACGGGGATTTTAAAAAAGAATTTGATTTTATAAAGGAGCTCGAACCGTCCGGTTACGGTCACGCGGCGATCAATTTCTATACTCATAAAAAACCTTCTTCGCAAACGAACGGTATCTCCGTTGCGGGGGAGGAAGGTTTTTACGTCCTCGTCAGAAAAAATCCGGATAACGGCAATATCGGAAACGCCCTTGAAATCCATTTGAAACTAAAAAAGGGGAAGGTTTCCTATGAAGCGGTCAAAACGCTCGTTTGCGAGAATTTGGTAATTCGAAGCGAATGGATCAAAACGGCGGATCTGTATAACAATAAGAACGCGGTCGCGAGTTCCGGATCGAGTAACACGAAGTATTATTCCGTTTGGTTCAGCAGGGTAAAGGATCCTTATTCATGACGTATTTTCTCGGCGCAATCATTACTTTACTTGCTATTTGTATAGGCGGCTTTCTCTCTCGCGCTGCGTACGCCATACCGAGGGGAGAGGCGGGGGAACTTTGGGACCCGAAATGTCCTTTTTGCGGAACGTCTCTCGGAGCCGTTTCTTTGATCCCTCTCGTAAGCTTTTTCCTGCATCGCGGAAAATGCCCCCACTGCAAAGAGAAGATCTCGCCGCGCACTCTTTTATCCGAGATCGTTTTTGGGGCGGCGGCGCTTCTGCTTTTTATCCGATACGGCTTTTGCCTTCGCTTTTTTTCCTATCTTGCGGTTTGCGCGTTGCTCCTCGTTTTATCTTTGATCGATCTGGATATTCGCGAGGTTCCCCATTCCGTTTTATTCGGCGTTCTTTTCTTCGGCGTTTTGTATTTCGCGCTTTCCTTCTTTTCCCTTCCGAAAGATTCTCTTTCTTGGTGGGAGCATCTCGCAGGCGCGTTTACGATCAGTCTTCCTCTCTTTGCCTTGATGATGTTTACGGGCGGCGGGATCGGAGGCGGAGACGTTAAGTTGATGTTCTGCATCGGGCTTTTGCTCGGCTATAAGCTCGTGATCGTCGCGTTTCTTTTCGGGATCGTCGCGGCGGCGCTTACCGCGCTTTTCCTTGTTTTTCGGTTTGGGAAGAGCGGAAGATTCCTTCTCCCCCTCGTTCCTTTCCTCTCTCTCGGTTTTTTATTTGCCGTAACGTTTGGGAAGTATATCGAAAATCTTCTTTTCTTCGTGTCCCTTTGAGCGTTTTTCCGCATATTGACAGAGCCGTATAATTATGCTATAATTATTTTCAGCGCGGATTTTCGGATCCGCTTGCCTTTTAGGCAGTATTATTTTCGCAAAACAGAATGGAGGCAGTATGAGTAAGCTTACGCTCGGGCAAATTTTACTTCAAAAAGGATACGTTAAACCGCAAGATCTCAAACAGGCAAGAGAAGTTCAGATCGCAAATCCGCAAAAGAGTTTGGCGGAAATATTGATTTCGCTGAACGTTACGTCGGAAGTAAACATTCTTTCCGCTCTCGCGCAGAGAATGAACGTTCCTCTCCTGGAAGGGGCGATCTATATTACCGATACCGATATTATCAAACTCGTTCCGGAAAAAGTCGCTCGTAAGCATACGATCATTCCCTATAAAATCGATCGAAACAAGCTCATCGTGGCGATGCGCGATCCCAGCAATATGGACGCCGCGGAAGATATCAAAATGGCGTCGGGAATGGATATCGGCTTCGTTCTTGCAACGGCGTCCGCGATCAACGACGCGATCGAGAAGTATTACGCGAACGTAACCGCCCAAAAGATGGCGGATGATATGACCCAGCAGGAGGCCGCCGAGCAAGCGCAAACCGCAAACGCCGAGTTGGACGATCGAGTCGATAGCGCGCCGATCGTTAAAATGCTGAACACCCTCGTTCAGCAAGCTTACATAACGCACGCGTCCGATATTCATATCGAACCGTTCCGCGATACGGTCATTATCCGAATGCGTATCGACGGCGCGTTACAGGAATATATGAGGATTTCGCCTTCCGCGCATAAGAGCTTGATTACTAGGATCAAGATTTTGTCCAATATGAATATCGCGGAAAAGCGCATTCCTTTGGACGGCCGTTTTGATTATACGTTCGAAGGCGAACTCATCGATATCCGTGTTTCCACACTTCCTACGACTTACGGTGAAAAAGCCGTTCTCCGTCTTCTCGGAACCGCGTTGGGGCAAGACGTTAAATTGACCGACCTCGGTATGCTTCCCGAGAATGCGGAAAAATTTATGCGCATTTGCGAAGCGCCGAACGGCGTGGTCCTCGTAACGGGTCCTACCGGTTCCGGTAAATCCACGACGCTTTATACCGTTTTGCAAGATCTCAACAAGCCGACCGTAAACGTTACCACCATCGAGGACCCTGTGGAAAAGAAGGTCTTCGGGATCAATCAGGTTCAAACCAACCATAAAGCCGGTTTGGACTTTGCTTCCGCGCTTCGTTCGATTCTTCGTCAGGACCCGGATATCGTTATGATCGGTGAAATTCGTGATAACGAAACCGCCGACATCGCCATGCGCGCCGCTATTACCGGTCACTTGGTTCTTTCCACGCTCCACACGAACGACGCCGTTTCCACCATCGCGCGTTTGATCGATATGAGCGTTCCTCCTTACCTCGTTGCCGCCGCGTTGAACGGCGTTCTCGCGCAGCGCCTCGTCAGAAAGCTTTGCCCGAAGTGTAAAAAGAAGGTCGAAATAACCGAAGCGCAGAGGAACATCTTGAAAGATCCTTCGATGAAAGAGTGTTACGGCCCCGTCGGCTGCCCGAATTGCAGTTTTACGGGCTATAAGGGAAGAACTTCGATCCACGAAGTTTTATCCGTGGACGTGGGTTTGCGCGAACTCATAACCAAAAACGCAACGACCGAAGAGCTTCGCGAGTACGCCGCGAAGAAAGGAATGATCTTTATGGACGAGAACGTTCGTATCAAGATCCGCGAGGGCGTAACTTCCGTGGACGAGTATATGCGTACGATCTATACGATCTGATCGCCGAATCAAAAATCCCCGCGCTTATCGTATTCAAAAGCGCGGGGATTTTTTTCGTTCTGAATGCCGATCATAATTTGTCTTTCGGACCGGTTACGGAAGTTCCCGTTGTCGTGTAATAATACTTGTTGTTTTGGCGGAGCGTGATCTTTTGGATCGTGTACTTATTCTTCGCGCTTTTCGGATCCTTTTCGTATTGAATGTATATTTTACCATCGGACAGGGAAGAGCAGGGTTTATCGGACAGTCCTCCGCTTTGTAAAATATTGTTCGGAAGTCTCGTTTTCAGTTGCTTCTCATTCGGCACGCTTCCGCCGTAACCCATATTGATCTGGGAAAAATATAGAGCGGTAATGCGCCAATAATTTTCAAGGGAAGTTTTCGCGGCTTTGGTTCGAGCGTTTCGCGTTATGGCAATGATAGAGACGCTCACGACCGAGGCGAGAATGCCGATGATCGCGATTACGACGATGAGCTCAACGAGCGTGAACCCCTTGGGATTTCGAGACGTTTTGCAAAATCTTTTCATCGTTTTTATTGTATCATACGCCCCCTTCTTTGTCAATATACTGTATAACACTATATTGACAAGAAGCGTCCGGATTTGTTATGATAGTACTATGAAAAAGTTTCGTTTATTCTTCAAAAAGTTCATGAAGGGCTTTACGCTCGTTGAACTGATCGTTCTGATGGCGTTGATGGCGATCGGCGCGGCAATCGCCGTTCCGAATCTTCGCGGCGTTATGTCTCGTGCGGAACAAACGAAATATGAAACGTACCTTCGCGGCGCAAAAGCGTCCGTTCAAAACTTCGTGGACCTTTTGAATATGGGGCTGACGAAGTACCCGCTGACCGAATCGGACGGCTATACCGTAAAAGAATGGGATATTTCCAATCCGAAAAACCTCGAAGTTGCCCTGAACGGTTCGAATACCGAGCAGCAATACGAATATTCTTTTTTCGGAACGGATTATAAGACGGATAAAAAATCGACTCTCCCGACCTCGGGCGACGCGACCCCTTCGAACAAAACGAACTTTACCGAAAAAAAAGACGTGATACTGGTTTCCATTTTTAGAAACGGAAACGGTATTTATTCGATCCGCGGTTTTTGGTATTACAATCGAACGAACAAAACTTACGTCATGACCTATCGAATATACGATAAAGAAGTATTCAAAAAAGGAAACAACACGCTCAGTTCGCTATAATCGGAGAATCGTATGAAAAAAGCTCGTTTTCAAAGTAAACTTTGGTTGATCGTGATCGCGGTCGTTTTGACCGCGATCCTTTCCTTTTCCTTGTCCGCTTGCAGTATGTTTACGGACGCAGTAAAAGGGCTGTTCGGAAATGAAACGCAAACTAGCTCGACCGAGGATCCGATCGAAGATCCGAGCGGCGAAGAGCAAGAGAAAGATCCCGAGCAAACGGAAGATCCGAGCGGTGAATCGAGCGGCTCGTCAGAGGATCCGGGATCGGAAGAAGGCGGAAGCGGAGAGAACGGAAGCGG
>DGWX01000058.1:56248-71407 GCA_002395405.1 Christensenella sp. UBA4247
AGAACGGAAGCGGAGAGAACGGAAACGAAGGCTCCGGCGAATCCGGTTCGGGAAGCGAAGGCTCGGGCGGATCCGGCTCCGGAGAACAGGGCGAAGAAAATAAGGAAAACGATCCGGAAGAAGGCGGAGAGACTTTCGGCTCGATTACGTTTACGTCATCTCTTACTTACGATAAAGCGTCCGCTTCGGATTTTTCGATCGAGGCGATCCACGATGAAAAGAATTATTACGCTCTTTTCGGCGCGGGACTTACGAACGACACGATGCAGGTAACCAAAAATCTTTACGGTTCGAGTTCCGTTTTGTTGGACGGTGAATATCTGACGGGCTTACCCGTAGGTTCTTACGATCTATGCTATGCGATTACGGACGGATACGAAATGTTTTACGAATACTTTACGATGAAGATCGTCGATTCGAAAGCCAAACCGCAAAACGTAAAGATCGATTATGACGTGGATTGCCCGTCGGTGTATGTAACTTGGTCTTGCTCCTGCGGCGGAACCCACTCCGTAACGTACGATAAAACGAAGTATGTGGCGGAAAACGGAAGCTCTTCGGTTTTGATCACCTCTCCCGGCGATAAGCGGAACAAACATACCGCGACCGTTTCCTGCTCGGGCGGTTCGGCGAGCGTTGAGAAGGCCTCTCCCGCAAATTCGGTCGTCAGCGGCGGTTACTTGTCTCAAACGTTTGATTTTATGGGGCGCTTATCCGATCGTTACGTTGAAGATCGCGCCGAGCTCGCGCATTTGTATCAGTATTTGATCTATGAAGGCGAGGTTACCGAGATGACGGTGGGGATAAGTTCGAAAGTGTTGTCCGACCTGACGGCGGACGCGTCTCAATATCTTTCTTCCGTTCAAAGTACCCTCGTGATCCCTTGGAATTGCCGCATCGGTTGTTCGAGCAGTTCCGGATCGAACGTTGCGACTTTCCGAGTGTATGATGTAAACGCGGGAGTCACTCTTTCTTCGAATTACGCTTCGACCGACGTGTACGTTTATCCGCACGTGTCTTCGCATTACGCCGCTTTATCCGTGCGCGATGCTTCGTCTCCTCTCCCGATCGACGAGAAAAAGGGCGTTTTTGTTCGAAACGTAAAAGAACTTCTCGCCGCGGTGCAGGCGGGATATCGGCCGATCGCGGAAGGGGACGCGCTCGACCTGTATAATAAAGCGAGGGATTTCTGTATCACGTATTTGTCGGATGATATGACGGATACGGAAAAATTGCACGTAATTTACGATTATCTCGCGGGAGAAATCGCGTACGACTATTCCGCGCTCAATCTGTTTAATGTCGTAAACGCGCTCTCCGATTATTCCTCTCTTGATCAGGCGAAAAGTTATTTGAACGCGGAGATGGCAAGCGCTTCAAACGAATTTTCTCTCGAAATGAAGGCGGCGATCACTTCCGCTCGCGACGAGGCAACGACTCTTGACGATTTGATCGATCGATTAAAATCCGGCTATTTGCAAAGGCTTTCCGCTTTTTCCGCCGAGGGAGTGTTTAACGACGGTTCGGCGGTTTGCGAGGGTATATCGTATTCCTTTATGCTCCTCGCCCGTATCGAAGGGATCGAATGTAATCAAGTTACGGGTTATGCCTCGAACGGCGGTTCGAACGTTGCGCACGCTTGGAACAAAGCGAAGGTCGGCGACAAGTGGTACGCGATCGACGCAACGTGGGGAAACGTATCGATGAAAGGATCGAAGTTCGTTACGCATCGCTACTTTATGCTGGACGAAGCCGCGTTTTATGAGAATCATGTAGAGTGCGTGGGCGTTAAAGCGGGCGTAACAAACCTCGCCACGGGGAACGCGGAGTATTACAAGAGCGCGCATACCTCGGGAGAGCATACGCTGTTTGTAGAAGATTACGAAGATCTTTTCGCCGCCGTTTCTTATTACGTGGACGCGGGCAGCCCTTATATTGAGATCGCCGTATCCGATTCGTACGACGTTATGGGCGGCGACTCTCCTTTGATGAACGCGATTATGGAAAAAACGGGTAAGTCCGTTTCTCTTTCTTACGTTGGCGGGAGCGTGATCCTCGCATATTACACATTAAGCTGATGAAATTTTCCCGTGCGGGCTTGGAGCTCGATTTCAATCGAACGACTTTCGGCGTGGAACGCGCATATTTGGTGGGCGATCCGACCCGCTTTTGCTTTGTTCGCGGCAAGAATTTCGCTTTGCCTTCCGGGAATAATTTCTTAGTAAAAAGTAATTTTTCCGAGGACGCTTTTTCAGCCGAATTTCAGTACTTTTCCGATTTAACGGCGCGTTTGACCGTTCAAGAGAGCGAATTCGGTGTTTCTTTTCGATACGTATTTACGAACGAAGGCAAAAAGCCCATTGCCTTGGAAGAAGGCGACATCGGCTTTTACGCCGGTTTGAACGATTCTTTCGCGTCCCCCGAAATCGCGCTGAAACGAAGGCTGCGCGCGCACGTTCGCCTCGGCGTCCCTTTTTCTTATATCTATCCGGTTCGTGCGAGCGGTTCGGGCCCCGTCCTTTCGCTCGTCGTAACGAAAGGCGAGATCGCCTCGTATTCTTTGGAAAGAGAATTCCGAGAAGAGGATAGCGGAGAGATCGTATTGAACTTTCCGGCAATGGAACTCTCCCCGAACGATCGTTTTGAATGCGAATTCGTTCTATTCCCGTCGGATGGAAGATGGGATTTTGAAGAAAAAGCGGCAAAGCTCGGAGCGGAAGAGATCAAAGCGTACGATCTCGTCGGGTTTGAGGGCGATTTCGCGTCGATCCGAGCGCCGCAGGCTCTCTATCTCGAATCGGAAGGGGAAAAGATCTCCTTCAAAGATGGTGAGTGCGCTTATCTTTTGAGGGGAGAAGGGGAGAAACAAATATCCGTCGTTTTCGAAAATCGAACCTATCCCGTAACTACTTTTACGGTATCTCGAAATATTTGTAAGAAAAGGGCGGAGTTTTTGATTGAAAATCAAAGGATTTCCGAAGGTCCTCTTCGAGGTGCGTTTTGCGCTTACGATCGGGTCGAACGAAAGCAGATCGTAAATAAAAAAAAGAAAAGCGAGTTTTCTCTTTGCGGCGCCGCCGCGGCTCCTCTTCTTTTTTTACTTTCTTCTTTAAACGAAGGCGAGATCTTTGTCGATTCTGTTACGACCGCTTTAAACGATTCGCTCGATTTTTACGATCGTGAGATTTTTTCCGACGCGTTCGTTTCGTCGGAAAAGAAAAAACGCGTGCGCTTATTCGAGCGCAAAAAAAACGCGGATCGACCTTTTGCCGCCGCGATCAAGTTCGAAGAGTATTTATATAAAAAAGATCTCTCGTATTTGATCGAAAGCGCGACTATTCTAACCTCGTATCTGGAAAGCGGAGAGATCGGATCCCCCATAATTGCTTCCGAAGTCTTTTTCGCTTTGAAAAGGGAGGAGAAAGAAGCGATCGCGTCCTCTTTAAAAGAGGCGATCGTAAAGGCTGCGGACGCGATCGCCTGCGGCGGAAACGGGTATTCTTGTTCTTCGAAAGCGCCGTTTACTCCCGAAAAGATAGCGGGAGTTCTTTCGCTTCTTTCCGACGCGTATCTCCTTACGAAGAACTCGTATTATTTGATTCTTGCGGAAGATCACCTTGCCAGGCTGAACGCGTTTTTCGCGCCTTCTCTTTCTTATGCGGAAGATTCGATCCCATTCTCCGTCGCTCGAGATTACGCTTCGGGGAGCGTCGGAAGATATTCTCCCTCGGTCGAGGCGGCGGCAGTCGCGTATGCCTTCGATCGATTTGCACGAGCCTCTTCCGATCCTTCTTATAAGCTGCGAGCGGAACATATTTTGAAAGGTTGCCTGACTCTTTTTGATAAAAACGGAGAAGCCGCGCGAGGCAGGCTTTCTCCCAAAAAGGTAAATGATAAAGACCTTTCGCTTTATCCGCAAATTTCCTTTGGGGAAGACGTGATTTTGTATTACTTTAACTTGCTATTTAAGCGTCGTTCGTCTATAATTAAGTAAGGAGGGCTTTATGATGTCACTTACCAAAAATCAATGGATCCAACTCGAAAAAAAAGTCTCCGCCATCAGGCGCAAAACCGCTGAGGTTTGCGTTTGGGCGAAAGGCGCGCATATCGGCGGCGCATACAGCAGCGCGGACGTTCTCGTTGCGCTGTATTATCACGTTATGAATTTCAGCAAGGAGAATTATCTTTCTCCCGACCGCGATCGGCTGATCATCAGCAAAGGGCATGCGGGCGTTATAACCGCTCCCATTCTTGCCGACCTCGGCATTGTGGACGAAGCGCTTCTCCCGACTTATAACCATACGGGTTCTCCTTTCGGCGTCCATTTGGACAAGAGAAAGGTTCCCGGCCTCGAAGCTTCCACCGGTTCCCTCGGACACGGTCTATCGATCGGTCTCGGGCTTGCTATGGCGGCAAGGCTAAACAAAAAAGATTATTTTACTTACGTTCTTCTCGGTGACGGCGAGTGTGACGAAGGAAGCGTTTGGGAAGCGGCGATGAGCGCGTCGCATTTCAAAATGACGAACCTTGTTACCCTCGTGGACAGAAATAAATGTATGATCGACGGCCGCACGGAAGACGTAATGAGCCTTGAACCGTTTGCGGATAAATGGCGCGCGTTCGGATTCGAGGTTTTGGAGATCGACGGGCATTCTTTCCCCGAGATCATTTCCGCCCTCGAAAAAGCGAAAGCGAACGATTCGGACAAGCCTTACTGCATTATTTTGAATACGTTCAAAGGAGAGGGCGTCGGCTTTATGCGCGATAATTACAAATGGCATTATGGCACCTTAAACGAGGAGCAGCTTGCCGAAGCGTTCAAGGATTTGGACGAATATGAAAAAGCGCGTATCGAAAGAGCGGAAAAGGAGGGCAAATAAATGAAAGATTACGCAGTTATTTCCGGTGACGCAAGAAGTACGACCGAAGCCTTCGGTCTTGCCTTGACCTCCCTTGCGGACGAGCATAAAGAAGTCGTTGCGCTGTCTGCGGACCTTGCGGGATCCGTTAAGGTCACTTTGATGCAAAAGAAATATCCCGAGCGCGTTTTCGACGTGGGCATCGCGGAACAAAATATGATGAGTATGGCGGCGGGTCTTGCCGCGGGAGGAATGGTTCCCTTTGCGGCAACTTTCTCTGTATTCGCTTCCTTACGCGACCTCGATCAGGTCCATACGGATATTTGCTATCAGGATCTGAACGTTAAAATGCTCGGGTCGCACGGCGGAACTTCTTTTTCTCAGGCGGGCAGCACGCACCACGCGCTGGAAGATATCGCCGCGCTTCGCGGAATGGCGAATTTAACGATCATTTGCCCCGCGGATTACATCGAAACGCAGCTTGCGACCAAAGCGGCTTACGAAAAATACGGTCCGATCTATATTCGAATCAACAGAGGAACGGATTATGACGTTTATAATACCGATTCGTATGGATTCGAGATCGGGAAATCCGTTTTGATGAATGAAGGAACCGATTTTACCTGTATTGCGTGCGGTAGTATGGTCCACGAAGCTCTCGTTGCCGCGCGTTCTTTGAAAGAAAAGGGCGTTTCCCTCCGCGTGATCAATATGCACACGATCAAACCCATCGATCAAGACGCGATCTTAAAAGCGATGAAAGAAACGAAGGGTATCGTAACCGCGGAAGATCATAACATTATCGGCGGGCTCGGCAGCGCGGTTTCCGAAGTGATCGCGGAAAACGGCGGTGTTAAGGCGTTTAAGCGCCTCGGCGTTCCCGACGAGTTCTCCATTATCGGGGCTCGCAAAGATATCCTCGCTCATTACGAGATCGACGCTGCGGGTATCGAGAAGAACGTTCTCGCTTTGCTCGAAAAATAATTCGAAATCAAATCCTTTCCGCTTCTCTTCAAAAGAGAGGCGGACTTTTTTTATATTCCTCGTTTCATTCCCTTCTTTTTCGTCCATAATGCGCGTATGAGCGTAGAAAGCAAAGTTATAGAAGGATTGTTTCGACTTGCCGGCGTATCCAAGCCGCGCAGTCCGAAAGTTTTTTATAAAAAACTCAGAAAAAACGCGATTCTTTATAAAAAAGGAGAGAAAATCCCTTCTCGTGTGGCGGGAGTTCGGACGGAAGAGGGCGTTTATTGCGGAATGCGTTATTACGTCTTCATCCCTTCCGAAGTGGAAAGTTCCGCCGCGATCTTGTACTTACACGGAAGCGGCTATGTAAACGCGCATAAGAAAGCGCAGGAAAAGTTCGCGTCGTATATTGCGAGGAACACACACGCGAAAGTTTTCTTTCCGATCTACCCGAAACTCCCGATCTGTACCGCCGTTTCCTGCATAGCGGTTTTGAATAATTTTTACGTTTTTTTACGAAAGCAAGGGCGCGTCGTATTCCTCGGGGATAGCAGCGGCGCGGCTTTGTGTCTCGTTTTGTCGCAGGAGAAGGCGGACGCGGATAAACTTGTCTTGATCTCTCCCTACCTCGATATTTATCCCGACCGTGAAGCGGAAGAAATGCAAAAGAAAGACGTCCTATTGTCCGTGGACCGTTTGCGAGCGGTGGCTCGACTTTGGGCATACGATCTCCCTTACGACAGCCCGAAACTCAGCCCTATTTACGGGGATTACGCAGGAAAAGAAATGCTGATACTCGCGGGTGGAAACGAAGTATTTCTTCCTTCGATCAAGAAGTTTTGGGACGCTTGCCGAAAAAGAAAGATGAACGTTGAGTATGAGGAAAAGAAGGGGCAACCGCACTGTTATCCTTTGTTTCCTACGCCCGAAGGCAAGGAAGGTAAGGAGATGATCGTTCACGCGCTCGTGCGTTTTTTATATACAAAAGGGGAAGATCAATGAGAGGTTTGATCGCTGCGTTTTCCGCGATCGCGCTCGCGGTCTCTCTTTTGTTTTGGAATCTTTCTCCTTCCTTTGTTTTTTCTTTCGAAGAAAAAGCGAGCTTGACGATGGGCGTTTTTTCCGAAAGGAAATATTCTCCATTGGACGAAGGATCGAATGATCGAACAAACGAAACGGCGGAAAACGAGAAGGAAGCGCGAGAAGAGTCGGCGGTAGGGCAAGCGCCCGAAAAGCAAGAAAGAAAAGCGTCCGTTTTTTATCATGACGGGGCGGCGGAATATACTTTTCTCGAACCGATGTCGGAACTTTTTGTTTCGAACTTGGAAAACAAACTCTCCGATTGCTTGCATTACGACGGCGTGCCCGATTATAAATCCTTCGCTTTTCAAGGCAGAATGACGCCGCTTGCTTCGCCTTTAACGGACGAGGAAGTCGCTTACGTCTTTGCGCGGATCGTCTCGTCTCGAACGAGCGCCGTTCCGATCCGCTGTCATATGGAAGAAATTACCTTTGAAAAGAGCGGAGAACTTCTGACAGCCCGCGCAAAGATCACGGTGGATTTCAGAGAGCTTTCGAATCAGTATAAACTCGGGTTTTTGCCAAACCGAACCGCGTTTTCTTTGTACGTTCCTTTCAAGGTAATAAATTCGGAAATATCCGCCTGTTTGGAAGAAGTGGAAGTTCGATCCGAAAGCTTTTCGCTTCCGAAAGCGCTTCTGATTTTCGGCTGTAACGTTGCGTTCGGTAAAAAGGATTATCAATCGCTTTTCGGAGAGGCGCTCGAAAACGTCTTCGTGAACGCGGGAATTTATAGGTAAAGTATTGCACGCGCGCGTGAAAAGTGCTATTATTATGTTGTATAAATATAATAATAGGGGTGCAAAATGCGCGCATTACGTAAAAATTATCACCTTTTTATATGGATATCGCTTTTGATCGCCGCGGCGGCGCTTTTATTTCTCTTCCCGCTCTTTCCTTCCTCTTATGCGGCGGAATCCGCCGTTTATCTGGAAGCGGACGTAACTTTCGGCGGGGAAAAGCTTCCGTCTTCCGTTTTATACACGGGCAGCGCTCCCGTCTTTGATTTTAACCTTTATCACAGTTCGGACGCCACCCTATGGGAAAAAGACTCCGATTCTTCTCATCGCGCGAACTTTTCTTTGAAGTATTTCGACGCCGATCGTCGCGCGCTTTCTTCCGCTCCTTCTCTTGTCGGTACATATTTCGTTCGCGTCGTTGCGGAAGATACCTTGAACGGCTATCGCAATACCGCCGTAACCCCCCTCGTTATTTCTCACGGCGTCGTGATCGGCGAGAGCCGGTATTCCATCGTAAAAGAAAATTTATCTCTTTTTTCTTCCGCGCTGGACGGTGTTTCCACTCTCGTTTTGGACGATGCGCATACCGATTTTTATTCTTCGGTTCTTTCCGGCACCTCTCTTCGAGTAGAAGGGCAGGCGTTGACGGCGGGAACCGACTATTCTCTTTCGATCGAGTATTATAGTCGTCTGACTTCTTCCTTTGAAACGACGATCAGTTGCGCCGAAGTCGGCACCTACCGTCTCGTAGCGCGCATATTGTCTTCCGTTGACCTTTCGAAAACGGAAGCGACTTCCGCTCTTCAAACGGACGGATCGGGCAATCGCTATCTGTATCGCGAGTTCAGCGTTTCGCGCGCGGCTCTCAGCCTTTCCTTAACGACGTCTTCGATGTACGTAGATCGCGCGTCGGCCGTTACGCTTTCCGACGCGTCCAAAGCCAAACTTCTTGCCGTCGGTTCTTACGAAACGAAAGTGATCGCGCCTTCCTCTTTCGGAGGAAATTCGGAAGTGGGACGCGTTTTGACGCAGGGCAGCGGAGCCGTTTCGTTTACGCCTTCCGAAGTCGGCGCTTACGTGTATCGCGTAACGTTTACTTCCTCTTCCGCGTCTTACGGCGTAGCTGCGGGCGATTATACCGACCTTTCCTTTGCCGTTACCCCCGTTCCTTATACCGTTTCGTATTCGATCAATAACGACGCAGACGATCTGCTCGATTACGTGATCATGAATTCCGGAGCGGGTGCGATCGAACTTTCCCCGTTATTTTTCGATCTTTCTTCTTCCGCTCTTACTTCGGTTTATACGGCGAGCGGCGAAAGAAAGTTTTCCGTTTCTTATCAAGTCTATAATACCGCCCTCGGAAGCTGGCAAGCGGTTGCGAGCGGTTATCCCGGTTCCGCGGGGCGCTATCGCGTGATCGTTACGTTTTCTTCCTATGCGCGCGTTACTTCCGATTACAATATCGACGCGGGTACGGAGATCGTAAAAGAGTTTCAAATCGTAACGGGGGGAACGCTCGGCGTAACGGCGGCGAACGGCGGGGTTAATTATTATACGGGTTCCGGCGTCGTTCCCGCGCTTTTGTTTTTCTCCCAAGGCGGAGACGTCGGTTCTTCTCTCCAAGGTCTGTATTCCATCGATTATTATCAGGCGAACGGGTCTTTGATCGGTTCTTCCGCTCCTTCCGCCGTCGGCTCTTATTTCTTTGAGGTTTGCTTTACGTCGGCGGTTCCGTCGCTCGGCGTTGCGGCGGGAGACTTGTATCGCGGCGCGTATTCCGTTGTATATCGTCCGCTCTCTGTTACTTTTGAGGACGGCAGTTTCTCTTTTTCCGATCGATTGACGGCATCTTCTCTTCCGCTGGCGCTCGGAACGGATTATTCCGTTTCTTATTACGCGAAGTCGGGAGCGGCGTATTCTTTGCTTTCCGCCGCGCCATCTTTGCCGGGAGATTATTTTGCGGTCGCCTTATTTTCCTCCGCGCTTTCCGTTTATAACGTTAAGGCGGGCGATATTGCCGCCTATCATTATAAAATCGCGGGTGCGAATACTTGGGCAAGCGTTTCCACCGCTTCGATCGATCTGACTTTTGACGGCGGCGTAAAGGAGCCGATCCTCTCTTTCTATAACGGAGCTTCTTCGATCGATCTTTCCGAGCTGGTCGATTATCAGGTTTCTTACTTTGCGTTCGATTCCTCTACCGAAAGCTATCTTCCTTCCTCACACCCGCTCTATTCGGGCGATTATCAATGTCTCGTAACCTTCCTTCGTTCGGACGAGGAAAAGGGGATCGTACGCGGCGGATTTACGAGCGTTTCCTTTACTCTCTCGCAAAAAGACGTTACGGTAACTTATACTTTGAAAGAGGAAAGTGCGGATCTCGTTTATGACGGGGTCAATAAGGACTATTCCGTTAGTCTGACGGCGGACGCCCGCCCCCTCGATCTTTCGTTTACCGTTGAATACGCGATCGCTTCCGCGTCGCCCGTTTATCGCGTGGAGCCTTATAAGGCGGCAGGGAATTATTATGTCCGAACGACGCTCGCAAACGATCGAAACGGGAGCTTGAATCTCGTTGGGCGGAGCTTGGCGTTTACCGTTCAAAAACTCTCCGTGGACGTTTTATTTACCGTTCCGCTTTCCTATCGCGCGATGTACACGGGTTCGGCTGTCAGTCCTTCCGTTACTTTCGGCGCGCTGAACGGACGCTATGCCGATCAAAGTTATAAAACGGCGGGGCAATTTGCCTCGGTCGGCATTTCTCTCGGCATTTCCGATCAGTATTATTCTTCCGATAACGGCGTTGATTATTTAACGGCAACTTCCCCCGTTCGAACGGGCGCCTATCGGCACGAAGTATCCTCTTCGAACGACAGCGTTTTGTTTTCTTCCGCCTCTTCCGTCGGAGACGACGGATCGACCGTTTCCTCCGCTTACGTTTGGGAAACGGAAGCGAACGTGATTTTCAGCGTGATCCCGTGTGAGGTCGAAGTTCGCGTTACTTTCGATTCCGATCTGTATTACACGACGGCGGCGAAAGGCGTTTCATCCGTTGCCTTTTACGCCTATGATCCGACGACCGATTCTTATTCCACGGCGGTTTCCGCATTCTCGGGCGACTATAAGATCTATTATTTTACGTCGGATTATCAGGGCGTCGTCAGCGGGACGGGTAGCGAGAGCAAGCCGACCCAAAAGAGTTATTACGTGGCGCGCGTCGTTATGCAAAAAGACGGCGTGTCTGACGCCTATCTTTCCGAAGAGCGTTATACATTCCTCAGCGGAAAGACCGAGCTCGGCGCGGATATGGAAGGTTCGCCCGTTGCGGACGGTTGCTACGTGGATTTCGTTTTCCGCATCAAAGATCAAACCCGTTTGGACGTGCATTTTGAAATGCCGCAGACTTTCGCGTTCGACGGATCGGCGAAAGCGATCGACGCTACTTTCGTCAATCGTTTTTCCACCGTTCCTTTCCAAGCCGGCGTTGATTATGCCGTCACTTATATCGAAGATGGAGGCGCGGAGAGCGCGACCGCTCCTTCCGCCGTCGGTCGTTACGAAGTAAAGTTTACCTTCCTTCGCGATAATACGGCGTATCGGATCGGCGATACGCTCGGTTCTTACGAACCGCAGAACGCGCTGTATATTTCTTCGAACGACGTAATTCTATATGCGTTCGAGATCTTTGCGCCGAGGGAGATGACGGTGGATTGGCAAGCGCCCGCTTCTTTCTATTACGACGGAACCGAGAAAGCTTACGTACCTTCTTTTACCGTCCAAACCGAAAGCGGAGAGGGGATCGTTATGCTGACTTACGACACGCATTATCGCGTTCGTTATTACGCGCTTGCGGACGGCGTTTACAGCCCTCTTTCGAGCGCGCCTTCTCTTCCCGGCAATTACGCCGTTGAAGTTTATTTCCTGATCGATCTGTGGGATTATACCATTAACGTAAACGGAACGCTCGTTCCGCTTCGCCCGTCCGAACTCGTTTCCGTTGCGGACGGCGGGTTTGACGGCGCGACCCTTCCGAAAGCTCGCTTCGAGATCAAGAAGGCCGTTTTGAAAGTGGGAGGGGTTTCCCCTGTAAGTAGGCAATTCGACGGAACTTACGTCGCGGCATTCTCCGGACTCCCGACCCTCTCCGTTAAAGAGGAAGGGGGCGTTCGTTTGGGCGAAATGGTTAAGGTAAACGGCGCTTTCCCGTTCTCTCTTTCCGGCTCGATCGAAGGTGCGTTTGAAACCTGCCTTCCGGGTAGCGATATATCGATCAACCTCTCATCCTTCTTTGCTCTTACCGAAGGTGCGAGCGATCTTTACGACCTCGAACACGATGCGTTCCGCGCTTCGATTACGAAAAGCGCCGTGGACATTACGCCCGTGGACGTCAGCCGCGAATACAATCCTTTTGCGGTGGAAAGCGTGATCCGCTATTCCGCAAGCTACTCCGAGGAAACTCTTTCGGCTGTTTTCCCGAATTTGAGCGATTCGGATTTCCTCGTCGGCGAACTTTCGCGCGAAAAGGGAACGGCGGTCGGTTGGTATCCGATCTCGGTCGGAACGCTTGTTTTAAACGACGCTCTTGCGGGAACCGTTACTTTGGACGGGTCGGAAGTTACGCTTTCCGATCTTTTCGAGCTCAAGATCGAGAATGCGGGCTATCGCATCCGCGAACGCGCAATTACGATCGAAGTCGAAGAAGGGCAATATAAACTTTACGGCGAAGCCGATCCGGTTTTAACGGCTGTCGTAAGTTCCGGTTCTTTGATCTATAACGACGTGATCGTCGGAACCCCGCATCGAGCTGAAGGTGAAAACGCAGGCGAATACAGAGTTACGCTTTCGGCGGTGTCCATCCGAAACGGAGCGGGTGACGACGTCAGCGCCAATTATAATATTACCTTAAAGAACGGAACGTTTGAAGTTCGCAAAAGGCGCATTACCGTTTCTCCCGTCAATCAAAGCGTGCAATACACCGTCGGCTTTGATCGCACGGCAATGAACGTTCTCGATCGCGATCACGACAATCGAAATATAACCGAAGCATATATTACGAATCCCGTCGCGGGCGACAGGATCAGCGGCGTTCTCTCTTCCGAACCGACGGACGATCCCTTTGTTTTCCGTATTACGAGAGGAACGGTTACCGTCGTTAATTCATCCGGTAAAAGCGTCATTTCGAATTACGACTTATACTTCGATACTTCTCGTACCTATACCGTCGTCAAAACGGACATCACCGTCCGTATTTCGGAAAACGCCGTTCTCAGCAAGTATTACGGAGATCAAAATCCCGTTATCGCTTTTACGATCGAAAAAACCGAAAAAGAGAAACTCGGTTCCTTAACTTTATCCACCGCAAGCTCGATCGGACGTGAAGCAGGCGAGGACGCAGGCACCTATCGAGTGCTTGTGGATAACAGCGCCTCTTCCTTTATCGTAACCGATTCCGGAGTGGACGTCAGTCGTTATTTCAATTTCAACGTTCGCGGCGTAACTTACGGCGATACGATGTTTACGATCCTTCCTCGCCCCATAACCGTTACGGTCGAGAGTCAGACCTTCGAAAATACCGGTCGAGACATTCTTCCGACCCTCAAATATATGAACGCAAACGGAACGAGGCTTTCCGCCACCGTTCTTGCCTCTTTGAAAGTGCAATACGGCGTTCCCGCGTTCGAGCCGGACGACGGAGCGAACGCGGTAACTCCGATCGTGGTCGGGGAAGTAGAGACCGACCCGAACTTTACGATCACCGTTCTTCCCGGAACGATTACGATGATCTATTTGCAAAACGTGGTTACCGCAACGGCGGTTGCTTCCTCCGATCCGATTTATAAGCAAAACAAACGGATCTTCGCGGGTATTATGCTCTATAAGACCGTGCGGCTTTATAAACTCGATACGGCAAACGGAGAGCAACCCGATCGAAAAGTTTCGATCGCGCTTCCCCTTGATAAAGATTTGAAAGGGGACGGGTTCGTTGCCGTTGCGCTTTATTCGTCAAAGAATCCGAAGGCGTTTACTTTGTCTCAATCGGGCGCAACCCTCGTGTATGCGGATAATGGTACGTATTACGTGGCGATCGCGCAAGCGGAAGAGTGGTTTTATATCATTTGGGGCGTCGTTTGCATCGCGGCGGGTGTTTTGATTTATTTCCTCGTCGTTGCGATCGTTAAACTCGCTAAGAAATCGAAAGCGAAGAAGGAAGCGATGGCTCCGGAACTTGCCGCAAAGAAAGCGGAAAAGGAAAGGAAAAAGAGAGAGCAAGCCCTCGCAAAAGGCGGAAAGCGCGGCTTTATCTCCGTGGCAACCCCCAAATCTGCCGCTACTCAAACGCAAAATTCCGATTCGGACGATCTCTTCTCCGATTCGAATGTAGCTTTGCCCGATGAACCCGTCAAAGCCAAAGAAGAAGAGATTGTTCAGGAAAATACGGACGATCTCTTTGCTTCGTCCGCCGATGAGATCGGGCGCGAAGACGAGGTCGAACCTTCCGAACCGATCGCAGAGGACGATAAAAAGAAGTCGAAAAAGGATAAGAAAGAAAAGAAAACGAAAGGGAAGAAGACTGTTTCCGCCTTCGTTCCTTCGAGCGAGCCGCAGGAAGAAAAGGCAGAAGAACCGAAAGAGAACACGGACAGCCTCTTCGAAAGCGAACCGGAAGATAAAAAGAAAAAGAAGGATAAGAAAGAGGCTAAGTCCAAAGAATCCAAGGCGGATAAAAAGAAAGAGGACAAAAAGTCCAAGAAAGGGAAATCTTCCGAACCGAAAGGCTTCCGTCCGATGGCGTTTACTCCCTCCGGAGCAAAAGGATCCGCTTCTCCGACGCGCTCTTTTGAGGACGATCTGTTCTTGGATGACGAGTTTGACGTTCCCGAGTCTTCCGCCGTTTCGCCTTACGGATCGCCGAACGACGTTTCGAACGACGTTTCGGATGACGTTTCGGATGACGAGATCGTGATCCCCGATTCTTCCTCGCATTCCGATGACGATCTCGTGATCGCCAAGAGCAACAATTTCTTCAATGACGATGATTCCGAAGAGGATAAAAAGGACGACGATCCCGATATGATCTGATAGGATCCGATCGAATCGTGTTCGGCAGTTATAAAAAAACCGCAACTTTTCGTTGCGGTTTTTTTTTGCTCTGAACCGGATTATTTTTCCACGCGGATTACGCTGGAAACTTCCGAGATGCACGGGGAAGCTTTCAGAGTTTCAAGGGCTTTTCTGAAAGTAAGCTCGGTCGTTTTTTGCGTGACGAAGGCGATCGTAGCTTTCCCGTTCGAACCGGATTTTTGAACCATTGTGTCGATCGAAATGCCCGCGTCTCCGAAAATTCCCGTAATAGCGGAAAGAACGCCCGTTTCGTCTTTTGCGGAAAGGCGGATAAAATATTCGCTGGCAAAGTCATCGTTGAAGTTTTGCGCGGCTTCTTCCAAGATGAAAGGGTAACGCCTATGCGCTTCGCGCGTTGCCGCCGTTACGATGTCGGAAACGATCGCGCT
>DGWX01000001.1:0-9562 GCA_002395405.1 Christensenella sp. UBA4247
CGACCGGCAACTACGCGCTTTCCGAAACCGCCTCGATCGATTGGATCATCAATCCCGCGTATATGTACTATGCGGACGGCGAAAACGGACTGTTCTATCTGAACGCGTCCGAAACGACCTACACGGGTGCCGCGCTCTTTGCGGCGCTCCGCGGCGACGAACTTACTTCTTCGACGAGCTTTGACGAAACGCTCATCTCGTCTTACACTGTAAAGCCCTCCGCCGATTCTTACGCGGCGAGCGGTCGCTCGATCCTCGGCAACGTTACGAGCGAAGCTATCGTAACCTATTATTACTCGACCTCGCTCGTGGCATTCGATCGCGCAAGCTGGACGGATATGAGCGCGGGCGTCGTAAACGCCGGAACCTACTACGTCGTTGCCGTTGCGGAAGACGATAACTATCTGTCCTTCATAAGCGAAGTGGCTGAAATGACCGTCAACCCGTACGCCGTAACCTTGACCGCTTCGAATTGGACGGTCGGCGAAAGATACGTCTATAACGGAGAAGACAGAAACAACACCGTTTCCGTAACCTTTGCGGGAACCCCGCACGACGGCACCCTCGCCTTTACTTCCGCGCTTTCCAATATCGGCTTTAAGAAAGACGGTTCGGAGTCGGCGTTCAAGAACGCGGGCGATTACGTCGCGATCGTGGACGAAGCATTCTATTCGAACTACACGTTCAGCGGAGAGACCTCGAGAGAAATCGAGATCGAGCAAGCGACTTTGTACGTAAGCTGGACGAACACCGAGAATTGGACGGGCGTGTATTACAAGACGGCGCAAGGCAAGATCGCTTCCGTAACGGGCGTCGTTGAAGGCGAAACGCTTACCTTTAACTATCGCTTCGTCGTAAACGGTGTTGAACAAACCGGAAGCGCGACGGGCAGCTCGATCACCTTCGAAGCGATCCCGGCGGGCAGACACAGAGCGTCCGTCACCGGTATTACGGATAACGGCGAGTATCTTGCTTCCAACTATAAGTGGAGCGAGATCGGATATACTTCTTCCGAGACCGGCGCTTACAAGCTCGTGGGCGAAGAATACGTTTTGATCGGCGAAGAAGAAGAGTATGACGGCGTAAGATACTCTTACACGGCGGACTTTATGAACTACGACGTCGTGATCGAAGCGAAAGAGATCGACGTAACTTGGAGATGGACGAACGGTGCAAACAGCGGAACGGACTTCTCTGCGCTCGTGTATAACAAGCAAAATTACGTTCTGACCGCAGAGTATCTGACGGAAAGCGTTCTCTCCTCCGACGCGGACGGCGAGGTTTGCCCGGGCGACGCGGTCACCTTTACTTACCTGAACGATCGCTATATGAACGCGGGCGAGGATTACGTTACCACGGCGTCTTCGAATAACGGCAATTACGTCGTGTCCGATGTGACCGCGACGAACGTTTGGTCGATCGGAAAGAGAACGATCACCCTCGCGAACGCGCTTACGAAAGCGTACGACGGAACGGCGACCAAAGATTTGACCGTTTCCGACTTTACTTCTTCCTCCGTTATGGAGGACGACGAAGTCTTCGCCACGGCGACGTTCGAAACGCGTCACGTCGGTGAGAACCTCTCGGCTACCTTCCTCCTCGGCGGTGCGGCAAGCGAGAATTACGAGATGGAAGACGTTTCGAACGCTTCCGTTACGGCGCTTGACGGTTCCGCTCTTACTTGGAACAACACGCACGTAACGTATAACGGTTTCGTTCAATCCGTAGGCGCGGTGATCGCGCTCCTCGGAGAGGATATTACCGAGTATGCGGAAGGCGAAAGCGACCTCGTTTTGCCGGTGACCGTTACGGGCGCCACGGGCAACGCGGCGGGCGATAGCGTATATAGAGACGCAGGTACGTACGGTGTGAGCGCAAATCGTCCGAGCGCGATCTCCGCGGAAGATTGGGCGGTTCTCCTCGGCGATTACGGCATTGCATCGTCGGATCTTACCATAGAAGACGCTAGGATCGATAAGTACGCGGTTTCCGACATCACTTGGGCGGGAGAAGGCGGAACCTATTATTATAACGGCAAAGATCAAAAATCTTCGATCTCGGCGACCCTCGCGCTCCTCGGCGATGACGACGGAACTTTGAGCTTTAACCTCGAAAAGGACGGCGTTGCGGCGAGCGAGTTCAAGCACGCGGGCGTTTACACATTCGCGATCAGCGACATTGCGGACGTCAGCGGCGACCTCGGTAACTACGAGATCACGGGCGTCAGCGAATCCGACCTCGAAAAGACGATCGTAATGAGAAAGGCGAGCCTTGCCTCTTACCTGCGCTTCGAAGGTGCGGACGCTTGGACGTACTCGAACGGATCCACCGTTTCCTACTTCGTAACCTCTTACGCCGAAAAGGCAGACGGCGCTTACGTCTTTATCAACGGCGAGTTCGTCTCCTATGACGCGGAAGCGCACGCGGGTGAGAGAAGATACGAAGCGACGGCGGCTACCTTCGCTTCCGAAGACGGATCGATCAAATTGCCGTATGACGACGCGGCGATCACCTTTACCTACGTGGGCGGCGACGTTGCTTCGAACGGCGTTAAGAACGTTAAGATCGAAAACGGCGTCGTAACGCCGTACACGATCAACGCTTCTTACGAAGGCGACTCCGATTACGAGGCTTGGTTCGGCAGCGTAACCGTTGCGGTATCGCGCGGCGACGCGGAATTCTACTTCCTCGACGAGTACGCGAACGCAACCATCGAAGTAACCTACAAGGGCAGCGATTACGCGGTTTACGCCTCCTCGCGCGCCGGTACCGAATACTTCGCTCCCGCGGTGGCGGGCGAGTTCGTCCTGTACGAAGGCGCGTATTACGAGATCGCTTCGATCGAAAGATTCAGCGACGCGTCTTGCGAAACGGAAGACGAGAACGGTGCTTACGCGAAGATAGGCGGCGTTGGCGTCCTTTACAGCGACGTGATCGCGGGCGATCGATTCAGCCGCGTGATGAATTACCTGAACGCGTCCTCCTTGACCTATGCGGACGGAACGGTCGCGACCATCAGTTACGAGATCGCTCCCGCGATCGCGCATTACGCGAGAAACGACGAAACCGGAACGTACTGGCTCGTCGGCGACGCATACCTGCCCGTAACGAACGTCAGATACGCGCTCGTGGAAGATACGTATGTGGAAAATGCGGAAGGCGAATACGTCAGATACGGCGAGAGTTACGTCCTCCTCTCTTCGATCGATACCGACAAGAAGTACGAATTGACTTACGACTTTGCGGACGGCAACGCGGCGAAGAACGTTATCAAGGAAGGAGACGAGGTCGCGAGCTATATCGTCGTCGCCACGGTCGGCGAGACGGGTAACTACAATGCGTGGAGCAGAGTGGGCTATCTTAAGATCGTGCCTTATGACACGACGATCGAGTTTATGTCCGCGGGTATCCCGGTTGAGTACGTTGACTTCGAGTACTGCGGCGTGGATCAAACCTCCACTCTCGGCGCTTACATCACCGCGCTCGGCTCGGACGGCGGTATCAACCTCGACGGCACGGGTAACAAGATCTGGATGGATCTCAGCGTATATGCGGACGGCAACTTCGACGAGACCGTTTCCTTCAAAGACGCGGGCGATTACACCTTCGTTGCGAACTGGAAAGAGGATCAAGGCGAAGAGTACGAGACCTATAAGAACAACTACAACGTTATCGAAACTTCTTACAATCTGACGATGAGGAAGAGAGACGCGCGTATCTGGTGGTTCTCGGATGAAGAATTGACGCAGCAATACGTGAACTCCGCCTTTACCTACGACGGTACGGCGCACACCGTTTACGCGGCGGCGACCACCATCGAAACGGCGGAACAAAATGCAAGCGGCGGCAACGTGTATGTAAACGGACTCTTTACTCCTTACGACCCGGCGACGCACGGCACGCATATCCAGCTCTATTCGCGTACGGGCAACGAGTATGAACTCAAAACCCTGACCGCGGAGAACGGAAATTACTTCTTCTATTCGAAGAACGGCAGCTCCTTTACCGCCTTTACCGGAAATGAAGAGGATCAAAACGATTCTTACGTTTACTATAAAGACGGCGCGAACTACTACCGCGCGATGACCCTCTGCGTTTACAATCCGGAATTCCGCAGATACGTCGCGTTTAGCGGTGAGTTCGGCGCTTACGCCGAGAATTACGGCGTTTCGATCCAGCGCTTTAACGACGCCGTTATGGACGGCATCGACCTCGTCGTAAACAGCGAAGCGGGCGCGGATCACGACGCGACGACGCAAACGGACGCGGGCAGATACCTCGCCACCGTTTCCGAGCTGTCGGGCGGAGATGAGAACCTCTTGAAGAACTACAACCTCGACGTGACCGACCTCTCCTTGAATTGGGTGGTGAACGAGCGTCTCTTGACCGTTACGGTCGGCTCTTCGATGCGCAAGGTGTACGATAAGTCCGCTACCTTCTATTCGGGTGCGGTCGCGGGCGTCAGCGGCGCGGGAACGAGAACGTATACTTTCTCGATCGGCGGCGAGAACTTCATCGTAAGCGTATCGGATATCGTGGAAGGCGAAGAGTTCAATGACGGCGTCGAATACCTGACGAACTTTACCGCGACGGGTAACAGCGAGACCGTTTCTTGCGAAAGTGCGGCGCTGAGCTTCTCCTTCAAGTTCGATACGAACTACAAGTATCAAGTGATCGTGTCGGGAAGCGATCGTGCTACCGCGGCGACTTACAACGCGACGAAGGCGACCAAAGAGAACGTTTCCGCTTCTTACGCTTATACGCAAGACGGCGGCGTCTATCGCCTCTATAATAAGAACGCGCACGCTTACGCGGAAGATATGTTCTTCCTCTCGCAAGAGACGGGCGAGTATGCGAAGCTCGTAAATCGCGATTACGTTGCGTATGACGAGAACGAACACGACGGTTGGATGCGCTTCTCTTACGACATAGATGAAGGCGTGTACGTACCCGATCCCGACGGCGACTACGTGGAGATCGTTACCTACTCCTTCGTTCCCTACGACGGCGCGCTCCACGCAGGCCTCGAAAGATACACGGTCAATCGCTATAAAGACGTAACGGTCGGCGCGGCGATCACCGTGGACGCCTCGATCGATCCTCGTCCGATCGAAGTCGAATGGACGTATGATGGCGATCTCGTGTATAACGGCAGCGCGCAAAACGGCGCGACGGGCCGCATCGCGAACGTTGTGGAAGGAGACGAAGTCGGCTTTATCCTGTCTTACAGCGGCAGCGCGGATATGCCCGTAAACGCGGGATCTTACGTTACGAGCGTCGCTTCGGTGGATAACGAGAATTACACGATCGAGAACGGCGTAAACGTTGCGAGCGAAGAATGGATCATCGCGAAGCGCGGCGTAAAAGTCGGCTTTAACAACTTCGTACAGAGCTGGAAGGACGGCGCGTTCACGGCGATTTCCGTAAATGCGTTCGAACTCCTCGGCGAGGACCTCAGCGACAGCGAAAAGGCGGCGCTCGCCTCCTCTGACGGAATCGCGCTCGGATCCTTCACCGTAACCTTGTCCGACTTTAACGCGGCGAAGACTGCGGCGAGCGGCGCGATCAAGAATTACGAAGTAAACGGCGCGAACAGCGCGATCAAGATCGAACTCGGAAATAACTACGAAGTGACTTCGGATAAGCGCCTTACGGTTTCCGCCCTCGGCGTTTCGGATCATAACGCGTACGAGTTTAACGTGGCTACTCGCAAAGAGCTCTCGCTTCTCGAATCCGAGAGCGGCGCGCTTAACGCGCTCGGGATCGCGGCGACCTACGTTCAAACTGCGGATATCAGCGGCTTGACGAGAGGCGAATTCGCGGTTTACAATGATTCCGTTGTCGGTACGTTGTACGGCAGTTATAACGGCGGCGGTCATATCCTCAGCGACTTTACCATCGTCGGTTCGGGCGAGAAGGTCGGCTTCTTCAAAGAAGTTACCGGAACGATCAGCGGCGTAGATCTCCGCTATATGACCGTTATCTCCGATGGCAGCGGCGCGACGGCGGGCGTTGTGGCGGCGGTGGCGAACGCGATCACCTCTACCACCGCGCAAGGTCACCTCTACGTTTCGGGCGGAACGGCGGGCTTCATCGCGGGCGAAAATAACGGCGCCGTCAGCGACACGATCGCGGTCGGTTACGTAAAACTCCTCGGCGGTGAAAACCAAGTCGGCGGCGTCGTCGGCAGCGCGAAAGCGGACGTCCATGCAAATAGCTTTGTCGAAGTAAACGATCTCGGAAGCGGATCCGCTCTTGCGGGCGGCATCGCGGGATCGAAAGAAGAGGCGGCGACCGTATCCGGAACCTCGCTCGGCGGTTCCTTCGCGGGCATTACCGCAAGCGGGCTCGACGGCGAAACGATGAGCTTTGAGAAAGTCCTTGAAAGAGACGACGCGGCGATCGTAACGCTCCGTTCGATCCTGACGGGCTTCGTTATGAAAGCCTACTACGTCGGCGAAGTAAAAGCGAGCTACACGATCGTCAATTACAGGCAATTGAAAGTCATCGAAATGTATAGCTGGGCGGCGTACACCCTCGGCGCGAACATCGAGCTTCCGTATTCTTACGGAGGCTTCGCTGCCGCCGCGGGTGAGTTCGCTTACTCGGCGATCGATCAAAACGGCAAGAAGATCTTCTCTTCTGCCGAAGGCACCTTTATGGGTGTGACCGAGGAGGTGAGATAATGAAAGGCATTACCAAAATCGCGCTGGCGATCGCGCTCGTCGCTATTCTCGTCCTTTCCATCGTCGTGGCTTCGGTCGCGTGGTTTACGAGCAACCCCGAGGTCAATGCAAACAACGTTACGCTTGACGCGGCGCGCACGCTCATCGTCGTGTTCGATTCCACGATCAACGGAACGAATTATCGCTATAACGGTGAAAAAGGAAACGCCGCGGCAGGGGATGTAAACGCGCCTTATGTGTACGAAGCGGGCTACTTTAACGCTGCGATCCATCCCTCGGCAAACGATAAAAGAGGAAGGGTCAAAATGGAATTCGGAACCGTTTTGATCGAGTATCATCCCGGTTCGATCTCGAACGTCCTTTTGACCGACCTGTTTACCGTAACGGCGAATTGTTATAGAGAGGACGGCGCGGGCGATTACGTTCAGGTCGATAACCTGTTCGTTCCTTATGACGCCGGATCGCACGGCGGTTTGACCCGCTATTCTTTGACGAATTACGAGATCTCAAACGACGGCTATTTGATGGACGGCGCCGAGGAAGCTCGCTTTGCGGACGGGTCTTACGCCTTTACCTTTACTTATACCTTCCTGCCTTCCGCCTCTTACGAGGCTTGGGAAGACGGCGATTACGAAAATATCGCCGGATACGAGCGGAGCGGAAGCGGCGATTACGTCGGCGTTACGGCGTACGTTCCTTACGAGGCGAAATATCATTACGGTCTTACGAGGTATGCGTATTCGGAGGGCGCTTATGTGGAAAGCGAAACGGGAACCTTCGTTAAAACGATCTCCGAGTATCTTCCTTATTCGAGCGTTCAAAAATACGCGCAATCGGGCGGCGGATACGTGTCGTCCGAGAGCGGAACGTATCAAAAGATCGCAGGGGTGGACGAGTACGTTCTCTTCCCGCGCTATAATAAGATAAACGGCTTCCCGTATTCCCACGAGAGATATATGGATGCGACCTACACCTTTACGGTGGTTTGCTCCGTGGAGGAGGTGTGATATGGCGGCTAAAAAGAAAGCGCTTTTGATAACGGTGATCGCGGTTTTGGCGGTCGTGATCGTGGGTTCCGTTTCGGTAACGTACGCTTGGTTCCTTTCTCGCTATTCGGCGGAATATCGGTTCGTTCTCGAATCGGAGAGCCACGTCGTGTTGCAGTATGAGAGCGACCTGACTTTTGCTTCCGGTTCGATCTCGGACGCGGGTAATAAGCTCGTTCCCGCCGTTTCGAAATCGAGCGCGGGTCTCAGCGGAACGGTGTACGAGCCGATGGATATGTTCGACACGTCCGTCGTTCAAACCGCCGCTTCCTGCGCGCATTACAGAGCAAACGCGGCGTATTGGACGGGCGCGGGAGAGGACAAGGGCGAACTATCCTTCGCGCTTTCCGCCGTTGTTTCGGGCGGCAATGAAGATTACGACCTCGTTACATGGGGCGAGATCGATTATATCGTGATATTCGCTTACAAGGGCGATCGGATCTTGCTGTATGACGGCGTGTATTATACGAACGAAGGAAACGGAGACGCGGACTTTGTTCTTCCCACCGCCGTGTATTCGGGCGCGGGAATGGCGTCTTGGTACGAGATCGCGGACGCGGAAAAAGTAAAAACGCAGGGAGGCGTCCGCTATTTGCTCTTGGATCCGAATACCGAGTTCGAGTTCGATCTTTACGCCTTCGTTGCGAAAACGGACGAACTATTGGATCCCGCGATCAACGGCGCGCGCATTGATTTTACCGCGCGGATCTCGGTAAATTGAGGTGACGTATGAAAAGAAAATTGTTTTGGATCGTAACGTTGGTTTTGATCGTCGCTTGCCTTGTCGCTTCTTGTAAAACGGGCGCGAGCTGGACGAATCAAAAAGAGGATGAAAGAGGTTCGAGCGCGGATATCTTAAAAGCGAACGGATCGGAAAAATATATCGTGTTCGCGGCGCTGGACGATAGCGGCGATCTCATCGCGAGCGGCGATGAAAGCGCGACGGCGGCTTACGCCGTGGTCGGATATACGGGGCTCGTTTCCGAGCTTGTCGTTCCCTCTTCTTACGCGAGCCGTCCCGTAACCAAAATCCTCGCCGCCTATCCGTACGCTTCTTATAAATGCTTTATGAACGGCGCGTCGTATACGGGCGAGGACGCCAGACTGCAAAACAACGTGGTCGTAACCTCGATTGCCTTCGGGGGAAACGTCGTGTACGTCGGCGCGGGGGTATGCGCGGGGATGACGAGCCTTACTTCCGTTTACTTCGGACACGTGCAAGCGGGCGTAACGCTCGGATCGAACGCTTTTGCGGCGTGTCCGCTTCTCGGGAATGAAAGCATAACCTACAAAGCGGCGTAATATAAAAAGGGCATAACGCTACCATAAAATATTTGAAATTTACCGTTTGCGGCCTCGCTTTACGCGGGGCTGTTTTCGTGATATAATAAGAGGGCTTTCGGGGGATTTCCCGTTGGTAATACGTTTTATTCAGGAGAAAAATATGGAAAGGTTGGTCGGAACTGTTTCTCGCGGAATCCGCGCGCCCATTATAAGAAAAGGGGACGATATTGCGTCCATCGTTGCGGAGAGCGTCCTCGCGGCGTCTCGTTCGGACGGATTTACGCTTCATGAAAAAGACGTGATCGCCGTTACCGAGGCGGTTGTCGCAAGAGCGCAGGGCAATTACGCTACCGTGGACGATATCGCGGCGGACGTTCGCGCCAAATTCGGAGACGAGACCGTCGGCGTCATTTTCCCGATCCTCAGCCGTAACCGTTTCGCGATCTGTCTCCGCGGTATCGCGAAGGGGCTTAAAAAGATCGTTTTGATGCTGTCGTATCCTTCCGACGAAGTGGGCAACCACCTCGTGGATCTCGATAAACTCGA
>DGWX01000001.1:9710-52847 GCA_002395405.1 Christensenella sp. UBA4247
GTCGCCTATTATCGCGAGCTGATCGAAAGTATGGGCTGCGAATGCGAGATCGTGTTTGCGAATGATTGCCGTTCGATCCTGTCTTATACCAAAAGCGTGATCAACTGCGATATCCATACGCGCCGCCGCACCAAGCGACTCCTCGCCGCCAAGGGCGCGAAAGTCTTCTCTCTCGACGAGATCTTGACCGCCCCCGTAAACGGCAGCGGCTACAACGAGAATTACGGACTTCTCGGTTCGAATAAAGCGACCGAGGATACCGTCAAACTCTTCCCGCGCGATTGCCGCCCGGTCGTCGAAAAGATCCAAAAGCTTATTTTGGACGCGACCGGAACGAAGGTCGAAGTTATGGTGTACGGAGACGGCGCTTTCAAAGATCCCCAAGGAAAGATTTGGGAACTTGCCGACCCCGTCGTCAGCCCCGCTTATACGGACGGTCTCGAAGGGCAACCGAACGAAGTAAAACTCAAATATCTTGCGGATAATAATTTCGCGCATTTGTCGGGTGACGCGCTCAAAGAAGCGATCTCCGATTATATCCGCCATAAGGACGCGGATCTCGTTGGCCAAATGGTTTCGCAGGGGACGACCCCGCGCCGCCTGACCGACCTTATCGGTTCCTTGTGCGACCTGACGAGCGGTAGCGGCGATAAGGGAACGCCGATCGTACTGGTACAGGGATATTTCGATAATTACACCAAATAAAGAGATCGCATAGTGAGCGATCGCGATCTTTCCGATTCAGGGCGTCGAATAAGCGAAGTGCGCGCGTTCGTCGCCCTTTTTTTATGGTTTTCAGTGAAATGTGGATCAACGCTTAAAAAGCGCAACCTTCTCCGTTTGTACCTTAATGAGAGCCGAAGGCTATGATTCGGACGAAAAGTTGCGTAAATTTTTCAAGTAGGATTTTTTATTACAAAGGGATCGCGCTTACGGAAAGTCGGCGCGATTTTTTTGTTTCGTATATAGGACGCGGAAGGAGAACGCGATATTGACAGAGCCTTTCGGAACGTGCTATAATAATTTTCCGCGATGCTTGCATGAGAGGGCGCGGGTAGGAGTTGGAATGGCGTTTTGTTTTTTTGACGGCGAAGCGGAAAAAGAAGGGTTCGTTCTCGTCGATTCGCTTTTTATAGAGCATTATTTGCCGCTTGCGGGAGAAGCGGAACTCAAAGTATATCTTTTCGGGTTAAACGTTTGCCGCAAGAGCGCGGAAAATCTGACGTTGGCTCGTTTCGCGGAAGATCTGAATCTTTCGGAATCGGACGTGAAGGACGCTTTTTTATATTGGGAAAAGCAGGGGCTTGTCCGCGTGTCGGATAATCCGTTCAGCGTAAAATATTTATCCGTTCGCAGTCGTTTCGGACTTTCCCGTACGTTCAAAAAGCAAAAATACGCCGATTTCAATAAGCAAGTCGAGGAGATCTTTGAGGGGCGTGTCGTTACTCCGCAGGAATTTATGGAGTATTATACGATCATCGAAGACGGCAAGTTGGAGCCGGACGCGATGCTTCTTATCATCAAATACTGTCTCTCCTATTGCAGTAAGGATAACCCCGTTCGCTATATTCGGAAGGTTGCGAACAGCTGGGTGGATTCCGGCGTGCGTACGGTGCGTGACGCAGAAGATCGCCTTATGCAGGAAGACGCCGCTTCGCAAGACGTGCGCGCGGTGCTCGGCGCGCTCGGCCGCGTTTCTTCTCCCGATCCGACGGATCGTCAGCTTTACGTCAAATGGAGTTCCAAGCTCGGTTTTTCCAAGGACGCGATCCTGGCGGCGGCGAAGATGGCGAAGAAGAAAGGCGGTATGGCGAAGCTGGACGAGATCCTCGAAGGATTTGCCAAAAGAGGCGTTTACACCGCCGTGGATATCCATGAAGAGGCAAAGAGACGAGAAGACTTGCTCGATATCGCCGTTCGCGTAAACAACAAGCTTGGGCTATATTATCAGGATCTGAATTCCGTCGTTGAAAATTACGTTTCCAAATGGGTCGGGCAGGGTTTTTCCGCGGAGAGCTTGCTCTTGATCGCGGAGCGTTGCTTTTTAAGCGACCTTCGTACGCTCGGCGATATGGATCGGGAAGTTCAGGAGTATTTCTCCCTCGGTTACGTTTCGGAAGAGGCCGTTCGCGCTAGGATCCGCGATTTGAAGCGTGCGGACGAATTTATGGAAAAGATCTTGCGCCTGACGGGGAGCGCGCGCCGAGTGCGCGAGAACGACCGCGTTTTGTATAAAAATTGGATCTCTTGGGGGTTTGACGAAGCGACGATCAGCGAAGCCGCGACCCTTGCGGCGGGAAAACCGTACGCCACGTCCTATATGAATCAAGTCTTGTCGAATTGGAAAAGTTCGGGTCGATCCGGTTCTTCTGTAAGCGAGATCGCGGCGGCGGCTCCGATATCTTCCGCGTTCGACGTATCGGGGATCACGAAAGAGGAGAGAGAAAAGCGCTTGCGGAAGGACGCGCAGTACGCTTCTTACGAAAAAGAGCGCAGAAAACTTTCGATCGAGATCGCAAAAGCGATCAGTGAGGGCGAGATCCCGTCCGTTGAAAAAACCCACCGTTACGACGAGCTTGAAAAGCTCATTGCAAAAAGGAAAGAGGAACTCGGGGCGGAATGAATCCCGTTTCCGTTTGGAAAAGAAAAAAAGCGTTTACCGTTCGATAAACGCTTTTTTATATTGTATCTTTTCTTACTCTTTCGCGGCTTGTTTTTCTTTGTCTTGACCTTCCGATTTCGAAAGCGATTTCGCGAGTTGGTCGATCAAATTAACGTCTCGCTCGGATAATACGTAATACGCGCGCTCGCCGTTTTTGCCGATCACAACGACGGTGTTCGGATCAAATTCGGATTTCGGCTTGGGGATGTATTCGATATCCGCGAGGAGCTTTTCGAGGCTGTAACCCGTTGCGTCGCAGATTTTGCGAAGCGTGTCCAGCTGGATCTTGCGGGCAAAACCGGTGTCTTTGCTCTTCAAAAGCTCGTAGATGTATTGACGAGAATATCCGACCTGACGCGAAAATGCCGAGATCGAAAGCCCGCTTTCCACTAAAATTTGTTCAATTGCTTCACCAAGTTTCATTTTCTTGATTCTCCTACTCTTATTTTATCATAAACGTAAGACAATTCGACTTAATTTTTCAAAAAAAGTGTAAACTTAATATTTACAATATTGAAAAAATCGCGATATGTTTTCGTTACACCGCAAAATTTACTCTCAAAAATGGACAAAAATGTCGAATGTACTTGCAAGAATTTGAAAAAATCGACCGAATTTGCGTCGAACTTTTATTTATTTGACAAATAAGGTGGTTCGTATTATGATTAAAAGGTATTCGTTCGGAGGTGGCATCTTGGAAAAAATAAAAAGAGTTTTGATCGGGGAAGCGGACTTAAAGCGCCGCGTAAAGGAACTTGCAAGCGCGATCGAGAAGGATTACAAAGGCGAAAGCATAACGATGATCTGCATTCTCAGCGGGGCTTCGATTTTCTTTGCGGATCTCGTTCGTGAGTTGGATCTTTCCGTGCAATTCGAGTTTATGTCCGTTTCGAGTTACGGAAGCGGAACGGTTTCGAGCGGCGAAGTTAAAATTTTGAAAGACGTAAATCACCCGGTCGCCGGAAAGAATATCATTATCGTGGAAGATATTATAGACAGCGGTTGTACTCTTTCTTATTTGAAACGCATTCTTTTGCAGCGCGAGCCGAAATCCATTCGCGTTTGCACGATTTTGGATAAACCCAGCCGCCGCAAGGTAGATTTCAAAGGCGATTATGTCGGGTTTGAGATCCCGGACGAGTTTGTGATCGGTTACGGTTTGGATTACGACGGCAAGTATCGCAATCTGAAAGACGTTTGCGTTTTGGAATTAACGGAGGAATAATATGAAAGACTATTACGAGATCGAGATCGCGGGGCTTAAACGCTCTTTGCCGCTTTGCAAAGCGGGTGAAGGGCTTTATATCGGCGCGTTCGTTATGTTTTCGGACGTGGAACTGACGGTCAAAGCCGCCGAAGCGCTTCTCGAAAAGTGCCCCGAGTTCGACGTGATCCTGACTGCCGAAAGTAAAGGGATTCCCCTCGCTTACGAAATGGCGAAGCAATCCGGGAAAACGTATCTCGTTGCGAGAAAAGGCCCGAAGCTTTATATGAAGGATCCCGTGCGCGTGGAAGTCAAATCCATTACGACCGCCAAGATGCAGGAGCTGTATCTCGATAAAGTCGAATTGGATTCGCTTCTCGGAAAGAAAGTTTTGATCGTGGACGACGTCGTTTCCACCGGGGAATCGCTGAACGCGCTGGAACAGCTTTTGTCGCATGCGTCTTCCGAGATCGTCGGCAAAGCGTTCGTTCTCGCGGAAGGGGACGCCGCCAAGCGGAAGGACGTGATCTTCCTGCAAGAACTTCCCCTCTTCTTCGAGTGATCCCTTGAAAAAACGAAACAAAAAACGGCGAAGCCCGCGAGGCTTTGCCGTTTTTTTATCATCGGATCGAGAAAGGATCAATTGACCGAGTATAACAGATCGTTATAGGTCGGGAAACGCCAGAAGGCGGCGTCCACGATGACTTCGAGGGCGTCGATCGCTTCGCGCGCATTTTTCATCGCGGGGCGAACCTCGCTCTTGCAATAGGTCGCTTTTTCAAGAGAGGAGAGCGTTTTCGCGCGCTCCGCTTTTTCTTGTAAGTCGATCATCAAAGCGGCGAGTTTTTCGTTCAGGTCGGAAACGTCTTTCAGAATTTTGCGTTCGAGAGAGGCGGAATCTTCGCCGAGGATCGAACTCTTTTTCATAATAACGTCGCAAAGCTCGTTTTCGTATTCTTCCGCGGCGGGAATAATATTGTGCCTCGTCATTTCAAGAACGGTCAACGCTTCGAAGAGAACGGAAGTCGAGTAATTTTCGAGCAGGATCTCGTAACGCGAGCGTAGCTCGGTCTCGGTAAAGACATGGTGGCGTTTGAAAAGTTCGATATTTTCGTCTTTTACGAAATAGGGTAGGGCGTCCGCCGTTGTGGCGAGGTTCAAAAGTCCGCGTTTTTTCGCTTCTTCCGCCCATTCGCGGCTGTATCCGTCGCCGTTAAAGATAATTCGCTTATGACGAACGATCTCGCGGCGGATCAAGTCGTTTAAGTCGGCGTTGAAATTCGCGCTGCCTTCGAGCGCGTCCGCAAATTCTTTGAGCGCGTCCGCAACGATGGTATTCAAAATGATATTCGGATCGGAAACGGAAAGGCTGCTTCCCGGCATACGGAATTCGAACTTGTTACCCGTAAACGCGAAGGGACTCGTTCGATTTCGATCCGTCGTATCCTTGGGGATCTTGGGCAAAACGTCCGCGCCGATCTCCATTTGTATTTTTTTGCGCCCTTTATAGGTGACCCCTTTTTCCAAAGCGCGCAAGATCTCCGTCAGCTCTTCTCCGAGCGACACGCTGACGATCGCCGGGGGCGCTTCGTTCGCTCCGAGGCGGTGGTCGTTGCTCGCGCTTGCGACGCTGATGCGCAAAAGGTCCTGATGCTCGTCGACCGCTTTGATGACGGCGGTCAGGAATAAAAGGAACTGCGCGTTTTCGGACGGAGTTTCGCCCGGCTCGAACAAATTGACGCCGGTATCGGATAAAAGGCTCCAATTGTTATGCTTGCCGCTTCCGTTTACGCCCTTGAAGGGTTTTTCGTGTAACAAGCAAACAAGTCCGTGTTTTTCCGCCGTCGCGCGCATAACGGACATCGTAAGCTGGTTGTGGTCGTTCGCGCGGTTCGCGCCGATGAAGATCGGGGCGAGCTCGTGTTGCGAAGGGGCGGCTTCATTGTGTTTGGTTTTGGCAAGAACGCCGAGTTTCCAAAGCTCTTTATCGAGATCCGCCATAAAACTCATAACGCGCGGTTTGATCGCGCCGAAATAGTGATCGTGCAGCTCCTGTCCCTTGGTGGGCGGCGCGCCGAAGAGGGTTCTTCCGCAGGTTACGAGGTCGGGTCTTTTGAGATACAAAGATTTATCGATCAGGAAATATTCCTGCTCGGCGCCGACTGTTGGGGTCGCCGTCCTTCCGCTTGCGTTTCCGAAAAGGGAAAGGATCCTCGAAACTTCTCTTCCGAGCGCTTGAATGGAGCGGAGCAGGGGGGTCTTTTTGTCGAGCGCTTCTCCCGAATACGAACAAAAAACGCTGGGAATATAGAGCGTTCCGTCTTTAACGAAGGCGTAAGAGGAGGGATCCCACGCGGTGTAACCGCGCGCTTCGAAGGTGTTTCGAAGTCCGCCGTTCGGTAGGCTGGACGCGTCAGGCTCGCCGTAAGAGAGTTCTTTGCCGGAAAAGCGCATAATGACCCCCTCTCCTCCCTTAACGGGGGAAATGAAGCCGTCGTGTTTTTCGGCGGTGATGTTCGTCATCGGTTGGAACCAATGGGTAAAATGGGTCGCACCGTGTTCGGTCGCCCAATCCTTCATCTTTTCCGCAACGACGCTTGCCACGTCCTCTCTGAGCCTTGCGCCGCTCTCCGCGGTGGCTTTCAAAGAATCATAGATCTCTTTGGGCAGCCTCGCTTTCATTTCTTCGTCGCCGAAAACGGCGCTTCCGAACAATTCGGGAATCGAATCCATATTTCCTCCTTAAAAGGATCCGCGCGATAAAGAAGCGCGAAACGATCTTACAATATAACTATGCCGTTCTTTTTCGCCTGTGTTAACGTGTCGTCGTCCCACAAGGAAACCTGAACTTCACCGATATGCGCTTTTTCGAGCATCAGCATGGAAAGGCGCGATTGTCCGATGCCGCCTCCCATCGTCAGGGGAAGCTCGCCGGCAAGAACGGCTTTATGGAAGGGAAGGGCGCGGCGATCGTCCGCCCCCGCTTTTCTGAGTTGCTCGTCCATACTGACTTCGTCCACCCGAATACCCATCGAAGAAACTTCGAAAGCGCGTCCGAGAACTTCGTTATAAAAAAGGATATCGCCGTTCAAAGCCCAATCGTCGTAATCGGGGGCGCGACCGTCGTGTTTCTCTCCGCTTTTCAGCTTATCGCCGATCTGCATAACGAAGGCGGTTTTGTATTCCGAAAGGAAGGCGTCTTCTCTTTGCTTGGGGGTAAGGGAGGGATAAAGGTCTTCGAGTTGCTGCGTGGTGACGAAGGCGACCTCGCGGCAAAGCTTGGTTTTAAGCGCGGGATATCTTTCGTTTACAAGATCCTTCGTATCCGCGATGGCGCGAACGATCAAGCGAACTTCTTCTTTTAAATAATTCTCGTTTCTTTCGCGGCGGCTGATGACCTTTTCCCAATCCCATTGATCCACGTAGATCGAATGGAGATTGTCCATCGTTTCGTCGCGACGGATCGCGTTCATATCGGTGTAAAGTCCTTGCCCGACGGGGAACCCGTAGTTTTTCAAAGCTTGGCGCTTCCATTTAGCGAGGGAGTGGACGATATGCGCCTCGTTTCCCGTCTCTTTAATATCGAAATTGACGGCGCGCTCCACTCCGTTCAAATCGTCGTTCAATCCCGTTTTGGGATCCACAAAGAGGGGGGCGGAAACGCGGATCAGATTCAAACTTTCGGAAAGTTTGTCTTCAAACGTGCGTTTGAGAAAGCCGATCGCGACCTGCGTGTCGTACGTACTGAGAATGCTTTTATAGTTTTCGGGAATGTAAAAATCGCTCATAATATGTACCTCTAGCTTTTATTATAATAAATTTTATACCCGTGTGACAACAAAATCGAGTCGTTTTGGTTTTTATCCCCCTTTCAAACGTGTTATAATGTCGTTAAACCGCTTTTAACGGAGGGGAAAATGAGAAATTGGCAGCAAGAAAAGGAAAAGAGAGTCGCTTTTATTCGCAAAATGCTGGAAAAGAGCGGTGCGAAAGGCGTCGTTTTCGGCAATAGCGGCGGCAAAGACAGCGCGCTCGTCGCGGCGCTTTGTTCGGCGGCAACGGAAAACGTGCTCGGCGTGATGATGCCTTGCGCTTCCAAACGCAATTTCGGAGAGGATCTCGAAGACGCAAAGAAGGTTGCGGAAAAATACGGCGTTCCTTCCCTCGTCGTGGACTTGACCGAGGTTCGCGCTTCGCTTCTCTCCGCCATCGGGATCCCTCTTCAAAAGAATGCGGCGATCTCCAATATCGCGCCCCGCTTGCGCATGACCACGTTATACGCCATCGGCGCGGAAAAAGGCTATCTCGTTGCGGGAACGGGGAATAAGAGCGAGCGATATATGGGATACTTTACGAAATTCGGAGACGGCGGTTGCGATTTTAACCCCATCGCCGATCTGACTGCGGGCGAGATCTTCGATTTTTTGTCTTTCCTCGGCGCGCCCGAACACGTGATCCGAAAGGCGCCCTCGGCAGGGCTTTTCGAAGGGCAAACGGATGAAACGGAAATGGGCGTGACTTACAAGGAGATCGACGGCTATCTCGCGGGAGAAAAGGTTTCGGCAGAGGCGGAATCCATCATCAAACGGTATCACGCCGCGAGCTTGCATAAAATGACGATGCCCGCCGTTTACGAAGAAGAGGATTGATCCGATATGTTTAACGTCGTTTTGATAGAGCCGGAAATTCCGCAAAATACGGGCAATATCGCGCGAACCTGCGCCGCCACGAACACCCGATTGCACCTGATCAAGCCGCTCGGCTTTTCGCTGGACGAGAGATCCGTTCGCCGCGCCGGGCTGGACTATTGGGACAAAGTTTCCGTTACGGTGTACGAATCGCTCGCGGATTTTTACGAAAAAACGAAAGCCGCCGTTTCTTCGGGCGCAAAAATGTATTACGCGTCCACCAAAGGCAAGATCGTTTATTCGGACGTTTCGTATCGAGACGGCGATTTTCTTCTTTTCGGGAAAGAAACGAAAGGGATCGACGAAAAAGTGCTCTATGAGAATTACGACAGGACCGTTCGCATTCCGATGTGGGGCGAACTTCGTTCTTTGAATCTTTCGAACAGCGTTGCGATCGCGCTGTACGAAGCGCTTCGCCAAAACGGATTTCCCCTCTTTACGACGGAAGGCAAGCTCCGTAACTATTAGCCGCAAGGCGAGGGTATTTCTCCTCGTTTTTTCGAATAAAACGAAAAATATTTTGCTTAGACCTGTTGAAAAGCAAAATCGCCTGTGCTATAATAACAAAGGATTACGAGACCTTTCGTAAAATAAAGATAAGGAGATAAAAACTATGCCCAGAGTTATCAGTGACGAATGTATTATGTGCGGCGCTTGCAGCGCAACTTGCCCGGTCAGCGCGATCGCGGAAGGCGACAGCAAGTATATCATTGACAAAGAGCAGTGCATCGACTGCGGCGCTTGCGAAGCGGGTTGCCCGGTCAGCGCGATCTCGGAGGAATAAAAAGCGTTTAGCCACCGACCTTCCGGTCGGTGGTTTTACGAAGCGGAAAGAAAGACTTGATCGAAAAGTCTTTTTTTAGGCATCGTCAAGGAGTCTGCAATGCAAATCAACACGGCGTTATTTGAAAGAGGAGATAAGATCGGCGTCGCCGTTTCGGGCGGAAGGGACAGTATGAGCCTTCTGCATTATCTCTTGCAGGAAAAAAACAGTTTGATGATCAACGTCGTCGCGATCCACGTGGAACACGGGATCCGCGGCAAAGAAAGCTTGGACGATCAAGCCTTCGTTCTCGACTATTGCTCGAAGAACGACGTTCCCGTTTGCTATACGAAGGTGGACGTTCCTTCTTACGCGAAGGAGCATTTGATCGGGCTCGAACAAGCCGCGCGCGAACTCAGATATAAGTATTTCGACGAGCTTTTGCGCAAAGGCGTCGTGGACAAGATCGCGACCGCCCACCAGCTGGACGATCAATGCGAAACGGTTTTGATGCGCATCTTCCGCGGAACGGGCGTAAAAGGCCTCGAAGGCATTCCGAGCGCTCGCAGCGGCAGGTATATCCGTCCGATGCTGTCTCTGTCTCGCGCGGAAATAGCGGAGTACGCCGAAGCGAACGCCGTGCCGCACGTTGAGGACAGCACGAACTATAATCTCGAATACACTCGGAACTTCATTCGCCACGAGGTGTTTCCCGTCGTGGAAAAGATGTTTCCGCAATATAGAAAAAGCATCGAAAGGCTGACCGGCGCCGCCAAAGAGGCGATCTCGTTTATGGACAGCGTCGCCGTACCTTACGAGGTGGACGATAAGTCGAGGATCGTTTTTTCGGTCGAAGCCTTGAATGAAGCGCACCCCGCTCTCGTTCGTCACAGCATTCGAAAAGCGATGATCGAGCAGGGCTTTGCCCTCGATTTCGAACAATGCAACTTGCTGGACGTCCTCTCTCTTCTCAATAAAGAAACGGGAAAGGAAGTCAGCTTATCGCAAGGTCTGATCGCCTTGAAGGCTCCGGGCCATCTCGTCATTATGCGCGCGGTGGAGAGCGAGCCGTACGAGATCCCCTTTCATGAGGGCGAGATCTCCCTTCCGGACGGGCGTACGCTCGTCGTCGGAGAGTATCACGGCGTGGGGCTTCGCTTCGATCCGAAGAAGATCCCGGAAGGCAGCGTGATCCGCAATCGCCGCGAGGGAGACGTGTTTACGACCTTCGGCGGTTTTACAAAATCCCTCGGAAATTATCTGACGAATATCAAATATCCGAGCCGTGACAGAGACGAATTGCCCTTGATCGCGTGCGGAAAAGAAGTTTTCGTGATCTGCGGCGTGGAGATCTCCCAAAAAGTAAAGGTGGACGAAGAAACGGAAGACGTTTATACCGTAAAAGTCGTCAGCGGCTGATATGCGCCTATTGGAAGTATTGAAACAAAAAGCGGGCGACGATCTGTATCTAGTCGGAGGCGCGGTTCGAGACGAGCTTTTGTCTTATCCGATCTCCGATCTGGACGTCGCAGGCCCATTTGCCCCCGAACAACTCGAAGAAAAGCTCGGGGGGCTTTTTACTTTTAAGGACGTCAATCCGCGCATCGGAACGGTCAAAATTACTTTGGATGCGGAAAATTGCGAGTACACCCGTTTTCGGAAGGACAGTTATCCCTTGCTCTCGGGGCGGCATCGCCCGGACGGCGTCAGCTTCGTACAAACTTTGGAAGAGGACGCGTTCCGCCGCGATTTTACGATCAACGCGCTGTATAAGAGATTATCAGACGGGCGGATTTTCGATCCTACGGGCGGGCTGGACGACTTAAAGCGGAAGCGCATTCGAACGACGCGCGCTCCCGAGGAAGTCTTCTCGGAAGACGGGCTTCGCTTGCTTCGCCTCGTTCGTTTCGCCGCGTCGCTCGGCTTCGAGATCGAGGAGAAAACGATGGCGGCGGCGAAAAAATACGCGCCCCTTCTGGCGGATATTTCTCCCGAACGCATACGCGAAGAGTTTATGAAGATCCTGACGGCGGACAAGCGCTACGGCGTAAAAGACGCGGTTTTTCGCGGCTTGGAAATGCTTCGGGAGATCGGGTTGTACGAGTTCTTTTTGCCCGAACTTCTCGAAGGGATCGGCGTTACGCAAAATTCGAAATATCATCGATACGACGTGTATTATCATACGCTCTATACCTGCCAAGCGGCGCCTCCGGAGCTTCGCCTTGCCGCGCTTTTACACGATATCGCAAAACCCCTTTGCGTAAGGCGGGACGGAAATATGTATCTTCATTCCGCGGAAAGCGCCGTCATGGCGGAAACGATCATGCGGCGATTGCGGTTTTCCAAAAAGGAGATCGAGAGAGTATGCGAGCTCGTTCGCCGACATATGTTCGATTTTAACGGGGAAGCGAGCGAGAATAAAAAACGCCAATTCGTTTTGCAAGAATGGGATCTCCTCGAAGAGATCGTTGCTTTGAAACACGCGGACAGCGTCGGAACGGGGTGTTTTACCGAAAACGGATTTGCGACCCGTCTTCTCGAAATCAAAAAAGAAATGAAAGAGGAAGGCGTTTTCGTCAGCGTTAAGCAACTTCCCGTCAAAGGGATCGACCTCGTTCGACTCGGCGTAGAAGAGGAGATACGCGCGGATATATTGAAAACGCTGCTCGAACGGCAAGCCGTTCGAGGCGCCAAAAGAGACAAGGAAAGCTTGCTTTCCGAAACCGAACGAATTCGAAAAGAGATCCTTAGGAGAAACGAAAAATGAAAATTGCGATATTGATCCTGCTTGCCGTTATTTTGATCCTGCTCCTTTGCTTGCTTTTCCTGATCCTTAAAAGATCGGGCGGCGGCGCGAGCGCGCGCGAAGTCGAGGACATCGTAAGGCGAGAAGGCGATTACCAATTGAAAAGCGTTCAAAATTCGATCAGCGGCGTAAACGGCGCAACGATGAACGCGGTCAAAATGGTCTCGGAGGCGCAGGGAACGAGTACCGAAGCGTTTATGCGCCATATCTCGGAAAACGCCGCCCTTGCGGACAAGCGCCAACAGGAGTTTATGGCGAACGTCGAAATGCGGCTCGAAAATATGCGAACGAGCCTTGTAAGGACGCTTGCGGACGTCAGACAGGAGAACGCGGCGCAGCTTGACAAAATGCGCGAAGTCGTGGAAGAAAAAATGCAGTCCACCTTGACCGAGCGGCTGAACGCTTCTTTCGCGCTGATCAACGAACAGCTCGATAAAGTGCGCGAAGGGCTCGGAGAAATGCGGAATCTGACGGACGGCGTAACCGATCTCAAAAAAGTTCTCGGCGGCGTAAAAACGCGCGGCGTTTGGGGCGAAGTTTCCCTCGGATCGCTGATCGAGGAAGTTCTCGTAAAAGAACAGTACCTCGTAAACGCGCAGATCGGGAATAAGAGAGAAGCGGTGGAATACGCCGTTGTTTTGCCCGGCAAGGGAGAAGAAAAAGTTTTGCTCCCGATCGACGCCAAATTCCCCCTCGAAGATTACCAGCGCCTTGCGGACGCTTCGGAAACGGGGGATAAAGATCTCGTTGTCGCGATGGGAAACGCGCTCGAACGCCGCATCAAAGAAGAAGCGAAAACCATTGCGGAAAAGTACGTCAAACCGCCCGAGACGACGGATTTCGCCGTTATGTATCTTCCCATCGAAGGGCTGTATTCCGAAGTTACGAAAAGGCAAGGGCTTATGGAGTTCGTCCATAATAAATACCGCGTTTTGATTACGGGACCCACGACGCTCGCCGCTCTTTTGAATAGTTTACAGGTCGGATTCAAAACGCTTGCGATCCAAAAACGCAGTCGCGAGATTTGGAAACTTTTATCTTCGTTCAAAACGGAGTTCGCTCGTTTTTCCGAGTTGATCGACGCAACGCAAAAGCAGATCGAGCGGGCGGCGGGCGGCTTGCAGACTGCGTCCGAAAGATCTCTTTCGATCCAAAAAAAGCTTTCGAAGGTCGAGCTTATCGAAGAGCCGTCGGACGAGGCTTAAAGCGAGGGCTTGCACTTTGCGCGCGCGGCGTGTTATAATACAAAAATGAGCATAAAAAAGAAACTTCTCTTGACGAACGTTTTGATATTCGCCGTTATGGTCGTCCTTGCCCTCGGGTATAACCTTTTTGCGACCGCGCTGAAGGATAAATTCTCGATTATGGATACGACGTCGGACGAGATCGAGCAGGTTTCCTTGGTTCTGACGGACGGTTCGCTAGACGAGAAGGCGAAGGCGGATAACCTTTCGCAGCTCGGGTTCAAACTCTCAACGTACGACCAAGCGGGAACGCTCGTTACCGAGTACGGTTACGAGCTGAAAGGCTATACCTTTACCAGCGTTTCTTCCACGCCGAAAATCGTTATTTTCTCAAACAAAGTCGTTTTGGAATCCAAGATCGGCGCAAAGTATTACGCGGCGGTCAAGATCTCTTCCAGAGAAAAGCGGTTTAATTATATAAACAGCCTCGCGATCGCGATCATGATCGCGGTGTGCGGCGCGGCGGTGTTCTTCGCTTGCTATTATCAGTATAAAACGATCTTCCCTCCGCTCCAAATTCTGCGCGGCGGCTTGAAACAGGTCGCGGCGGGAAATTATTCCTATCAACTGCGCGGCGGAAAGAGAGACGAGATCGGGTCGGTCATCGGCGAATTCGAGATGATGCGGCAAAAACTGGCCGATCTCGATCGTCAAAAGTCCGAATTCGATCGCCAAAGAGGAGAGATCATCGCGGGCATATCTCACGATCTCAAAACGCCTCTTACCACCATTCAGGGCTATACGAAGGGCCTAATGGACGGCGTTGCGAATACGCCTGCGAAAACCGAGCGCTATCTCAAAACCATTTACGAAACGACCCTGACGATGAATTCCCTCGTCAATCAGCTGAACGAATTCGCGAAGATGGATATCGACACGATCGAGTACAGCTTTATGGAGCGCGATCTCGTTAAACTGATCCAGGATTTCGCGGCGATCCACGTTCCGATTTACGCCACGAAAGGGTTGCGCGTCGTAACGGATTTCCCGAAGGAGCCGGTTGAAGCGGATATCGATAAAGAGCAATTTTTGCGCGTGATCCAAAACATTTTGGATAACAGCGTAAAATATAAAACCAAGCCCGAGGGCGAAGCGCGGATCAAGGTGTACTCGGAAGACTGTCAAGCCGTTCTTGAAATTCAAGACGACGGGCCGGGCGTTTCGCCGCACGAGATCGAGTACATTTTCGAAAGTTATTACCGCGGCGACCCCTCCCGAACCAATCCCACCACGGGCAGCGGGCTGGGCTTATCGATCGTAAAAACCGTTATTACGGCGCACGGCGGAACCGTTCGCGCCGAAAATGACGGCGGGCTGAAAATCATTATCAAAATCCCCCAAAGGAGGAAAAGAAATTGAGAAGGATCTTAATCGTTGAGGACGAGAAGAACATTGCCGAGATCGAGCGCGACTATTTGGAGCTGGACGGCTTCGAGGTTGCGATCGAGCATAACGGCGCCGTCGGTTGCGACAGGGCGATCAAGGAGGATTTCGACCTCGTGATCCTCGATATTATGCTTCCCGATATGGACGGCTTTGAAATTTGCCGCGCTTTGAGAAAGGAAAAAGACGTTCCCATTTTGATGGTGACGGCGAAAGTCGCGAGCATCGATAAAGTGCGCGGACTCGGCATCGGCGCGGACGATTATATCGTAAAACCCTTCGATCCCGCGGAACTCGTTGCGCGCGTAAAAGCGCATATCGCGAGATACGAGAGGATCAAAGGCAACGTACAGGATAAAGGGGTGGATATCGAATATCGAGATCTCTCGATCAAGCCTTTGTCCCGCAGAGTCTTTTATAAGGGCGAAGAGGTGTTTTTGACCGCGAAGGAATTCGACCTTCTTTATTTCCTCGCAAGCAATCCGAACGTCGTTTTCCGCAAAGAAACCATTTTCGATAAGGTTTGGGGCGTGGATTCCTTCGGCGACGCGGGCACCGTCGTCGTCCACCTGACGCACATTCGCGATAAGATCCCGATGGATTATATCGAGACGGTCAGGGGCGTGGGATACAGGTTCAGCATGCAGCCCGAACAGTAATGTTTACGGGAGATTATCATACCCATACTCGTTTCAGCGACGGAAAGGGGAGCGTTCTTGAAAACGCCCTTGCCGCAAACGCGGTCGGCTTAAAAGAGATCGCGATCACCGATCACGGATTCCGTATCCCCACGATGAGCTTTGGGAAGTTTCTGAAAGCGAAAAGGGAATGCCGCGAAGCGGAAAAAATGGCGGGCGTTCGCGTTTTGGCGGGCGTGGAAGCGAATTTGATCTCGGACGAAGGCGATCTGGACGTAAAAGAAGAGGAGCTGCCCGAAATCGAGTTCCTGATCGCGGGGTTTCATAAATTCGCGATCCCGAAGAACGTCAGAACGTTTTTCGATACGTACGCCGTAACCTATTTTAACGGAGCGATCCGAACGGGGAAAAAGGCGATCGAGAGAAATACGCGCGCGCTCGTTCGCGCGATCGAAAGATACCCCTTAAACGCCGTCGCGCATCTCAACCACGCGATGAAGGTAAACGTTTTCGAAGTGGCGCAAGCCGCCGCGAAAAAGGGCGTTTTGATCGAACTCAACGCAAAGCACCTTTCCGATCTCGAAGGGGAATGGAATGCGCTTTTTCAAAGCGGCGCAAACTTTATTTTGAGTTCCGACGCGCATTCGCCTTTCGCCGTAGGGAAGATCGAAGGAGCATTGCAAAAGGCGCTTTCCGAGGGGATCCCCGCGGAAAGGATCGTAAATTATATCGGAGATTGACTATGCCGAGACATTTTTCGCACTATTATTTTTCTCAAAAACTCGTTGCGGACGCTTCTTACGCGATCTCCGCTATCGTAAAACTGTATCCGGACGCATACCTGCTCGGATCGTTCGGCGCCGATCTCTTTGCCGATAAAGAGCATAAAAAGCGCCTTGCGGACGCAGACCCCGTTCAATTTTTCGGCGTTACGGCGCGCAATATTTTTACGAACGGATCCAAATGCCGCCTCGCTTATATGCTCGGCTTTACCTCTCATTACGCCCTCGAAAGGGCGGGGAATCCCTTCGTCCATTATTTTGCCGCAAACGGCGTTCGGGGATATTACGGCGGGAAAAGCGAAACGAGGAGCGAAGAGGATATCGAGATCGGGATCGACCGCCATTTGATCCGCGATTATCTCGGAACGGCGAAAGCGCTTTCCCTCGTTCAGGGGATCAGCGTTCGTAAGCCGGTTTTGGAAGAGATCGCCGCTTTTTATGTGGACGTTATAAACGACCTCGCGGACGTGTATTTGAATTATCGGAAAACGCTTTCTCTTCTTTCGAGCGTAAAGGCGGATATGCCATTGTCCGAGGGGCTCGGGCGGATCGATTATATGAACCGTGAACACCGCGAATGGCGCGCATATACGGGCGAAGTAACCTCGCTTTCTTTCGACGAATTGATGGACGAACAGCGGATAGTTGCTTACGACCTTTTGGAAGAATATATGAAGATGGCGCGTAGCAATAAGCAAACGGACGAATCCAAATTCGGCTATACCGCGTCGGGCAATCCCAATATTTGAGTTTTTGTTTTTCAGCTTGGTTTTCTTGCCGCTTCGCAAGTATTTTATAACTCGCGATACGCTCGACTTCGACTTTCTATAATTCGCGATACGCTCGACTCCGCATTCTTTCGAACGCTCCGCTCGGTATGACAATCTATAACTGTCATTTCGTACCGTAGGTCCGCGTAGAGGCGGAGCCTCATAGCGCTGCACCCGACCCACAATCGTTATAATAATTCGCGATACACTCGACTTCGCATTCTTTCGAATGCTCCGCTCGGTATGACTTTTTTTATTGTCATTTCGAGCCTGCCGAGAAATCGCCGATTATTCTTTCCTTCCTTGACCGACTTTATCCATATCGCTTGTCGAGAAATCGCCGATTACTCTTTCTTTCCCTGACTGCCTTTATCCATTCGTTCCGTTGCGCCCCGCCGAAACGGTTTTTTGTTGCATTTTCTTTTTTCTACGCTTCGCTCAAATACCGCTCGATCGCTTTTTGTATTTCGATCGCAAGGCGAAGCCGATAATTCGGATCGGTGATCAGCGCTTCGTCTAAGGGGCTGGAGAGAAACGCGCATTCGATGATGATCGAGGGTGCGCCGCTGCATTGCGCGATAAAGTAATCTCCTTTTAAGGGAGAAAAACCCCTGCCGAGAGTGGGCTCGTTCATAACGGCGTTTAATTGCTTTTGCATAAGAGAAGCGAACGCTTCCGAATGATCCGTTGAATAAAAAACCTGGATCCCTCGCCTGGACGCGTCCTCGTATCGATTCATATGCAAGCTGATTACGAGCTTCGGATCCGCTTTTTCGATGATCCTTTTGCGCGCCGCCATATCTTCCTTTTTATTGTATGCGCCCGAAACGAGAGCTTCTTCCGAAACACGCGTTTGAACCGCTTTGAATCCGGCGGAGGAGAGAAGTTCTCCGAGGGTCAGCGCCATTTTTAAGTTCAGATCGCTCTCTTTTACGCCCGTTTTCGCGCCCGTTACGCCGGGATCGGCGCCGCCGTGTCCCGCGTCTAAAACCACCGTAAGGCGCGGCGCTTGGGAAAACGCCCTCCGGCTTCCTCCGTTTGCGGCGAGAACGAGGGCGGGGGTCAGGGCGGCGATCAAAGCGAGGATCGCTCCTGCGCATAAAAGGCTATTGAATCGAACGACCTTAAACATATTTCGCGCTCCTTTTCCGAAATTCGACATTTTTATGCGTAAAAAAATACAAAAATGAATAAGTAATCCACTTATCCACAAAGTTATCCACATTTTTTGCGGTTATGCACATAGAAATTCCCCTTTCGAATGAATCTTATTCGAAACGGGTTTCGGATAGAACGAAAAAAAAGAAAAGAGAAAGAAAAACAAAAAGCGGTCAGTAGCTTTGCCGCCCGAGAAGATAGTCCACCGTTACGGAAAAGAGATCGGCAAGGCGGCAGAGCGCGCTGAAATCGCATTCGCGTTTCCCGCTTTCCCAATAAGAGATCAATCGGACGGATACGTTCATCTTTTGCGCAAGATCGGCGCGAGTCATCCCGGCTTCCAAGCGTAATTCTCTGACCCTCTCGGCAAATTTAATCATAGCTTTACTATAGAACAAAAAGTTCCGAAAGCCTTGACTTGGAACAAAATGTTCCATATAATAAACGCGGGAAGCGGAGCGCCGCTTTTCAAACGAGCAAAGGGAAGAAGGCTTTATAAATCCCTTCAAACGCGCGGGCGAATCGCAATAACAAAAGCGTTCGGCTGCCTGAATGCCTTGATAACGATCGAGACCCAAAAGATAATCCGCGGAAACTTTGAATAAAGAGCAGATCAAATAGATTTGCTCGGCATTCGGGGATGAGCGCCCTTTCTCCCAAAGGGAGACGGTATCTTGCGAAACCGAAAGAGTCTCGCCCATTGCCGATTGGGTAAGATTCGCTTCTGTTTGGATCTCCTTGATCCGATCCGATATGCAGAGTTTCAGCGTTTCCTTCATTCCTGTATTGTACGAAGATTTTTCGTTTTAATATTGACTTACGAGAAATCCTCGTAATAATATAAAACAAAATAAGCAAAAGGGGAAAAAGCTATGAAATGTCCGAAGTGCGCAGGCGAACTGCGCGAAGAGAACGAACTTTTGGTTTGCGATTCTTGCGGCGCAATCTATCCGAAAGGAGTCGAAACGCCTGCGGAAGGAAAGGATTCGGTGGAAGTTCGCCCGGCGGCGCAAAAGAGCGAAGAGCAGCTGCGCATCGAATTGCTCGAGCGGAGGCTTGCGGAAATGGAAGCGAAACAAACGGCGGGGAAGGCTTCTCCCGCTTCTTCCGCAAAAGATAAAATTAAGAAATTCTTTCAGTCGATCCCCTCTTTTATTCGCTCGCATAAGAAGGCGGCGGCGTTTTCCGCATTTGGCTTGCTCGCGGTAATTTTGATCATCGTTCTTTGCACGTCTCTTTGCGGCGTAAGGGGCGTGTACGTCAATAAGGCGAACGCAGAAGATTATTACGTGTTCTCCTCCGGTTCCTATATCGCGGTTTCAAACCTCGGCGGAGAGGATATGGAAGAGAAGGGCAAATGGAAAGCATCCGGCGGGAAAATTACCTTTACGGTAAAAGACGAGATGTTTGGAAAAATCAGCGAATCCTTCGACTTCAAAAAGAGCAAGGATAACGATTTGATCGAGATAGACGGAACGCAGTACGAAAGAGTCGCCCGCTCGATCAAGAGCAAAGTGAAAATTACGCTGGACGCAAACGGCGGCGAGGGCGGCATCCATAAGAAGATCCGAATCGGCTCTAAGATCGAAGTAAAGGAGCCTACCCGAGAAGGGTTCGTTTTCCTCGGCTATGCAAATTCGGAAGGCGAATTTTTCAACGATTACGAGCGCATTTGGAAGAGCGCAAGTTACAAAGCGAAATGGCGGTGCGTGGAGCATCCGGAAAGCGCGATCCAAGAGAAGGTTTTGAAAGAGGCAACTTGCGGCTCGGACGGTTTGCGCGGGCGCGTTTGCTCCGTCTGCGAATGCGTCGTTTCCTCCGAGATCATTCCCGCAACGGGAGAGCATGCTTACGGTGAATGGAAAACAGTCGTCGCCGCGACTTGTACGGAAGACGGCGAAATGCAAGGCACTTGCGCCGTTTGCGGAATAAAGGAATCCGAGAGCATTCCCGCAACCGGACATTACTATGACGTTCTTACGAAAAAATGCGTCGGGTGCGACCAAACAGTTTCGTCTTTTGCAGAAAACACGATGATCGCTTTCGGTTTATATCCGCAAACAAAAGTGACCGATCGCTCTCTTACGAGCGCATTGGACGCGGCGGCGGGCACCTTGCCGACCTCAAGCAACAGCCGAGCTTGGACATCCTACAGATATTATAACGACGGTTCTATCTCGAACTATATGTGGTACATTGACCTTGAGCAGGGTGGCGAGAAGTACCGCGGCGTGTACTTCACGTCGTACAGACCGTACGACTCGTTGTTACAAAATAGTTCCGCGAGTAACAGCCTTCAAGACGACAACGGCTACAATACGTCCACCGTCTATTGGTTCAAGTACGAGCCCATCAAGTGGCGCATCCTGTCGGAAGCGAACGGCGAAGCCCTGATCCTCTGCGAGAGCATCATCGACAGCCAAGAGTATTACAACAGCACAAATAGTCGTACGATCGACGGTCAAACGGTTTATCCAAGCAACTATGAGTACAGTAATATTCGCGCTTGGCTGAACGACACCTTCTACAATACGGCGTTCAATGATCTCCAGAAGCAGATCATCCTGCTGACCACGGTGGATAACAGCGCGCGCAGCACCAACAACACCGAGGATTATGTCTTCCTTCTCAGCGAACAAGAAGTAACGAACAGCGCCTACGGCTTTGATAGTAGCTACAGTATCTACGATTCCGCCCGTGGGAAGATAACCACCGACTATGCCAAGTCGCAAGGCGCGTTTACATATACGAGGTTGGGCTTCGTGGGTAACGGTTATTGGTGGCTTCGTTCGCCGAGCTATAACTATAGTAACCGCGTGCGTCGCGTGGACTACTATGGTAGCGCCTTTGACTACGACTATGTGTGCGTCTCGGACTACGGCGTTGTCCCCGCTTTGAAAATTAAGTTGGATTGATCGGGCGGGGCGTACAGTTCGGAGAATCAAATAAGGGATGGAGAAATCTCCGTCCCTTTTTCTTTTTCGATCGGCGGAGTTTTCTTTGCTTTTTCTTTGGAACTATACTATAATAAAGAGCGGTAGTTCGGTATGATGAAAGCTCCCTTGGATAAAAATAAAGTAAAGCAGATGAATCCGCTCGTTTTGTCTTTCGTGGGAGACGCGGTGGAAACGCTTCGCGTCCGCACCCGCCTCGCGCTCGAAAGCTCCGAAAAGGCGCACGCTTTGCATCTTAAAACCTCCGCTCTCGTAAACGCGAAAGCGCAATCCGAGCAGGTGGAAAAGATCTTATCTTGCCTGACGGAGGAAGAAGGGGAGATCTATCATCGCGCGAGAAACAGCAAGAATCATCATCACGCGAAAAACTATTCGGTTTCCGATTATCGCCGCGCGAGCGGGCTGGAAGCGGTGATCGGATATTTATATCTTTCGGGCGAAGAAGAAAGGCTTTCGGAGCTTTTCGATAAAATGGAGAACGTATGATAGTAGAAGGGAAAAACGCGGTAAAGGAACTGATCAAATCGGGCAGAACGATCGACAAGATCTGCGTGTTGAAAGGCGATAAAGCGGCGGAATCGCTCGCGCTGCAAGCGAAGGAAGCGGGCGCGAAAGCCGTGTTTTGCTCGCGCGAAAATTTGGATAGGCTGTCCTTTTCCAAAAAGCATCAGGGCGTTCTCGCTTATACGACGGAATTTTCGTACAGCGATCTGTCCGAGATCCTCGAAGAGAAGGAAGAAGGAAATCGCCTCGTCGTTATTTTAGACGGCGTGGAGGATCCGCACAATCTCGGGAGCATTTTAAGAAGCGCGGAATGTCTCGGGGCGGCGGGCGTCGTAATCGGGAAACACCGTTCGGTTTCGGTAAACGAAACGGTCGTAAAAACCGCGTGCGGCGCGGAAGAGTACGTAAAGGTTGCCCGCGTAACGAATATAAACGACGCGATCCGTACTTTGAAAGAGAACTTTTTCAAAGTATATGCGATGGATATGAGCGGGAAGGATCTTTTCGCCGCCGATCTTTCGGGCGACGTGGCGCTCGTACTCGGCAGCGAGGGAAACGGCGTGTCCGCCTTGGCGAAAAAGCTCTCGGACGGCGCGGTCAGGATCCCGATGATGGGCGAGATCGACAGTATGAACGTGTCCGTGGCGGCGGGTATCGGAATGTATGAATACGCGCGCAGAAGGGGCGCGGGGAAATAAAAGAGGGAATGGAAGAGAAAATCGGCGCGGAACAAACCGCCTTGTGGCTGACGCGGGAAGAAGTAGAAGAGCGCGTAAAAGAGGGCAAGGTAAACGGAAGGCAGGATCTTCAAACCAAAAGCGTGTGGAAAATCGTGTACGCGAACGCTTTTACTTTGTTCAACGTTCTGAACGTGATCCTCGCCGTATTGATCCTCGTTATGAGCCGCGGAAAGCGCTGGAACGATACTTTATTTATGGGTATCGTTTTTTTTAATTTGTTCGTTGGGATCTTCCAAGAGATCAAAGCGAAGAAAACCATCGAGAAATTGTCTTTGATCTCCTCTCCCAAAGTCGCCGTTCTGCGCGACGCGGAAGAGACGGTCATTCCCGTGGAAGAGCTCGTTTTGGACGACGTTATGATCTTAGACGCGGGGCGGCAGATCTGCGCGGACAGCGTTGTCGTCAGCGGGAGCGTGGAAGTAAACGAAAGTATGATCACGGGCGAGTCCGACCCGATCTTGAAAAAGGAAGGAGAGGAGCTTAAAAGCGGCAGTTTCGTCGTCAGCGGCAAATGCTCGGCGCGCGTTTTCCACGTGGGCGCGGACAACTATGCGACCAAGATCGCCGCGGGCGCCCGCTATATCAAAAAAACCAATTCGGAGATCTTGCGATCCCTTCGCGCGATCATTCGCCTGATGAGCATTATCGTCGTTCCGCTCGGCGTCGCGCTTCTTTTGAAGCAGTATCTCATCGTTCATAATTCGATGGACGAAGCCGTTCTCAAAATGGCGGGCAGCGTCGTTTCCATGATCCCGCAGGGGCTTATCGCGCTTTCCACGACGGTGTTCGCGGTGGGCGTCGTTCGCCTTTCTACCTATAAAACCCTTTCTCAGGATCTTTACAGTATCGAAACGCTTGCGCGCGTGGACGTTCTCTGCCTGGACAAAACGGGAACGATCACCGAAGGTTCGATGCTCGTAACGGGCGTTCAAGCGGAAGGCGCAACGGAAGAGGAGATCAAAAAGATTTTATCGTTTATCTCCAAGAGCGTTCCGGATAACAATCCGACTTACGAGGCGGTCAAAGAGTTTGCAAAAGAGATCGAACCGCCCTTCGAAGCGACCGAGATCTATCCCTTTTCCTCCGATCGAAAGTGGAGCGGCGCGAAAGGGGAAAAAGGCGCCTATTTGATGGGCGCGATCGAGTTTATCGCTCCCGAGCTTGCTTTTTCGTTCGAAAAGGAATGCGAAGAATTTCAAAAGGAAGGAAAGCGCGTTCTCGCCGTTGTTTCCGCTTCTGACGTTCAAGAGGGAAAGGCGAAAGATCCCGTTGTTCTCGGGTTCGTTTTGATCGAAGATAAGATTCGCGAAGAAGCGCCCGCGACCCTTCGCTATTTTGCGGAGCAAGGGGTGGATATTCGCGTCATATCGGGCGACAATCCCGTAACGGTCTCCGCCATCGCGAAGAAAGCGGGGCTTGCCGGAGCGGAAAAATATACGGACGCGTCCTCTTGGGGAGAAACGCCCGATTACGGCGCGCTCATATCGGAATATAAAGTGTTCGGTAGAGTTACGCCCGAGCAAAAGCTCGCCTTGATCAAAGCGTTTAAGGAAAAGGGGCATACCGTGGCGATGACGGGCGACGGGGTAAACGACGTTCTCGCGCTCAAAGAAGCGGATTGCAGCGTCGCGATGGCGTCCGGCAGCGACGTGGCGAAGAGCGTGGCTTCCCTCGTTCTTCTCGATTCGAATTTTGCTTCGATGCCCAAGATCGTAATGGAAGGGCGCCGCTCGATCAATAACTTACAGCGTTCTTCCTCTCTCTATCTCGTTAAGACGATCTATGCGACCTTGCTCGCGATCATTTTCCTCTTCATCGGAAGTTATCCCTTCGAGCCTTCTCACCTGACCTTGGTCGGCGCTACCGCAACGGGGATCCCTTCTTTTCTTCTCGCGCTCGAACCGAATAAAGAGAGGGCGGAAGGCAGCTTTATCTATAACGCGCTTCGAAAAGCGCTCCCCGGCGCGCTTACGATCGTTGTGGGGATCGTGGTGATCCAAATTATCGGGAAAGCGCTTCCGCTATCCGTCGAAGAGGCGGATATGCTCTCCGTTTTGATGGTCGCCGTTGCGAACTTTATGGTGTTGTTTCGCGTTTGCTTGCCGATGGACGGAAAACACGCGGCGATCTTTTTTTCGATGCTCGCTCTTTATATGCTCGGATGGATCTTTTTCCCCGGCGTGTTCAATATGATGAAGATAAGCGAGATCTCTCTCAAAATGCTGTATATCCTTTTGGCGCTGACGGGTTGCGGCGCGCTGATCTTCGTTTTATTTATCTTTTTGGAAAAGCGCCTCGCGAAAAGAGGAAAGCCCAAGATCCTCGAAAAGCTGAATTTGGAATGATCAAGCGTCGCTGAGGCGAACGGTGATTTTAAGGTCGAGAGAGAGATCTCTCGGCTCTTTTTTTTCTCCGTATTTCTTATGATATTTGCCGCGAAGAGAGAACACGTCCAACCCGAGCGCGCGCCCCGTTTCTTCGGCGGCTCGTATCTTTTCTTTGATGAATCTCTTCGTGCTTTCGGTAACGAAGGATTCGGAAAGAGAGGAATCGTCCTTGCTGATCGATTGGGTAATGACGTTGATGAAATACAGGGCGCAGAGGGAAACTTTCCCGCTTTTATCGATCTTCCAGCAGTCGAGGGATCGCTTGATATTGACGTCCATATGCCCTTTATCCGTGTCGATCTCCATGACCAGCCCTTCCGCTTGCGCCGCGAGTCCGAGCGCGGCGGTTACCGTTTCGCTTGTTACGAAACCTTTTCCGTCATCTGAAAAGAGGACGGTTTTGGAGCAGTCGAAGGCGTAATTTTGCTCGTCGCTTCCCGTGTTCGCCCCGCCGATCGCTTTGGGAACGGGAAAAGCTTCTATCCAAGGAAGATAGGGAGTGTATCCCTTGGTTTCGAAGTTTGTAAAGAAACTTTTAAGGGTCGCCGTGGGGTGCCCGCCCGTGGAGCTGTTGATCTTGTTCAGCTGTTGCAGATAAACGGACGCCGCACCCTGTACGGATACGCTTCTTTCCAGCGTTTCTTTCGCCGTTCCTTTGACCGCCATGATGGACACGTCGTCCATGATCGAATCGTCGGCGAACAGCTCGCTCGTAATTTTTTTTACGCCGTTTGTAACGAGTCTTTCTCCGAACACGAGCATATGGCAGTGGAAATAGGCGGGTTTATAGGCGGTCGTTCGCGCGATCTCGTCCATTGCGCCGACGAGGGTAGGCGCCTTTCCGCTCATAACGGCGTAACGATTCGGCGCTCCCGGCGCGGAACTTTCCCCCGCGACCGCGATCTGAACGGTCACTTCGATCTCTCCCTTTTCCGTTTCGTCCACTCCCATTCCGACCACGATCGCTTTGTTCAATATAGGTTGCGGGACGATCAAATTCCCGATTACGGCGCAGGCGATCACAAGCAGGGTGATCGCGATCATTTGCTTAGTTCGTTTTTTCATTTTCTTTCCTCTTTTTTTTCGCGATCGCGAAAACGCCGAACCCAACGGTCAGAAGCGCCGCGCCGATCGTAAAAGCGTTCATTATGCGCGTCATAAAGCGTTCGTAAGCGTTCGCTTCGTCCAAAAAGGCGAGAGACAGAGCGAGGGCGAAAATCCCGATCAGCAAGAAACAGGAATAATCTTTTTTCGCGGGGATCCCGACGGCGGTTTTCAAATAGCAAAAGTTTTGCCTGCCCGATAAAAAAACGAGGGAGAGATACACGGTCGAAAGGATCGCCCAAAGTATGATGACCGGCCAATTGGCAGAACCGAGCTCGTCCGTGTTCGCCTTGAAGGTGCTGAGCTTGATAAACGCGTAATCAGTGGACTTCGCCGCGTCGCCGTAAACCGCGGTAAACACGCCGTAAAAGATGAGGAGTAGCGTAAGGGAGAAAAAGAACGAGGCAAGCGCCAGCTTTTTCTTGCTTCCTCCCTTTTCTTTCTTTTCGCTTTTCGCCTTTTCCGCGGCGGCTTGTTTTTCGGCGTTTTCTCTTTCGCCTCTCTTTGTCTTGCCGGAGGGAGAAAGACCGCTGAGATCGAGAAAAGCGACGGCGGCGGTGTCTCCGAACCAGCCGAGACCCGCGTAAAATCCTTTCGGCAGGGAAGAAAAGTCGGGATTGACCATCGCGAGCGCATTGAACAGTTCTCCTTTCGTCGTCGTAAAAATGATCACGAACAGGAACACGAAGGCGAAAAGCCAAGTAAAGATCTCAAGCGATCTGCCGATCCCGGCGTAACCTTTCGTTGCGAAAAGAACGCAGGCGATCAAAAAGAGAACGGTAACGGGTAGCACGGGAATGTTCTCGAAAAGGGACAGGGCGTAATAGGTGGAAATTTCGCGCGTAAAAGCGGAGAGTTTCAATATGAAAAACGCGAGGAAAAAAAGCGCCGCCGCGATCTTAACGGGCTTTTTGAGTTCGATGAGAAATAGCCCGCCTTCTTTCGCGATCTTGGTTGCGAAAAAAAGGAGGACGCAATCGAAGGAAGAAAGCAAAAAAACCGCCCATATCGCCTTCCCGCCCGCGCCCTTCGCAAGGACAGAGGGGAGAGTACAGAACTTGGTCGCGATGAATAAAACGACCGCGATCAGGCAGAATTCCGCGTAAGATACTTTGCGCGTTTCTTTGAGTTGAACGTTATTGACGTCCGTTTTCATCCGATTCCTCCTTTTCGCCGAGCGCTTCGAGCATAAAATCGTCTTTTCGGATACGCACGGGGTTTTGATTGTCTATGGATTCCGGTCTGTTTTCCATATCGTACAGTTCCAGCTTTACGAAGCCGTCTTTCAGATCGCTTACGAGGAGCGGAGCGTAAGGACTCGTATAATTCGATCCGAAACTTTGCAGCGTAACGAGATGCCCGCAGAGGATGACGACGGCGAGAATGATCCCGAGAAGCCCCATCAAAGCGGCGGTCGCCACGAATAAAAGGCGCAGGATGCTGTACGTTCCGACGTCGTCCGGAACGAGATACAGCCCGATCGAGGAAAGCGCCGTAACGAGAACGGCGGGCGAACTCAAAAGTCCCGCGCTGACCGCCGTTTCTCCGAGAACGATCGCGCCCACGACGGAGAGCGCCATACCCACGTATCGCGGCATTCTTACGCTCGCTTCGTTCAAAATGTCGAAAATCAAAAGGACGAGAACCATTTCGAGGGTAGGAGAAAGGGGGGTCCCGTTCGTGCTGTTTATAATGGTGATCAAAAATTTCAGCGGCAAAATCTGATATTGAAATTCCTGAACGGCAACGAAGACTGCGGGGAGAAACAGGGCGATGACCGCGGCGAACAGGCGCAAAAACCGCGTTACGGTAACGCGCGTGTTTCGCTTGAAGTAATCCTGGCTGTCTTGAAAGCTCTCGATGAGAATATGCGGAACGGTCAGCGCGATCGGACTGCCGTCCACGAGGATCGCGACTCTTCCTTCGAGAAGTTTCGCGGTAACTACGTCCGGCTTTTCGAGCGATCCCACCTGCGGAAAGAGGGAGCTCGGAGCGTCCTCGATAAACTTCGTCAGATACGAACTGTCCACTACGCCGTCTATCTCGATATGCGAAAGCCTCTCGTTTACGAGGTCCACCGTCTTTTTCGCGGCAACGTCCGAAAGATAGCAAACGCAAACTTTCGTCTTGCTGTATTTCCCGATCTCTCGCTCGGAAATAACGAGGCTTTTGGTTTTCAGGCGGCGGCGAAGCAGCGACGTGTTGATCTGAATATCTTCCGTAAACCCTTCGCGCGGGCCTTTGAGTACGCTGCTCGTGGGCGGTTCGCTGACGCTTCTTCGCTCCCATTTTTTAACGGAAAAAATGTAAAAATGATCGTCTCCTTCGATGAAAAGCGCCGTCGCGCCTTCCGCGACGAGGTCTTCCGCTTCCGTTAGGTCGGCGGTTATTTTGACGGGGGAAGTCGTAAACACTTTTTCGTGTATATTCTCTTTCGTCAATTCGCCTTTCAAAAGCGAAAGCGGCCGCATAACGTTGTTTTCGAGAAGTTCTTTATCGGTCAGCGCGTCGAAAGTAACGTAAAGCGCTTGCCGACCGCCCGCTTCGGCGGGGCAGAAGGTTAAGTCGGAGCTTTCCCCGAAATCTTTTTTGATTTGCTCTTTGATCTCTTTAATGTGCATATGCGTAGTATAGGAAGAAAAAGGAAAATTATAAATTAGGCGAAAAAACCTTCTTTTCACACTCGGCGTTAACAAAATTTGACAATCGGGAATTCGGCATAAATATTGACAAGATCGCGCGCGTGTGTTATTATGGATATACAAAAAATCTTTTTTTGGAGGTTTCTGTATGAAGAAAAAGTTTGGCATAATCGTAGCCATCTTGCTCTGCGCGGTTCTTCTGTTCAGCTTCGCTGCCTGTGGCGGCGGCAAACAACCCGAAGCTGCAAAAGAATCGATCCCCGGTGTAACCGATGCGCAGATCGCGGAGATGGACTCGTCTATCGGGGCGTATCTCGATAGTTGGCTCCTTGCGAACGCGCAAGAAGACGTAACCGATCAGACTGCGGTTTTGAAATCGGCTCTTGGTGCGTCCGACGCCTTTACCTTTATGAATAGGGAAAGAGAAGAGTACGCTCCTGTCGTGCAAGTCACGTTCGACGAAAACTCGAACAAGTACACGGTCGTGTTCTCTTGGAACAAGGGCGCGCTCAAAAAGACGTACGTAAAAGAAGCGAAAGTCGTTACTTATACGAACTGGGCGGGCAAAATGAACAAAACCGCGGATTATACCGCGCTGACCGAAGAAGGCGAAGCGGCGGGCGCGATCGATAAGATCGTTAACGCGGCGTTCAGCACCATCAACAACGTCGGCACGAACGCGCAAACCGCGAAATTCGGCGTGGACGGAACGATCGGCTTCGAAGTGATGGGCTATAATTACGGTCTCCAAATCAAAGGAAACGTGGACCTCGAATCCCGCAAGGATACCGAGCTCGCGCTTTTGATCGTTGACTCCGGCAAGAACGTCCGCGGCGGACTGTATTATCAAGGCGCCGAGGAAGACAAAGATTGCAAGATCATTCTCCAAATCGGCGAGAAGTACAGATATCTCGATTACGCGATCCTGAACGACCTTCTTTCGAAGATCTTGACTCCGGCAGAAGACGCGGGCGAGGATTTCCTCCCCACCGGAACGCTTGCCGAGATCCTCGCGCACTATAATGTCAATTCCACCATCGCGAGCACCGTTTCCGCGGTTATCGATATGATCGCGCAAGGTTACGTAAAGGAGGGTACGAACGAGACCACTTACATGATCGACATCAACCTCTCCACCGTTGTGTCCACGCTTTCCGAGCTTCTCGGCGATGTTCTTTCGGGCGTTTCTTTTGAAGGTATTCCCTATCTCGAGGACCTCGATATCGCTACGATGCACGGCCTCCTCGGCCACGTCACCATCGCGGCAACCGTTGCCGGCGAAGAGGAAGACGAACTGACCGATTTCGAACTTGCGGTAAACCTTCCCGCTTGCACCTTCTACTTGAATGAGGAAGAGGGCGAGGACGCGACCAAGCTCGATATCCCGTCCATCAGCTTCGCGCTGTATCTGAACGATTTCTCCTTCATTACCGAAGGCAAGATCGCGAACGTGATCCCCGCGGAAGCGGCAGACGCAGAGTACTTCAGCCCGACGAACGTAAACGTCAGCGGTGACCTTTACATCAACGATACGAACATCGATTTGGACGACACCTTCCATTTCTCCTTCGTAACGAACGTTAACCCCTTCAAGCCCAGCAAGGCTGCGGGATCCCTCGTCATCAAGCAAAGCCAAGGCGCTACCTATAACGAAGCGACCGCGTCCAACTTCCTGACGATCACCTACGAACAATCTTCCAAGACCCTTTGCGTCAGCGGAACCGCGTTCGGTATGGATGAAGACGACGGCAACACCATTTACACTTTCAGCTTTGCCGATGGCTCCGCCGCGCTTGATACCATCAAACATTGGCTCGGCTTGGATAACTGGCAGGGTATCGGATTTGACGAAGAACACGGTCTCTATATCAGCGACGAAGCGATCGCGAAATCTTCCGCGAAAGCTCTCCTCCAAAACGACCTTGCGCAAGCGATCACGAAGTACTATGCCGCTAAGATGGCGGAAAATACTTACGACGAAGGCGAAGAAACTCTTGCTGCGGAAGACGAAGGTTTCAGCTTCGATATGATCGGCGATCTCTTCAGCGGTGTTAAAGATCTGTATGATCAACTCGCGAAAGGCGGCGCTATCGTGATCGGTGACGGTTCCGCGAAGATCGACGTCACGCCCGAAGTGATCAACACCGTGACCGCCGCTTTGAACGAGATGCTGAATCTCGACCTCCCGACCGATATCGACGATCCCAAGTTTGTTAAGTTGTACTTCAACTACAAAGACGAAGACGTGGATTACACCGATAAGCTCTTCGCGACCGTTTCTTACGGCGGCAACCTCTTCGAGATCACATTCGACGGTTCGAAGGACAACGAGTTCACGATCAACTTCGTTATGACCACCTCGACGAGGATCTACACCTGCGTCGTTACGGCGGAAGACGAAGTTGAGACCGAGAGCGCAACGAAGTGGACCTTTGACGTAACCTTCGATATCACCGATAAAGAAGGCAATTCCAAGAGCCATACCGAAGTGAAGCTTTCGAATTTCCACGCAAACTGGGGTGCGGATAACACCGATAACCTCGAGCTTTACAGCGCGGAAGAAAAAGCGGGTGCGACCTCTATCTTCGCAGACGACGGTGTCGCGACCAAGCTCGTTGAAAAGATCGTAAGTTTCTTGAACAAAGACGCGATCGAGCCCTATGCGGAAAAAGTCGGCAAGATGATCGTCGACATGATCCTCTGATTCGGATCGCAAACAAGAAAAGCAGGGCGGGGATCTACTTCGCCCTCGAATGAAAACAAGATCCATCGGGTTTTCCCCCGATGGATTTTTGTTTGGCCGCCTTCTTGACTTTTTCGTTAAATTGGGTTACTTTGTAAGAGTTACCAAGTAGGGAGGCGCATATGGATTGGGCGGCATTTTGGAGTAAGGTCAAAAACTTCTTCACGGGAAACGTTTGGAACATCGTTAAGTTTTTCGCAATACTTTTGATCGGGATCGTTTTGATCAAGATTTTAATGACGGCTTTGCGAAAGATATTCTCCAAAACGAAGATGGAAGCCGTTGCGCAGAATTTTCTGCTCGCCGTCGTTAAATTTTTCCTATGGCTCGTTTTGGTTTTGGTGCTTTTATCCGTCGTCGGCGTTCAAATCTCGGGGGTCATTACGGCGCTCAGCGCGGCGATCCTTGCGATCGGTATGGCGCTGCAAAGCAACATCTCGAACGTTGCAAACGGCATCGTCATCGTTGCGAACAAAATGTTTAAGAAAGGAGACTATATCATCGTGGACGGGCAGGAAGGATCGATCGTTGAGATCAATTTTCTGTTTACCACGCTTTATACTCCCGACAATAAAAAGATTACGATCCCGAATTCCACGATCGTAAACAGCTCGGTCGTAAACGCGGGTGCCAACCCGAAACGCCGCGTAAATTTTACCTTTCCCGTCGCTTATGAATCGGACGTTGAGCTCGTTAAAAAAACGGTGACGGACGTAATGCGTTCGAACGGGAAGGTTTATCTCGATCCCGAACCCTTTTGCAAGCTCAAAACCTTTAATTCGAGCAGCATCGACTTTTTCGCGAATTGTTGGTGCGATTCCGCCGATTATTGGGACGTTTATTATTACGTTATGGAGCACGTTTATAACGAGTTTAAGAGAAACGGGATCTCCGTTCCATACGAGCAGGTCGAAGTTCGCGAAAGAAAAGACAGGGTGGAAATGCCGTTCGATCCCGCTCCGCTTCCCGAGCGAGTGGAGAAAGAACGCCCCGCGGAACACGATGCGCTTTCGGATTTGAAAAAGTATTACGATGAAGCCGTTTCCAAAATGGAAGAAGCGCATAAAAAGAGAAAAGCCGAAAAGAAAGAAAAAAAGGCTGCCTCTTCCGCGGATTCGGCGCGCGATAAGCGGGATTCCGATCCGGCGTAATCGATTCAAGCGTAGTCCGGGAAAACGGTGAGCGGCTCCTTGCGGGGCGCTCTGCCACGCGGATCTTTTTTGAGAAAATCATACGCTTTTTCTTTGCGCGATCGAATGCGGCAGCGTAGCGTTCGAAAACAAAAAAGGGCGCGGTTCTATCCGTGCCCAAGCCTTTTTGTAAAAGGCGGAAATGAATTCTTATTCTCCTTCCGAAACGAATACGCCTGTGTTTTCGTCTTCACACGTTGGGTAAAACGCCCAATTCCCCTCGGGCGGAAGGTCTCTTACGCCATCTACGCCGTAATACACTTTTTCCTCTTCCTCATTCTCGGAAACTCCGAGATAGTACGCGCCTTCGTCCGTCTGGATCTTTGCCCATCGAGTGCTTGGTAAAACGTCTTCAAAAAGAGTAATCGGCTCCCCGCTTTCGATGAGCTTTTTCGCTTTATCTTTTCTTGATTCCGTTTTCGTTTCTTGTACTTCGTTTATGCCGAAACGTTCGGATAAATCTTCGGTTTCCTTTTCTTTTTCCGTAGCGACCTCTTCGACTGCCGATCTTTCCTTTTCCGCGCTTTCGATCTCTCCTTTTTCTTCGATAAGAGCCTCTTCTTCGGCGTTTTTTCGGGCGTTTTCCGCGCTTTCGATCAATTTCCATCGAGTCAGAGCTTCGTTTGCGCAGCCGATGGCGCCGAAAAAGTATTTTTCGCTCTTTTCGGCAAGAACCGCGATTTCTCGGATCGGAGCCGAGAGAGGCGCCTTCCACGTCCCGTTTTCACATTCGGCGATCGCTCCGTTTACGGTAGCTGCGAGAACGTGAAGCTCCTTTTTTACTCGGATCTCGATCCTTTCTTTTGCAGTCACCGTGCAAAAATCGATTTCGGAACCGCTTTTCAAAATCATCTTTTTTTGAAACATATTTTCCTCCGATGCGGGCAATATTGTAAGAGGGGGCGTTCGCCCCGCGCGCCGTAGCGTGTATCCCGCCAATTTATTTCTTAAAATAATTGCAATATTTGCTTTTATATACTATAATTATTTATCGGGGATAGCATTTATTCCTTCTTTAATTCATTCGGGAGAATCGAATATGCGTAAAAAGTTTTTGTTGATTGCAATCGTGGCGCTTGTTTTGACTTGCGCGCTTACCGTTCTTTGTGCTTGCGAAAGCTATAAAGCGTCCGCCGTAAAACCCGTTGGGGATAAAAACGCGGTCGTGGAAAGCAATGGCGGCCTCGTTGTAAAGCAGGGCGGCTATCTTTATTTCGTAAACGGTTATTCCGGTTATCTCTCGGAAAACGGCAAAGATAACTGGTTCGGCCATGTGACCAAGGGCGCGATCGTTCGCGTCAGCTATCATGCGGACGGCTCCCTCGGCAACGATTACGTCGTCGTCGTTCCCAAGAGCGTGATGGCGGATTCCGAGAACGTCGGTTTCTCTATTTTCGGCAACTATATTTATTATGTAAGTCCGAGCGCGGAAGAAGATCGCTCCGGTTCCGTTCAAACAGATACCTTGCAATTTATGCGCACTAGGCTCGACGGAACGGGAACGCAGGTCATCTTGAATTGGGACGGCACTTCTGTCAAGTACAAGTACACTCCTTCTTCTCTCGTTTATTTCGACAGCGCGAACAGCAAACTTTACAGCAAGAGCTTGTCCGTTAAGAAATTCAAGAAGAACGATAAGGGAACTTGTATTGCGGATAAAGTTACGAGCGTTTACTTCCCGCCGTGTGATTCTTACGATCCCGCCTCTAAGGAAAAGAACGTAAACGAGTACGTTCTTTACACCAAATCTTCGGAAGACGCTTACGAGTACGGAAATACTCTCTATATCGCGCATTCTTCCGGAAAGGATGAAAAAGTTTTGATCGGAGCGGATAGCTATGAAAGCGGGAAATACAGCGTCAGCGTTCTTTCCTCTTCCGTTTCGGGCGATAAACTCGCGATTTATTACACCAAAACCCGTTACGTAGGGACGTCTTCTTCCGGTACCGTGGTCGGAACGTTCGCTTACGAGTTCCAAGATAAAAATTTCGCGTTCGGCGAGGCGGCGGAAGTAAAGCTTTCTTCCGAGAGCCTTTCGAACCTTTATCCGATTTCGTACGGAGAGGGGATCGTCAGCGCGGGAAGCGGAAAAGCGGTCGTGTATTATACGGACGGAACCGCACCCTTGACCTTCGGCGATCTGACGTTGAACACGCTTATCACCGTTCAAAACGGGATTTTCTATTACGTAAACGGAGACAACTACCTTTGCTATTACGCGATGGATAATTCCGCAAACGCCCATTTCGCGCTCAACGCGGAAGATAAGGTCATGACTTCCTTTACCGGCGCGGAATATTTTGACGGATATCTCTATTTCATCGTGGACGACGATTACGATTACACGCATCGCCTTTCCCTCGCCGGCGTCAGCGTTTATGACGATTCTTCTTTCGACTATGCGCGCATCGGGATCGTAACGAGCGCCGATCAAGCGAAGATGGATAAAGAGGCGGAAGAAGATTCCGACAACGATTGATCGAACTTTCTCGGATCTTGCCCGACCGTTTCGGTCGGGCTTTTTTTATGAAATACGGAAAAATCGGGATATTTCGCGCTCTTCATATGAAAGGGAGAGAAGATTTGTCTTACTTTCTTGAAAAAAATATTCGCAAATCATAAAAAACTGTTTACAAACAAATAATTTATCCATATAATAATGGCGAAAAGGCGATAATGCCCGAAAAAGGAGTTTTGCGTATGCCGACTTATAAAAAATGTCCGCGTTGTGAACTGAATTATATTTTGGAAAGCGAAGACTATTGCAGCGTATGCAAGGATGAGCTTCACGGGATCATCCCCGTTGAGGAAGATGACGATCTTTTGAGTAAGGTTTGCCCCCGATGCGGCGCGCCCATTTCGGAGGATATGGATTACTGCGAGAATTGCCGCCAAGATCTTCTCCGTTTGAAAGCCTTACACGAGGATGACGAGGAATGGGATGAAGAGGAAGAAGAGGAAGCGAACGAAAATTTGGACGAAGATGAGGAGCTTGACGAGCCCATCGCGGACGATGACGTCGTGGACGACGAATTTAAGGACGAGGAAGAGGAAGAACCTATCGAAGATTACGAGGACGAGGAAGACGAAGACGCGCTTCTCGGCTTCGATACGAACGTGGACGACGTGGAAGACGATTACGACGAGGACGATCCCGATCTTTTGGATGACGACGACGACGAGTAGCCCCTTCGTTTGTTTATTGAAATGCGCTTAAAATTCGCCGAGCGATTGTCGCTCGGCGTTTTTTATTGTTATTTCGGATATACTAAACGATATGTATTATTCGTATCACGCAAACGCGAAAAAATTGATCCGCGAAGGGCATTTGGTAGAAGCGCGACTGACGAAAAAAGGAAACGCAAGCGTTCTTCTTTTGATTTTCGATAATCATCGTCCGATGCCCGTAAAGGAAGAGAGGATCGCGGAGTACGCCGAGCTTATTCGATTGAAAAAACCGCCGTCTGAGCTTTCTTAAACCCGTGAATAGGGGGAGAGGGAGCTTCCGACGACGGTTTTATGCGTTTCGAATGCAAAAAGAGAATTACATCTTTTCGGGCGCGGCGATCCCGAGAAGCGTCAAGGCGTTTTTCAAGACTTGGCGTACCGCAAAGGTCAAAGCGAGTCTCGCTTCTTTTTCTCCGTCAGGCGCGTTCAAAATTCGGTTATCGATATAATATTTGTTAAAGGCTTCCGCGATATCCACCGCGTGGCGCGTAATAACGGACGGCTCTCTCTTTTCCGCCGCAAGTTTGACCGCGTTTTTGAAAGAAGAGATCAAGGTGATCAGCTCGTGCGCGTTTTCAAGGCAGGTAAAATCCGCTTTTCCCGCGTCAAAGGCGCCCGCCTTTTCGAGCAGGCTGGAAGCGCGCGCGTGCGTGTACTGAACGTAAGGGCAGGTTTCGCCGTCGAAATTCAGAACTTTATCGTAGCTGAACGTTATATCTTTGATCCGGCTGTTAAAGAGCGCGCCGAAGATAACGGCGCCCACGCCGACCTGCTCCGCGATCTCGCTTTTATTTTCGAGGTTCGGACTCTTTTCTTCGATCACTTTTTGCGCCTTTTGAACGGCGGAATTCAAAACGTCTTCAAGATAAACGACCTTTCCTTGGCGGCTGCTCATCGTTCCGTCCGCTAAAGAGACCATTCCGAAAGCAACGTGTTCGAGATCCTTTGCCCAAGGTTCGCCGAGTAGTTCCAGCACTTTGAAAACTTGCTTGAAATGCAAATTTTGCTGATAGGCAACGACGTAAAGGCATTTATAAAAATCATATGTATTTTTTCTGTAATACGCCGCGGCAAGGTCACGCGTCGCATACAGTGTGGCTCCGTCCGAACGAACGAGCAGGCAGGGGGGCATATCCTCTCCGACCTGAACGACTTTCGCTCCGTCCGAATCCACCAAGAGCCCCGCTCTTTCGAGTTTGTCGAGAACGGGCTGCATTTTATCGTTGTAAAAACTTTCGCCCGCGTAGCTGTCGAATTCGATCCCGAGCCGCTCGTAAACCCTTTTCGCTTCCGCAAGGCTGATCGTTTTGAATTTTTCAAAGAGCGCGAGCGCTTCTTCGTCTCCGTCCTCGATCTTTTTGAAATACGCTCTACCGAGATCGTTTAAAGAATCGTCTTTTTCCGCTTCCTCGTGAAATTTAACGTATAGCTTATGAAGGGCTTTTACTCCGCCTTTTTCAACTTCCTCTTCATTGCCCCACATTTTATAGGCAACGATCATCTTGCCGAATTGCGTTCCCCAATCGCCGAGGTGATTGATTCGAACGACGTTATAACCGAGAAAGTCAAAGGCGCGCGCGAGCGCTCCGCCGATCACGGTGGAAGAAAGGTGCCCGATGTGGAAGGGCTTCGCGATATTGACGGAAGAAAAGTCGATACAAATCGTTTTTCCGTGGCCTTCGTCGCTTCTGCCGTAATTCTCTTGATCCCGCAAAACGGAAAGCAGCGTCGTTTTCGCGAGATCTTCCCTTGAAAACTTGAAATTGAGATATCCGTTCAGCGCAGTGCAGGATAATAGGAAGGAGGGAAGGGAGGAAGTGATCTCATCGGCAAGCCCGCTTGCGATCTCCACGGGGGATTTCCTGAGCGCTTTCGCAAATCGGAAACAGGGAAGCGCTACGTCCGCAAACGCGAGATCTTTGGGGGGGGTTAAAAGAGAGAGGATCTCCTCTTTCGAAACGCCGTCGATATGGATTAAAGATGCGATTTTTTCGTTATTTGTCATATTAAACGTTGAACCTGAATAAAACGACGTCTCCGTCTTTCATTATGTAATCTTTGCCTTCGCTTCTGACCTTGCCTTTTTCCTTTGCAACGGTCAAAGAACCCGCTTCCATCAAGTCTTCGTACGACACGACTTCGGCGCGGATAAAGCCTTTTTCGAAATCGGTATGGATCTTTCCGGCGGCTTGCGGCGCTTTGGTTCCTTTTTGGATCGTCCAAGCGCGCGTTTCTTTTTCGCCTGCGGTCAAATAGGAGATCAATCCCAAAAGCTCATAGCCCGCTTTGATCAGCATCGAAAGGCCGCTTTCTTTCAGCCCGAGTTCCTCGCGGAACATATCGCGGTCTTCTTTGTCTAAGGCGGAAAGCTCCGCTTCCACTTTCGCGCAAAGTTTGATCACTTTCGCGCCTTCTTTTTCCGCGATCTCGCGAACTTGCTTTACGAACGCGTTGTCTTCTTTGTTTACGTCCGCTTCCGCAATGTTTGCGACGTAGATTACTTTTTTGGTCGTTAAAAGGAACAAGGAATCGTAGTACTCTTTCTCTTCATCCGTTGCACTTATACTTCTGCCGGGGTTTCCTTCCGAAAGATGGGCGAACATTTTTTCAAGCATTTCGATCTCGGGCAGATATTTTTTATCGCCGCTTTTCGCTTGGGTTTTGACCTTTTGGAGTCTTTTTTCCACGCTTTCGAGATCGGATAAAATAAGCTCCGTATCGATGATCGCGATATCGTCTTTCGGGGAGATCCTTCCCTCTACGTGCGTTACGTTCGGGTCTTCATAGCAGCGAACGACGTGCGTGATCGCGTCCACTTCGCGGATATGGGAAAGAAATTTATTTCCGAGTCCTTCGCCTTTGGACGCGCCTTTGACAAGCCCCGCGATGTCCACGAATTCAAGAACGGCAGGGGTAACTTTTTTAGAAGAATAGAGAGCGGCAAGATCGTCCACTCGCTTGTCCGGAACGGGAACCACGCCTACGTTCGGTTCAATGGTGCAGAACGGATAATTCTGGCATTCCGCGCCCGCTGAGGTGATCGCGTTGAACAAAGTGGATTTTCCGACGTTTGGCAATCCTACGATACCGAGTTTCATTTTCACTACTCCTTTTGGCATAAATGCCGATCGTATTTCGTAAAATGTAAGGTTATTATACCCTCTTCGCGCGCGGAAATCAATTAAATTGAGATAAAACGCGCTTTCTACTTGCTTTGCAAGTAAGAGGTTTCCCGGAAAAAGCGCAAACGCGCTTGCGGGGGAAAAAAACGGGGCAGCCGTCCGCGCCCGAAAAGGAGGATTTATGAACTATTTGAAAGCGATCTTGATCGGACTCGTGCAGGGGCTTACGGAGTTTCTCCCCGTTTCCAGCAGCGGGCATTTGATCCTTCTTGAAAAGTTGGGGCTTGCGCCCACTTCGGTTTTTTTTAATCTGACCTTGCATCTGGCAACGCTTTTTGCCGTTCTCCTCGTTTTGCGAAAGGACGTCGTTTGCCTTTTGCGCCATCCGCTTTCGTCCGATTTGAAATACGTCCTTTTGGCATCCGTTCCGACGGCGGCGATCGCGCTTGCTTTTTCTTGCTTTTTCCCTTCTCTGTTGCTCGGGAGTATGCTTCCGTTCGGTTTTCTCGTAACCTCGATGGTCCTTCTCGCGGGCGAACTCTTTTCTCCCCGAGATCGCTTTTTGAAGATCGGGATCAAAAACAGCCTTGCGGCGGGATTCGCGCAAGGGATCGCCGTTTTGCCCGGCGTGTCGCGGAGCGGCTTAACGATCTCCGCTTTGACTCTCTCGGGCGTGGAGAGGGAAGACGCGGCTCGCTTTTCGTTTCTTCTATCCCTTCCCGTTATTGCGGGCGGGTTTCTTCTCGAAGGGGTGAAGAGCGGGTTTTCCGTTTCCGGAGCGAACGGATGGGAGATCGCGCTGGCGGCGGGCGCCGCGCTTCTTTCCGGCATTTTTTCCGTTCGTTTTATGCTTCGCAAAATAAAAAAGGGCGTGAAGCCCTTCGTTTATTATACTTTCGTTCTTGGGATCGCGACTTTCTTTATCCTTTAACGGGAAAGATTTCGAAAAAATCGCTCGGGGATCACGGTTTCTTTCAAACCGCACGTCATATCCACACGGCATCGCCCTTGATAGGAAACGACTGCCACGTTGAGCGGGGTATTTCGGCTGATATTCAAAAAGAACCGAACGTCTTTTACGATAGCGGTTGCTTCGGGAGAAAGCTCGATCACGCCTACGTTCGATAAGATCGCGGTTTGGCGAACTTTATCGATTATCTTCTTTACAAGTTTGAAAACCGGTCTTTTGATAAAAAGCGGAATCAACTTTACGATCGGCAGGCGGAAACACTTTTTGATGTCGTCAACCTTGTTTTGCATTCCTTCTTTCGTGATTTTCGAGCGGAATTGCGTTTTGACCGTTTCGAGAAGGGCGGGGAAGGAAAGATCGGACGCGTTCTTTTCCACGTTGATCCGCTCGAAACAAACGAAGTTTTGAATGGTGTTCGAAGGGAAGAAGCGCCTTAAATTGACGGGGACGAAGAGAGAAAGCGGCTTTTTGAGCGGCGCCGAATAATCTTCCAAGATCGCCGCCACGTAACAGGCAGCGATGTACTCCGTGATCGTGGCGCCCGCTTCTTTCGCTTTCCGTTTAAGATTCGGAAGGTCGATCTCTTCCGAGATCAAGCGGGGAACGGACGCGTAGTTGCCCGCTTTTCCGAGGGCGATCACGCTCTTTCCGTTATAGTTTTTGAGAGAGATGGCGCGTAGTGATTTTTTTTGCCCGTATTGCATAAAAGCGTCGGTCATGATAAGATCGCGCGAAAGATTTTTTTTATCGGAAACCTTTCTAGATATTTCCGCATAACGGGTCAGAAGATCGGAGAGGAAAAAAGCGCCGACGTTTCCGTCCGTGATCGCGTGAAAAACTTCGAGAACGATTTCGCGTCCTTTATACGCGACTCGGAAAGGATATCCGTTCGTGTCCTTTTTTTTCAAAGGGGAAAGAGGGGGTGCGTCATCTTCTTTTACGGGAACGGGATCGAGGGAAGCTTTCAGTTTATGCCAAAAGAAACCGCAAACGATTTTGGACTTAAAATTCGGGTAAAGGGGAAGAACGTCGCGAAGAGCAAGAGTTAGCGCCTCGGGATCGACCTCCCGATCGAGCGTCGCGGAAAAGCGAAAATTGCTTTGCGTGGTTTTACTCCGCATCATCGGATAGGCGAGCGCGGAAAGATCGAGCGGATAGTAAACGTGTTTCATTCTTATTCCGCGGCAGGCACCGGAAGGGTGACGTGGATCAGTTTTAACAAGGGATTATTCAGCATCAAAGGTTTTGCGATCGCGCCTTTGATCATAAACTCGTCCGCCGCATGCGCCCAGTTCGCGCCGTCGTCAAAGCGGGCGACGATCGCGCCCGCGCCCCAAAGAATAACGAGGAGGATCGCGAGATTGAAAACGAGGCCGATCAAGCGATCGATCTTGCTCGGCGCGGAATTTTTATCCAAAAACCGATAAATCTTTTTGCGAATGATATTGCGAATGATCGCAAGAATGATAACGAGGACGATCCAAACCGCCGTTTCGTAAACGTATTTCGTTGCGGTGTAAGAGAGGGAAGTACGGAGAGAAACGCCGGGAGCCGCCGCTTTATCCGCAAAAGAAGCGATGAAAGAGCCCACGTAAGGAACGTGATCCGTGACCGCTTGTTTTAAGGTGATCTCGCCGACGTAGAGTTCGCTGTCTTCTCCTTTTGTAACCACGGTATCCAAAAGCGTTCCGAAATCGCCGCTCGAAGGGAGGGCTTTCCCGATGGGTTGCATTAAAACTTTCGCCGCGCCGGTGTAAGAAACCGCGCCGTCTTTTTCGCTCTCCAAAAAGAGAGGGCAGAGGGCGGAAGAAATAAACGCCGCGCCGACCATAATAACGAGAAGCATAAAGAACCCGAAAAAGAGCTTGGCTCCTCCTTTGATCAGACCGATGAGGGCAAACAGCACCGCCGCGCCGATGATGACGAAATCCATAATAGCCATATAGCTATTATATAATATCGCCGAAACAAATGCAACCATTTGTAAAAAAAGGAAAAGTGGGAAAAATTTCCGATATTCCACCGCCGTTTTCTTCGATTTTTTTCGGCGGGAGAGAATTCGAAGCGCGCGTATTTCCTTTGAATAAAGGGCAATAATAGCCTATGGATTATGAAAAACGCCGTCGTTATTTGCATCGGAAGCGATAAGGTTTCGGGGGACATGCTGGGCCCCCTCGTGGGAAGCGCGCTCAGGGAGGATTACGCCCTTCCTTTTCCCGTTTACGGCGCGGTCGGGGAGAGCGTAAACGGGATCAACCTCGGCGCATACGTGGCAATGATCAAGCGCAGGCACGGAGATTCTTCCGTGATCGCAGTGGACGCCGCGCTCGGGAAAGAGGCGGACATCGGGCGCATTCGCCTGAAAAGAGGGGGCATCAAGGCGGGCGGCGCGCTCGATAGGAAAACGGAGGCGGTGGGAGATCTCGGGATCGTAGGGATCGTTGCGAAAGAAAGCGATCCGAAAGACGTTATGAACGCGCTTCTCGCCGTTCCCTTTGAGTTCGTCTCTTCTCTCGCCGAAAAAATCGCCGAAATGATCTATACGGTTCTCGTAAGCGAAGCGTAAAGAGGCGGCGCCCTTGTCGCCGCAAAAGGCGGTTTCTTTTCAGCCGCAAATTTAAGAAATCTTTTGTTGATATATTACTTTTGGCTATGATATAATATACTATCGAAGAAAAGTACCCTTCTTTTTTAGAAAAAGAAGATCGGTTTTTGGAGGAATCAATGTTCAGAAGCAAGGCGTCAAGGACGGCAAGCGTCATTATTACGATTATCATTTGCATCGTGCTCGTCGTGGTGCTCGTGGAACTGTTCGTACAGCATCCCGAAGAACTTTCTTACGACGAATTCTTTGCCCGCCTCGAAAACGGAGAGATCAAATCCGTGTACGTCGAAGGGAATTACAAGATGAACGTGTTATACGTCGGAACGAAATCCAAATCCATTTCGAACAATCCCGACGCGTTCGTGTACGTTCCCAATCGTTCGGACCCGATCGAAAAGATATACGATATGGCGGAAAACGGAAGCGCGTCCGTTCCCGCGATCATCTATAACGATCCTTCGAAGAACAGCATTTGGATCTCCCTTTTGCCCTTCGTGATAGGGATCGTGCTCGTGGGCGTGCTTTTGTTTATTCTGAATCGGCAAAATATGAGCGCGAATAACAAGGCGATGAGTTTCGGCGCGACCAAAGCTCGCGTTACGGGGAACGTAAAAGAGCGTTTTACGGACGTTGCCGGTGCGGAGGAAGAAAAGGAAGAGCTCCGTGAGATCGTTGAGTTTTTGCGCAATCCCGCGAAGTTCCAAGAGGTCGGAGCAAGGATCCCCAAGGGCGTATTGCTCGTGGGCCCTCCCGGAACGGGTAAAACTCTGTTTGCGAAAGCGGTCGCCGGCGAAGCGGGCGTTCCCTTTTTCAGTATCAGCGGCAGTGACTTCGTGGAAATGTTCGTCGG
>DGWX01000017.1:0-1689 GCA_002395405.1 Christensenella sp. UBA4247
GACCCCGGCGCGTTTATGGATCGCTCCGTTCTCGAAGGCGATCCGCACGCGGTGATCGAAGCGATGGCGATCGCGGCTTATGCGATCGGCGCGAAGCAAGGTTACGTATATGTTCGCGCGGAGTACCCCATTGCGGTCAGAAGATTGCAGATCGCGATCGATCAAGCGAAGGAATACGGGCTTCTCGGCAAGAATATTCTCGGAACGGGATTCGATTTCGACCTTGAGATCCGCCTCGGCGCGGGCGCGTTCGTTTGCGGCGAAGAGACCGCTCTTATGACGAGTATCGAAGGAAACCGCGGCGAGCCGCGCGTTCGCCCGCCGTTCCCCGCGAACAAGGGCCTTTTCGCAAAGCCGACCGTTCTCAATAACGTTGAAACGTATGCGAACATCGCGCAGATCATTTTGAAGGGCGCGGATTGGTTCAAATCCATGGGAACGGAAAAGAGCAAGGGAACGAAAGTTTTCGCGCTCGGCGGTAAGATCGTAAATACCGGTCTCGTTGAGATCCCGATGGGAACGACTCTTCGCGAAGTCATCGAAGATATCGGCGGCGGCGTTCCGAACGGAAAGAAATTCAAGGCGGCGCAAACGGGCGGACCTTCGGGCGGCTGTATCCCGGCGGAACACTTCGATATCCCCATCGATTACGACAACTTGATCTCCATCGGCTCCATGATGGGATCGGGCGGTATGATCGTTATGGACGAGGATAACTGTATGGTCGATATCGCGAAGTTCTTCCTTACCTTTACGGTGGACGAGAGCTGCGGTAAATGTACCCCCTGCCGTATCGGAAACAAGAGACTTCTCGAATACCTCGATAAGATCACGAAGGGCACCGCAACGATGCAGGACCTCGAAGATATGGAGAAACTCTGCTACTATATCAAAGACAATTCGCTCTGCGGTCTCGGACAGACGGCTCCCAACCCCGTTCTTTCCACGCTCCGCTATTTCCGCGACGAGTACATCGCGCATATTCGCGATAAGAAGTGCCCCGCGGGCGTATGTAAGAGCCTTCTCCAATACAAAATAATCAAAGACAGCTGTATCGGTTGCGGCGCTTGCCAAAGAGCTTGCCCCGCGAGCGCGATCTCGCGCACCGATTATATCGCCCCCGGCAAAAAGCTCGCCGCGATGGAGATCGATCCGAACAAGTGCGTAAAATGCGGCGCTTGTATGGCAACTTGTAAGTTCAAGGCGATCATCAAGGAATAACGGAGGTAGAACGATGGAAACGAAAATGGTTAATTTGAAAATAAACGGAATCGGCGTTACCGTTCCCGAAGGCAGCACGATCTTGGAAGCGGCGCGCCAAGCGGGCATCAAAATCCCCACCCTTTGCTATTTGAAGGACATCAATAAGATCGGCGCGTGCCGCGTGTGCGTGGTCGAGGTCAAGGGCGCGAGAAGCCTCGTTGCCGCTTGCGTGTTCCCCGTCAGCGAAGGAATGGAAGTTACGACGAACTCCAAAAAGGTCATCGAAAGCCGCAAGACCACTCTCGAACTTCTGCTTTCCGATCACAAGAAAGAGTGTTTGAGCTGCGTCAGAAACAAAAACTGCGAATTGCAATCGTTGTCGCTCGAATACGGTTGCGACGAACATAAATACCAAGGCGCGAAATCCTCTTATCCGATCGACGATTCCACTCCGTATCTCGTTCGCGATAACGAAAAATGTATTCT
>DGWX01000017.1:1839-27120 GCA_002395405.1 Christensenella sp. UBA4247
ATCGGCTGTTCTTTCGAAAAGCCGCTTTCGAGCGTCGCTTGCGTGGGTTGCGGACAATGTATTGCCGTTTGCCCGACGGGCGCTTTGACCGAGAAGTCCGAGATCGATAACGTTCTCAACGCGCTTGCCGATCCGAATAAGTACGTGATCGTAGGAACGGCGCCGTCCGTCAGAGTAGGACTCGGCGAAGAGTTTAACAGTCCGATCGGAACGGAAGTCGAAGGCAAAATGGCGGCGGCTCTCAGAAGGATGGGATTCGATAACGTGTTCGACGTGGACTTCGCGGCGGATCTTACGATCATGGAAGAAGGCGCGGAGTTTATCCATCGCGTACAAAACGGCGGAACGCTTCCGATGATTACTTCCTGCTCGCCCGCTTGGATCAAGTTTATCGAGCATAACTATCCCGAAGAACTGTCGCACCTCTCCACCTGCAAATCGCCGCAACAAATGTTCGGCGCGATCGTAAAGACGTATTACGCGGAGAAGCTCGGCAAGGATCCCAAGGATCTTTACGTTGTTTCCGTTATGCCTTGCACCGCGAAAAAATTCGAGAAGACTCGTCCGGATCAAAATGCGGCGGGCGAAGGGATCCCCGATATCGACGCCGTTTTAACGACGCGCGAACTCGCCAAGATGATCAAGCGTATGGGTATTTTGTTTAACGAACTGCCCTCCGAAAAGTTCGACGATCCTCTCGGGATTTCGACGGGCGCCGGCGTTATCTTCGGCGTTACGGGCGGCGTTATGGAAGCGGCGCTCCGTACGGTTGCGGAAAAATTGACGGGCAAAGAGCTCCCCTCGGTGGACTTTACCGAAGTTCGCGGAACGAAGGGTATCAAGGAAGCGGAGTACGATATCGCCGGCATCAAAGTTAAGGTGGCGGTCGCTTCCGGGCTTGCGAACGCGCGCGTTTTGATGGATCAAATCAAAGAGGGTAAGAGCCCCTATCACTTTATCGAGATCATGAGCTGCCCGGGCGGCTGCGTAAACGGCGGCGGTCAACCGATCCGTACGGCGGAAGAGAGAAACAACGTGGATATCAAGGCGACCCGTGCGGCGAGCATTTACAAGCTCGACAAGTCGATGCAGTTCAGAAAGTCTCACGAGAACCCCGCGATCATCGAGCTTTACAAAGAATATCTCGGCGAACCGAACAGCCACAAGGCGCACCATATCTTGCATACTTCGTACGTTAAGAGAGGTTTGTAAGAAAGGAAAGGCTAATTTCGGCCTCAACGAACTTAAAAGGGGCGCGGTTTCGCGCCCCTTCGTAACAAAAGAAACTTTCTGCAGGAAAGTCGGTGAAAATCCGACGCTGCCCCCACAGAGGTGAAGGAAGAGTTAAGGCTCCTAAGTCCTAATGCTGCAGTCAGAATAAATATTTTTAGGGAGGGTAATCAAATGAATACAGTAAAGAAAATTTCATTAGTCTTTTTGGCAATCGCGATCTCTGTGGCAGCCGTCCTCGGTATGGTGGCTTGCAAACAAAGTGAGACGGTTAAAGATACCGAGATCATTCTCACGGTCGATTCGAGCGTAATGGCGGATATCGAAGGAAAGAGTTTGGTCGATTACATGGCGGCTTTGAAAGAGAAGAATAAACTCTCTTACGAAGGTTCGGTCAGCCAATATGGCTTATACGTCCAGTCCATTAACGGAAGAGAAGCCGATTCAAAGACCGAATGGTGGGCGCTTTACACGGATGACGCCGAATTCTCCAATGAAGCATACGGCACATACACGGCAAGCGACGGAGCGACTTATGCGATGGCATCGGTCGGCGCTTCGTCTGTTATGATTAAAGAAGGAAAGAAATACGTCTGGGTTATTCAATTGCTTTCATGAGAACCCGAGACATTTGTCTTGTAGCCATTTTGTCCGCGACCTTAACCGTGGGCAAAATGGCTTTATCTTTTATTGCGAACGTGGAAGTCGTGACCCTTCTTTTGACGGTCTATGCTTTGACGCTCCCGAGAAGCAGAGTTCTTCTTGCAACCTTTACCTTCATTGCGACGGAAGTTTTTATTTGGGGCGCGCATATTTGGATCCTAATGTATGTGATCCACTGGACTGCGCTCGTTCTCAGCGTTTCGCTTTTTAAGGGGAAATATGCGCCTATTTTTGCCATCATAACCGCGATTACTTTGACGGGACTGTATGGCGTTCAGACTACCTTTCTCGAAGTTCTGTTCTTAATGAATTTCAAAAAGATCGGGTTTATCAAGTGCTTTATGTTGCGTTACGGCACAGGGATCCCGTATTTTGTCACACACATTGTTTCCAATGCCTGCATTCTATCCGTTCTCGTGTATCCGATGTATCGTCTGATGCGGTCTCTGTTTAGTCGCTATTCCAAAGCCCCTCTGCAAAACGAAATCGCGAAAGAAGTCTCCGTTCGACAGGATCCGAGCGGAGCCTTGGATAAAGGCGCTCCAAAGGATCCGATCGGAGATCCGGATGCGAGTGATCGTCAGGACGGGAACCTTTCTTCCCAAGGCGAGAACGATCCTTCCGCTCCGCTGAGGAGCGATGGAGCTTCGAAAGATCCTCCGCGTGCGTAAACATCTCTTAAAACGACGATTTGTTTAAGGAAGCCTAAAGTTGACATATCTTTCGATGCGTGATACAATACTATAAAATAGCTACGGCGAATATTCAATAAACAGAGAGGTTATGCTATGAAATGGTGGGTAGGTCTTATTATCGCAGTTGCGGCAGTCGTCGTTTTGGTGTTGATCGTCAAGGCGCTTATCGACATGTATAACAAACTTGTCAGAGGCAGGGAGAAGGTCAAAAACGGTTGGTCGCAGATCGACGTTCAGCTTCGCCGCCGTTTTGATTTGATCCCGAACCTCGTTGAAACCGTAAAAGGATACGCGGCGCACGAAAAGGAAACCTTGGAAAAGGTTACGATGTGGCGCAGTCGCGTCAGCGCGGCAACCACGACCGAAGAGTCTATGGAAGCGAACGCAGGGCTTTCTTCCGCGCTCGGCAGGCTCCTCGTAACGATGGAAAAATATCCCGAGCTCAAGGCGAACGAAAACTTTTTGAGATTGCAAACCGAGCTGACCGAGATCGAGAACAAGATCGCGTTTTCCAGGCAGTTCTATAACGATACCGTTCAGAAATACAACGTTCTCGTTAAGCAATTTCCCTCGAATATCATCGCGTCGATGTTCAAATTCAAAGAGGAAAAATTCTTCGAAGTGGACGAATCCGTTCGCGAAACCGTTCCGCAGGTCAAGTTTTAATGAAAAGAAACGAACTTTTACGTCAAAAAAAAGGCAAGTCCGGAGCGGCTTGCCTTCTCTGTGTTTTTGTACTCATTGCTCTTTGTTTGGCTCTTTTTGCTTCTTGCGACATTTTTACGACGGATATCTATCTGAAATCCTTCCAAATGGACGTTACGCTCTCCTCGGACGGCAGTATGACCGTAACGGAGACGGCGAAAGCCTATTTTTCGGGGCAGGATACCGATTGGTTTAACTTTTATCGCATTATAGACGACGAGCGCGTTTTTAACGATCCGGACGTCGATCCGTATTCCTTTTATCTGGACGGGAAAAATATCCCCTTCGACGGCGCTCTCGATCTTGATTCGGGTAGTACCGACGCTTGGAAAAAGCGCTATGAAAGCCGCGCCGCCGGCTATGTGTTCGCGCGGACGAGCGGGCTTGAAATCGGCGTCGTTATGCCGCAGTTCGAGAGCGGAACGCATACTTTTCAGTACACGTACACGATCCGAAACGTTATAACCGGTATTTCGGACGCGACGGTTTTTTATTATAAATTCGTTTCCGAGATCAACACGATGGATATTAAGGTCATGGACGTTACGATCCGTTTCCCCGAGGAGGAAAAGGCTCTGATGTCTTGGCTGCATGTGTCCGCCGGTGCGGTCGGCGCTTGGAAAGAAGCGGAGGATAATCGCTCGATCCATATACACGTCGAGGACGTTTCGCACGGCGAATATATCGAGAGCCGTCTTCTTCTTTCCAAATCGAATTACGCTCTCTCCGAGATTAACTCTTCGATCACGAGCGTGGACGTGGAGAACGAAGAAAAAAGCTGGTACGAAGCGTATAAAAGAAAGCAGGCGATCCGCCTTGCGATCACGATCGGGGATTACGTCCTCGGCGCGTTGTTTATCCTTTTCGGCGTATTCTATTGTTTCCGTCTCAAAAAGAGAAATAAACCGCTCGAACTGCCGAACGCGCCGATCTATTACCGCGATATTCCCGAGGGATATACGGGCGGCGAAGTTTCTCCCCTGTATTTTTATTATTCGAACGAGAATTATTTAGACGAGAGTATTTCGGCAACCATGCTCGAACTGACCCGCCTGAAATATATTTCGATCACGCCCGATTCGGGTTCCAAAAGCGCAAAGATCACCGTTTTGAAAAAAGACGAAGACGATTCTCTTCGCTCGCATCAAAAATTCGTTTTGGAAATGCTTCTTTTGATCAAGCCGATGGGAGAAAGCTTTACGATGAAAGAATTCGAAAAGTACGGCAAGTCTCACGCAATGCAACTGATGAAGCTCGTTCAAAAGTATAAAGAAGCGATCTTGAATAAATCGCAACGGGAAAACGCCTATCCGAAGAACAATCCGATCAAAGATCAAACGCAGAATTTTGCGTCCAAAATGGTGGTTTCCGGTTTCGTGCTCGTTTTTTTTTCGGGCTTTACGAGCTTTTTCTTGTCGTTTGGCGCGTTCTTTACCGCGGTGGGCTTGATCGTGGGCGGCTTGATCCCGTATTTCGTTCTCAGAAAAGCAAAGGCGCCGCTGACCGCACAAGGGCAGAAGGAGTATGACATGCTCCGCGCTCTTTCTCGCTTTATGCAGGAGTTCTCTTCGATGGACGAACACGAGATCCCTTCTCTCGTCCTTTGGGAAGACTATATGATCTTCGCGACCGCGATGGGAATTGCGGATAAGGTCGCGGAACAGCTCGAAATCAAATATCCCGAGTTTAAGAAGCTTTCGGAAAGCAATTTCGACGTGGATAACTTCGCGATCCTCTATTTCTTCTCGCGCTCGTTCAGAACTCTTTCGGGACTGAATTTCGTGGGCAACGTAGCAAACGTCATTCGTTCGGTCGAAACGGTTCAGCGCGCTATGAGGGCGGCGGAAGTCGCGCGTAAATTCGGCGCGTCGGGCGGCGGCAGCGGAAGAGGCGGCGGAGGCGGATTCCACGGCGGCGGAGGCGGTTTCTCGGGAGGCGGCTTCGGCGGCAGAAGATAAAAAACAAATGGATTCCCCAAAATAAAAAACTAGGCGCGCCCGTTTGAAGCGGGCGCGTTTTTTTGATCGGATCCTCTTGTTCAACCGCCGGAAACGCACGTCGCTCCGCCTTTTGGAATAAAATCATAAAGATCGAGAGAAAAATCGAAAAGTCGGCGCGCTTTTTCTGTTGACACGCTATCTTCGCGATGATATGATTTACCTATCGAATGATTAACCAAGTTAATTATAAAAAGGAGGGGCGTATGGATATCGGAAAGGATAATCTTCTTTTGAACACGCTCGCGAAGATTTGCGAAGTATTTCGCGACAATCGAATGTTATGCGGTCTGACCTTTCCCGAGCTCGTTACTTGCCACGTGGTTTTGGCGAACGATTCGATGAACAAACCGACCCGTGCGAAAGATCTTGCGGAGGCTTTGAAAGTCAGCAAACCCGCGGTTTCCAAGCTCCTAAGTTGTATGGAAGAAAAGGGGCTCGTAAAGAGAGAGCGCCGCGAAGAAGATCGAAAGGCGGTGTACGTCGTTTTATCGGAAGGAGCGACGCGCGTTCTCGAAGAGCAAAAGGCGACGGCGAGCGTTATAACGAAGCAAATATTTGCGGAAATGGGAACGGATAAAGCGAAGGAATTTATCGCCGCCGTGGATCATTTTTACGAGTGCTATAAAAAAGTGGAGGAAAAAGCGTGATCAAGATATGGAAGGAATTGACCGTTAAAGAATGGTTGCTGTTCGCGTTGTCGATCGGGATCGTGGCTTTGCAGGTATGGGCGGAGCTGGAACTCATCGAGCGTATGCAGGACGTAACGATTCTCGTAACGGGCGCGGGCGGAACGATCTCGGAGATATTGAAAGCGGGCGGAAAAATGCTGCTGCTTGCCTTTGCCGGCGTTTTATGTTCGATCGCGGTTGGCTACGCTGCGGCTGTCATCGGAACGAATCTATCGTATAAACTGCGCGATAAGCTGTTTATGAAAGTACAAAGATTTTCGATGGAAGAGATCAATCGCTTTTCGACGGCGAGCCTGATTACCCGTTCCACGAACGACGTGGGGCAGGTACAGATGCTGATCGCAATGGGAATGCAGGTCGCACTTCGCGCGCCCATTATGGCGATTTGGGCGATTACGAAGATCTCGGGCAAAAGCTGGCAGTGGTCGGTTTCGATGATCGTGGCGATCGTGGCGCTTTGCTTTTTGCTCGCGGCGGTTTTCTTTATCGCCGTGCCGCGTTTTAAGAAGATACAAGCTTTAACGGACGATATAAACGGGCGTATGCGCGAAAATCTGACGGGACTTCGCGTCGTGCGCGCGTATAACGCGGAAGCGTTCCAAGAGGCAAAATTCGAAAAGGCGAATAAGGCGCTCGCGGCGAATAACCTCGTGGCGCATCGCGTCATGGCGGCGATGGCGCCCATAATGACGGGCATTATGAGCGGCTTGTCCCTTTCGATCTATTGGATCGGGATCTATTTGATAAACGCGACGGCTGCGGCGGAAAAGGCGATCCGATACAGCGAAATGGTCGTATTTTCGTCTTATGCGATGCAAATCGTTATGTCCTTTATGATGATGAGCTTCGTGTTTATTATGTTCCCGCGCGCACTGGTTGCCGCTCGCCGCATTGCGGACGTCTTATCCACCGACCCCAAGATCAAGGGCGGAAACGTAAAAGAAGGGCTTTCGGGCGTTTCGGGCGAAGTTATATTCGATGACGTTTCCTTCCGCTATCCGGACGCGGAAAGCCCCGTTTTGGAACACGTTTCTTTTCAGGCGTCCAAGGGGGAAACGGTTGCTTTTATCGGTTCGACCGGTAGCGGAAAAAGTACCGTTATCAATTTGATTCCCCGTTTTTACGACGCGACCGAGGGTGCGGTTTATGTGGACGGGGTAAACGTTAAGGAGTACGAGAGCGCGGCGCTTACGAAAAAAATCGGATATGTGTCGCAGCGCGCCGTCCTTTTTTCGGGCGATATTAAAAGCAACGTAACGTACGGAAACGAGGGAAGAGAAGGCGAGAAAGAGGGCGTTTTGCAAGCGCTCGAGATCGCGTCGGCGGCTTCTTTCGTTTCGGATAAAGAAGGGCAGGAGAACGCGTTTGTGGCGCGCGGCGGCGCAAATTTCAGCGGCGGTCAGAAGCAGCGTCTCTCCATTGCCCGCGCGATCTATAAAAAGCCCGAGATCCTGATTTTTGACGACAGCTTTTCCGCGCTCGATTACAAGACGGATAAAGAACTGCGCGCCGCGCTCAAAAAAGAGCTGAAAGGCGTAACGGTTTTGATCGTCGCCCAAAGGATCGGAACGATAAAGGACGCGGATAAGATCGTTGTTTTGGACGAAGGAAAGGTTTCCGCGATCGGAACGCACAAAGAGCTGCTTTCGTCGTCCGAGGTGTATCGTGAGATCGCGTCTTCGCAGCTTTCCGAGGAGGAACTGAAAAATGCCTGAAAAAGATAATTACACAAGACAGCCTCCGAGAAGAGGTCCGATGCACGGTATGGGCGCCGTGGAAAAGCCCAAGAACATGAAAAAGGCGATCGTGGATCTTATGCATTACGCAAAACGCTTTTATCCCGCTTTTATCGCCGTTTTCCTACTGGCGGTCGCGTCTTCCGTCCTTATAATCCTCGGACCGAATTATATGAAGGAACTGACGAACGTCATTTTGGACGGCGCTTTTTCGCCGGAGGGGATCCATGTTTCCGCCGCGATCAAGATCTGCGTAACGCTCGTTTGCTTTTATGCGTCGAGTATGGTTTTCGGCTATGCCCAAGGTTTTATTATGGCAACGGTTACGCAGCGCGTTTCCAAAGGACTTCGCACCGATATAAGCCGTAAGATCAATCGTATGCCGCTTCGGTATTTCGATAATACGAGTTTCGGCGATACCTTATCCCGCGCCACGAACGACGTGGACCTCATCGAGATCACGATGAACCGAAGCGTCGGCACCCTGATCGGCGCCGTTACGCAATTTTTCGGCGCGATCATTATGATGTTTTATACGAATTATATTTTGGCGTTCGCCGCGATCGGAACGTCGCTTCTCGGGTTCTTCTTGATGAGCGTTATCATCAAGCGTTCGCAAAAATACTTCCTTCGTCAGCAACAAGAACTCGGAGAATTAAACGGCAGGATCGAAGAGATCTTCAGCGCGCATAACGTCGTAAAAGCGTACGGTGCGGAGGAAAAGGAAGAGCGCGTGTTCGCGAAGATGAACGCAAAACTACGCTTATCCGCGCGCAAAGCGCAATTCTTGTCCGGTTTGATGATGCCCTTTATGGCGTTCGTTGGAAACCTCGGTTTTGTCGTCGTGGCGGTTCTCGGCGGCGCGATGGCGATCAAAGGGACGATCAAATTCGGCGTTGTGATCGCGTTTATTTCTTACGTCAATCTCTTTATCAATCCCCTTACGCAGCTTGCGAATTCCGCCTCTTCTTTGCAATCCGCTTCCGCGGCGAGCGAAAGAGTTTTCGAATTTCTGCATAACGAAGAGCAGGCGGACGAAAGCGATAAAACCGCGGTTTTGAAAGATGTTAAAGGAGACGTCGTATTTGAGAACGTCCGCTTCGGTTACGACGAGTCGCGCGAGATCATGCACGGCTTTTCCGCTCACGCCTATCCCGGACAAAAGGTCGCGATCGTGGGACCGACCGGCGCGGGAAAAACCACGCTCGTGAATCTTTTGATGCGTTTTTACGAGCCGAACAGCGGCAAAATCTACGTGGACGGTGTGGATATATCGACCTTAAAAAGAGAAAACGTGCGCGAGCTGTTCGGAATGGTTTTGCAAGATACTTGGTTGTTCGGCGGAACGATCCGCGAGAATATCGCGTACAACAAAGAAGTTTCGGATGAAAAGGTCGAGCAGGCGGCAAAAGCGGTCGGACTTCATCACTTTATCAAAACCCTTCCCAAAGGCTATGATACCGTTTTGGACGGGAACGTCAATCTCTCCGTTGGGCAAAAGCAACTTTTGACGATCGCGCGCGCGATCGTGGAAGACGCGCCGCTTTTAATTCTGGACGAAGCGACGAGCAGCGTGGACACTCGAACCGAACTTCTGATCCAACGGGCGATGGATTCTTTGACGGAGGGGCGTACTTCCTTCGTGATCGCACACCGACTTTCCACCATCAAGAACGCCGATTTGATCCTCGTTTTGCAAAACGGCGATATCGTGGAGCAGGGAACTCACGAACAGCTTCTCAATAAAGAAGGCGGCGCCTATCGGAGCTTGTACGAATCGCAATTCAATTAAAAAAAAGAACTGCAGCTTGCAGTTCTTTTTTTTAGCCGATTGTTCTATTAAGACGCGGGATTGAACTTTTCTTTTCCCTGCTTGCATCTCGGGCAGCGCCAATCATCCGGAAGATCCTCGAAGGCAACGCCGCCTGCTTCGGCGGGATCATAAACGAAGCCGCAGACGCTGCAAACGTACTTTCCGCTTTGTTTTTTCTCGCTGAAATCGACCTCGGCGAGATGGGTGGGAACGGGATGATCGAGATCCATAACGCGCTTTGCTTCGAGGTTTTCATAACCCTGCGGGGTGTGGGTGGACAGATAAACGGTGGGGTGCGCCTTAATGAATTCGCGAACGCGATCGAGCGTTATGCGCGCTTCCGCAAGATCGTCGAACACAACGGAAAGCTTGTTTGCGTACAGCGCTTCATCCACGTACGTTATATCGCCGTGTATCATATAGAAAAGTCCGTCCGCTTCCGCGATCACGATGCTGTTGCCGTTCGTATGCCCTTTGGCTTTGATATAATAAACGCCGTCCGTGATCTTTTGCGAAGCGGGGAAGTTATAGTAGGCGCCGTCCGTAAAAGAAACGGGATAAACGTTCGCGAGCCCTTTGAGTTCGTCCGCCGCGACTTCTTCTTCGTTTACGAAGATTTGCGCGTTTGGGAATTCTTTTAAGCAGCCCGAGTGATCGGCGTGTCTATGCGTTAAAAGGATCTTTTTAACGTCTTCCGGTTTGTACCCGAGAGACGCAAAAGCTTCCATATAACCGCAAATATCTTTTCCCGTGTAAGCGGGGACGTTCTCGTTCGGGATCTCTTCGGGCGTTCCCGTCGGAAGTCCGGTATCTACGAGGATGACCTCGCTGCCCGTGTCGATCAAATAGTTCTGCAAGCTGCCGCGATAGCGAACGTTTTTGTCGAACGCGTCCGGACCTTCTTCGCCGCCGAACGCGAAGGGTTGCGAATAGAAACCGTCTTTTCTGAATTGGATGGCTTTGATGATCATTTTTCCCAATCTCCTTTTAATAATTTAAATAACAGCGTTTTGAACTGCTTGAATTCTTCATCCGATAACCAATGCTCTTCCGCAAGCGTCTTCGGAACGTCGATCGCTCGCTTTTTAAGCAGTTTTCCTTTTTCCGTTAACGCGATTACGAGATTTCTTTTGTCCGCTTCGTCCTTATAAAGATCGATATATCCCTTCGATTTGAGCTTGCGAAGAAGGTCGGTCAGGGTGTTCGCCTTTAAGTACAATGCGCTGACGAGATCCTTTTCGTGTATCTTTTCTTTTTCCCAAAGTACCATCATCGTAACGTATTGCGTGTAGGTCAGATCCAGCTTTTTCAAAAGCGGCTGATAGCGCCGCAATATCTTGTTACAAACCGCGTAAGTCGGGAAGCAAATTTGACTGGATAATAGCAAAAGCTCGTATTCGTTTTCCATTGAGATCCTCTTGATCGTAATTATGTCGCGTCCGATATAATTTGTCAAGGGTTTTTGTAAAAAAAACGGCGTTTCCGATGCGGGAAAAGCCGTCTTTCGTTTGTTTTAAGGAAGAAAGAAGGATCTATTTTTCTTTATAATAAAGCATGCAATGGCAATATCCTTCGAAAGAAGGATCGGCGATTTGATCGCGAAATTCTTTACACATACATTTATTCTCCGGAATGCGCTCGCGGCGGCAGGGGCAGTATCCGCCCGATTTTTCGAGACCTTCTCGGATGACGTTTACGATCTCTTCGTTTTCGTTGAATCTTACTTTCATAGATATTCCCCCTTTGGAAATAGTATAGCACGCTTGGATCGGAAAATAAACGGTTTCGGGAAAAACTCTTTTGGGAAAAACGGTCGAGCGGCATGAAAAGGAAAGGAACTTTTGCGAGATCATTCGCATTTACTGAAAAGGGGAGCCAATACATACGAGATCCGTATGTCGCGATAAAGAAGACGTCTTTTCGCGCAAAAAGGAGAATGATTATGTTTGGTTGTTGTAACAGTCTTTTGGGTTCGAGTTGTCGCTGCGCGTGTCAGCGTCGTTGCTTAGGCGGAGGCGGATCCCCTACGTTTCCGAACCCTTTCCCGCCCGTAAATCCCCCCGTAACGCCGCCCGTTCAGCCGGCGAGATTGCGCGGTACGGAAGTTCTTTTAACGGGAGCGAGCGGCGGCACGCTTGCAAACGGTTTTCCGATCCCGTTCAATAACCTCGTATCGAATAACGCGCTCGGCGTAACCTTTACTACGAGCAGCGTAACGATCGCGAGGAGCGGAACCTACCTCGTAAATTGGTGGGTCGCCCTCGAAGAACCGGTGGAAGTTGAGAACGCCGCGGCAGGGCAAAACGCCGGTATCGCGTTTTCCGCAACGCTGAACGGTTCGGTGGTTTCCACGTCCTACGCCCCCGGCGGAACGGATCAATTCAGCGGAACGGCGCTCGTAACGGTTACGAATACGCCCGCAACGTTGCAGATCATCAACAATTCCGGGTGTAACGTCGTGTTCGGCGAGGCGGGAGCGCAGGCGGGAATGACGGTAACGCAATTCGCTTAAAAAAAATTGCGGCTATCGAATTTGCCGATCAAAAAAAGTGCGGTTTGATCACCGCACTTTTTCATATCCCGTTCTTCGCGCCGGAAATGATTTCAGCGCGTTTTCGAACCTATCGCAAGCTCAATCGAACGAGCGTTTTCCCGTTTCCTGCGCCGAGCAGGGAGCGCAACTCGCTTTCGGAATACCCGTCGATCCTGCCGATCCTTGTAAAAGTATAGCTGTTTGCACCGTAATACAGGCAGAGGTTTCTGCCTTGATAGAGGATCACGTCGCCGCTTTGCGTATGAATAAACTCGTCGTTTCTCGGGAGCGAATGCCGAGGTCGCCTACCTTTTCAAATCCGCCGAAGTCATCCGCTTCGTAAGAAAGGTCTTTGTCTTTCAATAATTCCGCGAGCGCGCGAGCCGAGGAATTATCCGCGAGCGAAAGGGCGAGGCGATTGCCGTTTAAGTAAACGTAGATCTCCTCGGAAACAGTCTCTTCGGAGGTTGTCGGAGTCTCGCTAACCGGATCGGCAGCCGCGGGCGCATTTTTAGCCTCGCAAGACGCAAAGACGAAAAACGCGAGAAAAAGAAACAAGGCTATAATCCAAATGATCGTTTTCTTCATAAATACTATCTCCTTACGTATTTTTCATCGATCGCGCCGTTTTGCCGGGCTTCGAATTTTTCGATTTTCATATGAACGTCGTATTTTTCCCGCAGCGCGGAAATTTGTTTCATCATGGGGGAAGTATGGTGGGCGTCCAGCGCGTCTTGGTCTCTCCAAGAATCGATCAGAAGAACGGTCGTTTTATCGTGGATCGGATAGAAGTACTCGTATTGTTCGTTTCCTTCTTCGGCGCGGATCGCGTCGGCAATGCCTTTTTTGATCATTTGCTTCGCAAATTTTCGCGCGTTTCTTCCTTTGGCGGAATAATAGATGTGAAACGTAACGCTCATTTTGTTTTTCTCCTTAATTCTCTCTTTTTACCCCCGTCCAAAAGTTTTCGGACGGTCTCGTAGGTCAGCTCGTAAACGCTGTGATAGGCAAACGCCACGCCTGCGTTTTTCATAGCCGCTTTTTGCTTATCGGTCGAAAAACGGCGAGTCTTTCAGCGGTTCGTGAAACTTTTTTACGATGGATTATTTTTTATACGTTGCCGGACTGAAAAGAACGATCAGCGGGAAAATTTCCAACCTGCCGAAAAGCATTTCCAGCGAAAGAATGATTTTGGAAAAAGCGGAATAGCCCGAGAAGTTGCAAGCGGGACCTACGAGTCCGAATCCCGGACCGATATTGCCGATACAGGAGAGGGAAGAAGAGAAGTTCGTCATAAAATCGCCGAAACGCTCGATGGAGATCAAAAGGGTGCAAAGGATCAGGATCGCGACCCAAATGATAAAATACACGCGAACGTTGTTTACGACTTGATCTTCCACCTTTTGACCTTCGAGTTTGATCGTAACGATCTCGCGCGGATGCACCATTTTGCGAATATCGGCCGCGGTGGCTTTAAAGAGGATCATAAGGCGGGAAACTTTCATACCGCCCGCGGTAGATCCCGCCATACCGCCCGTCATCATAAGGAAGAGCAAAATGACTTTGGAAAGGGTGGGCCAAACGTCGTAATCCACGGATGAAAAGCCCGTTGTGGAAGATAAAGAAAGAACTTGGAAAGACGACGCGCGCAGCGCTTCTCCGAAGGTGGGAAATAGGGACTTCGCGGAATAAACGAGGTTTGCCGCGATCGCAAACATACTGAAAACGACGAGTAAGACGTACGCGCGCGCTTCTTCATTTTTAAACGCTTTGACCGCGTGTTTGGTCAAGATGAGGAAGTAAAGGTTAAAATTGAGAGAGAAAAGGAACATAAAGACCGAGATCACGATCTCGATATACAGGCTGTTATAAGCGGCAATGCTTTGATTGCGGACGCTGAAACCGCCCGTTCCCGCGTTTGCAAAAGCAGTCGTGACCGCGTCGAAAACGGGCATTTTCCCAAGGAGGAGCAGCAGCGTTTCGAGAAGGGTCAACGAGATGTACATCGCGTACAAAATACGCGCCGTTCTGCCCATTTTGGAAGTCAGTTTACCGACGGACGGTCCCGTTGCTTCCGCGCGAAACGCGTGTATAATGCCGGCGTTGCTTTTCGGAAGAACGGCAAGTACGAACACAAGCACGCCCATACCGCCGATCCAGTTTGTAAAGGAGCGCCAAAAGAGGATGCTTTTCGGCAGGCTTTCCACGTCGGAAAGGACGGAAGCGCCCGTCGTCGTAAAGCCCGAGATGGTTTCGAAAAGCGCGTCCGCGTAGTTCGGGATCGAACGGGTAATTACGAAGGGCATCGCGCCGACGAGAGACATCGCGATCCAAGAAAACGCGACGATCGCGAAGCCTTCTTTCGCGTATATGTTTTTTTCTTCTCCTTTTGCCTGAACGATGAAAGTGGGAAGGGAAAGGGCGATCAGAACGGCGATGGGGATCGCGAAGCCGAGATACGTGTCTTCGCCGTAGATCGCGGCTGAGATCAACGGGATCAGAAGCATAACCGCTTCCGCGATAAAGATTTTTCCGAGATTTTTGAAGACTGTTTTCCAGTTCATAATCAGTGTAAGATCTGTTTGAGTTCGGTAACCTGTTTTACGATCGTTACGACGAGAACTTTATCTCCGGCGTAAAGGGCGGTTTCGCCCGAGGGAAGAATAAATTCCCCGTTTCGAACGACGCCGCAAAGCAAAACGTTCTGTTTGAGTTTCATTTCGCGCAAAGGAACGCCGAGTTTGGGGAAATCTTCGCTGACGGTAAACTCGATGGCTTCCGCCTTATCGTGGATGCGATAAAGGGCGCTGAGCCCCGCTCCGTCTTCCGCTTGATGCGCGCGCACGAAACGGACGAGTTGATCGGCAACGACGTTTCTCGGAGAAAGAACGGTGTCCAGTCCGAGTTTATTGACCATTTTCGCAAGAGGTTCGGAAGAAATGTTCGTAACGACTTTCGCGTTTCCGAGGGAAGAAGCGTAAAGCGAAACGACTGCGTTTTCTTCGTCCACGCCGGTCAGGGTAACGACCGCGTCCGCGTCACGAATGCCTTCTTCGTCCAAAACGGCGGTATCCGTTCCGTCCGCGCAAATAACGGTTGCTTTCGTAAGCTCTTCGTCTAGAAAGCGGCAACGATCTTCGTTTACTTCGATGATTTTTACGGAAACGCCGTTCGCAAGTAGTTCTTTCGCGAGATAGTAGGCGATCTTGCCGCCTCCGACGATCATAACGGACTTTGCGCGCTGCTTGAATATTTTAACTTTTTTGGAAAATTCGAGAAGTTGCTTTTGATCCGCAGCCACGTGTACGAGGTCGCCGGCTTGGAGAACGAAATCTCCGTGAGGGATCACGACCTTATTATCGCGCGAAACGACGGCGAACAGCAGTTTTCCTCCCGATTTTTTTGCGCCTTCCATCGCGCTGAGTCCGGCGAGAGGGCTGTTTTCCGCGAGGCGGAATTCCGTCAGGCTGACTTTCCCCTGCGCGAAAGAATCCGTCGAGATCGCCGAGGGGAATTTCAGGATCTGCGCGATCTCCATCGCCGTTCGATATTCGGGGTTAAAGATCATATCTACGCCGAGCTCTTCCGTCAGGCTGACGAGGGAATGAAAGTATTCGGGGTCGCGCGCTCTCGCGATAACGTGTTTCGCGCCCATTTTTTTTGCGAGAACGGCGGAAAGAACGTTCAGCTCGTCGCGCAGGGTACAAGCGAAGAAACAATCCGCTTTGCCTACTTCCGCGTCTTCGAGGACGCTCCTGTCAAGGCAGGTTCCGACCACGCCTTTCGCGTCCGAACGATTGACGAGATCTTCCACGGTCGCGAAATCTTCATCCACCACCGTTACGTCGTGATTTTCTTTTATGAGGCGAGTCGCAAGCTCTTCGCCGATTTCTCCGATTCCAACGATAACGACTTTCATACTTTCCTATCTTACTACAATTATTCTTATATGTCAAACCGACTAAACGCGGAAGGCGAGAAGATTGTAAAAATTGAGGAGAGCCTTCTCAAAGGTCGGGAAAAAGTGCGTTCGGTTATCAATTTATGAAATAAAAGGTAAAATGACGAAAAAAGTATTTGACAGAGGGCGAATGGGCGTGGTAGGATAATTTTACAATAGAATAACCAATAAAGGCTAAGACGAAGACCGTTTTCCTTCGTAGTCATCTTTCAGAGAGTCGGTGGTTGGTGCGAACCGATAGAATCGTTGGAAAATTATCCCTTCCGAGCCGAAACCCGAACGTCTTGTCGCGCTCCACGTCAGCGGCAGTAAAAAAAGGCAAGTAGGCGTTTCCGTGACGCTGCGTAAATGCTAAGGGATTGATAGATTCCGAGAATGAGTGGCGAATTTTTATTCGCAATTTGAGTGGTACCGCGGGTAGAACCCGTCTCAAAGCAGAAGTTTTGAGGCGGGTTTTTGTTTATCCCCTCGAAGCGGAAGCGCTATCAGCGGTGCCCGGCGCATGACTTCGCTTTATAAATCAAAGGATCAAACCGATGCGCGAAACCGTTAAGGAGGAAAGAATATGACGAATCAAAATCAAAGACTTTCGGAAATCGCAGAGCGCATCAAAGAGCTTCGGGAGATCTTCGGCTATACCGAGGAAGAAATGAGCGAAAAAACCGAAGTTACGATCGCCGAGTACTCGATGTACGAGCAGGGGCAGCTGGATTTCCCGTTTACCTTCCTGCATAAGTGTGCTCTTGCGTTCGGCATTTCGATCACCGACCTTTTGGAAGGGAAAAGCGCGCATTTGTCCAGCTATACCGTAACCAGAAAAGGAATGGGAATGGAAACGGCGAAAGAGCCGGGCATCGATATTCAAAACCTTGCGCCTCTGTTCCGAAACAAGATCGCGGAACCCTATTACGTTCGCTACGAGTACGACCCTTCTCTCCAAGAGCTGCCGATCCACCTGACCAAGCATTCGGGGCAGGAATTCGATTTTATTATGAGCGGTTCGCTCAAAGTGCAAATCGGAGAGAAGACGGAGTATCTCGAAGAGGGCGACAGTATTTATTACAATAGCTCCACGCCGCACGGCATGATCGCGGTGGGCGGAAAAGATTGTATTTTTATTGCGGTGATCTTGCCGGGTGAAGAGCAGGAAGAAACGGTTTTGCGCGACACCCTGATCCCGAATAAAACGGTTTCCGCTTCGTCTGTTGCATCCGATTTCATCTCGGTCAAGGAAGACGATAGAGGCTATCCTCTTTCGATCGATTTTCATAACGACGATCGCTTCAATTTCGCGTTCGACGTCGTGGACGCGATCGCGGAAAAAGAGCCGGATAAGCTCGCTATGCTGCACGTCAGCCGCGATAAGGTAGAGCGCCGCTTTACTTTCCGCGATATGAAAAGAGCGTCCAATCGCTGCGTGAATTACTTTAAGTCGCTCGGGATCAAAAGGGGAGATCGCGTTCTCCTTGTTTTGAAGCGCCATTATCAATTTTGGTTCGCGATCCTCGCTCTTCATAAGCTCGGCGCGATCGCGATCCCCGCGACCTGTCAGCTCTTGTCTCACGATTTCGAGTATCGTTTTCAAGCGGCGGGCGTATCTGCGGTTATTTGCACGGCGGACGGCGCGGTGGCGGAGCAGGTGGAGATCGCGGAAAAGACTTGTCCGGAACTCAAAATCAAAATGCTCGTCGGAGGGAAAAGAGACGGGTGGCATGATTTTGACGAGGAATATCCCTTGTTCAGCACCCATTACGCGCGCGGTAAAGACGCGCCCTGCGGCGACGATCCGATGCTGATGTTCTTTACTTCGGGAACGACGGGGTATCCCAAGATCGCCGAGCATAGCTATAAATACCCGTTGGGACACTATATGACCGCAAAGTATTGGCACGGCGCCGAGAGCGGCGGACTGCATTTTACGATCTCCGATACCGGCTGGGGCAAAGCGTTATGGGGAAAACTGTACGGGCAATGGCTTGCGGAAAGCGCGGTCTTTACCTATGATTTCGATCGGTTTGACGCAAGCGACATATTGCCTATGTTCGCAAAGTACCATATCACCACCTTCTGCGCGCCTCCCACGATGCTGCGTATGATGATCAAGCAAGACCTATCGAAATACGATTTTTCTTCGCTTCGTCATATGACGACGGCGGGCGAAGCTTTGAACCCCGAAGTGTATTATCAATTCGAAAAGGCTACGGGGCTTCAAACGCACGAAGGTTTCGGACAAACCGAGCTGACTTTGATGATCGCGAACCTGATCGGCGCGCCGCATAAAGTCGGATCGATGGGGCGCCCCGTTCCGGGTTACGACGTTACGATCTTGGACGCGGACGGAAACCCCGTTCCGGACGGAGAAACGGGCGAGATCTGCGTTAAAGTTTCCGAGCGCGTTCCGCGCGGCCTCTTTATGGGGTATTATCGAAACGAAGAAAAAACGCGCGAAGTTTTACACGACGGCTATTATCACACGGGCGATACCGCTTGGCGTGACGAGGACGGTTTTTATTGGTATGTCGGCCGCGTGGACGACGTGATCAAATCGTCCGGCTACCGCATCGGGCCCTTTGAGATCGAAAGCGTGATCATGGAACTGCCGTACGTTTTGGAATGCGGCGTTTCCGCCGCGCCGGACGAGGTCAGAGGGCAGGTCGTTAAGGCGAGCGTCGTTTTGACCAAAGGGACGGAGCCGACGGAAGAATTGAAAAAGGAAATCCAGGATTACGTTAAGAAGCATACCGCTCCTTATAAATATCCGAGGATCGTCGTTTTCCGCGACGAACTTCCCAAAACGATCAGCGGGAAAATACAAAGAAATAAACTATAAAAACGGTGGAGATACATGGAAAGAGTTGATTTGGACGGAAAAATCAAAGAGATGGCGGAGAGGATCCGCGAGCTTCGCGAGATCGAGGGCTTGACCGTAACCGAAATGGCGGAAAAGACCGGCGTTTCGGAAGAGGAATACGCGCGCTGCGAAAAAGGGGAAAGCGATTTGAACTTTACCTTCATCTATCGCTGCGCCAAAGCGTTCGGCGTAAACGTAACGGATATCATCGAAGGCTATTCTCCCATGCTGAATTCCTATACGGTTACGCGCAGCGGATCGGGTCAGAAGATCGCCCAAGCGCACGGTATGACTTATTTCAACCTCGCTTACGCCTTCCAAAACCGCATCGCCGAGCCGCTTTACGTAAAGAGCGTGTTCAACGAGGAAAAAGCGGCGAAGGGAGAGATCGAGCTTACTTCTCACGCGGGGCAGGAATGCGACGTCGTGATCGAAGGCGCGCTCCTCGTTCAAGTCGGCAGCCATAAGGAAGTTTTATATCCCGGCGACAGCATTTATTATGATAGCGGAACGCCGCACGGAATGATCGCGGTGGAAGGAAAGGATTGCACCTTTTACGCGATCGTATTAAATCCGAGCGGCGAGCCGATCCCCGAGCTTACGCCCGTTAAAGCCATCGTGGAAGAGAACGTCCAAAAGGAAGACGATAAGGAAAGGGCGTATAAAAAGTTTATCGACGTCGTCGAAGACGAACACGGAACGCCCACCTCGATCAAATTCAAAAACGTGGAGAAGTTCAATTTTGCTTTCGATATCGTGGACGCGGTCGCGGAAAGAGAACCGAACAAACTCTGTATGCTTCACGTTTCCAAGGATATGACCGAGCGCCGCTTTACCTTCCTCGATATGAAAAAGGCGTCCAGCCGCGCGGCGAACTATTTCAAATCCCTCGGGATCAAAAAGGGAGATCGCGTTCTTCTCGTATTAAAGCGCCATTATCAATTCTGGTTTGCAATGCTCGGTCTTAATAAGATCGGCGCGATCGCGATCCCGGGAACCAACCAGCTTTTGGAACACGATTTCGAATACCGTTTCAATACGGCGGAGATCGAAACGGTGATCTGTACGGCGGACGGAGATACCGCGCATCAAGTTGATCTCGCGGCGCCTCGCTGTCCTTCGCTGAAAAACAAGATCATCGTAAACGGAGAGAGAGAAGGTTGGCGCAATTTCGACGAGGAATTTCCTCTTTACAGCACGCACTTCAAACGCACCGAAATGTCCCCCGGCGGGAACGACACGATGCTGATGTTCTTTACGTCGGGAACGTCCGGGTATCCCAAGATCGCGGCGCACAATTACAAATACGCCCTCGGGCACTTCCATACGGCAAAGTATTGGCACAACGTAGATCCGGACGGATTGCATTTTACCATTTCGGATACCGGTTGGGCGAAGGCGATGTGGGGTAAACTGTACGGTCAATGGCTTTGCGAAGCGGCTACCTTCGTTTACGATTTCGATCGTTTTGACGCGGCGACCATTTTGCCGATGTTCGCTAAGTATCATATCACCACTTTCTGCGCGCCGCCCACGATGCTGCGTATGATGATCAAGCAAGATATTTCCAAATACGATTTTTCTTCCGTTCGCCATATGACGACGGCGGGCGAAGCTCTGAACCCCGAAGTGTATCGCCAATTCGAAAAAGCGACCGGTTTGCAGATCCTCGAAGGTTTCGGGCAATCGGAAAGCACGATGATCATCGGAAACCTCGTAGGCGCGCCGCATAAGATCGGTTCGATGGGTCGCCCCGCTCCGATTTACGACGTTGCTTTGATGGACGCGGAAGGAAAGATCGTTCCCGACGGAGAAACGGGAGAAATCGTCATCAGCTTGAAAAACGGCTCTCCGATCGGACTCTTTACCGAGTATTATCGCGATCCGGAAAAGACGAAGGAAGCCCGCCACGACGGTTACTATCATACGGGCGATCTCGCCTGGCGCGACGAAGACGGGTTTTATTGGTACGTCGGCCGCGCGGACGACGTGATCAAATCTTCCGGTTACCGCATAGGGCCGTTTGAAATCGAGAGTGTGATCATGGAGCTTCCGTACGTTGTGGAATGCGGCGTATCCGCCGTTCCGGATGAGGTCAGGGGGCAGATCGTTAAGGCAAGCATCGTTCTTACCAAGGGAACCGAGCCTTCGGACGAACTCGTTAAGGAGATCCAGAATTACGTTAAGCATCATACCGCGCCGTATAAGTATCCGAGAGTCGTCGTCTTCCGCGACGAACTCCCCAAGACTGTCAGCGGAAAGATCCAAAGGAATAAACTGTAAGCCGCGCGCGATTGACAGCGCGCGTGCGTGCGAGTTATAATACTATTTATACAAAAAAGCGAAGCGAGCGAAAAAAGGAGGGTGAAATAGTGAAAACGAACGAAACGCCGAACTCTGTTTCCCGCATCCTGCCTTTCGCCTCTTCCCATAAGCGCATAACGCTCGTTCTCGGACATTACGGAAGCGGAAAGACCAATATCTCGGTCAATCTTGCGCTTTCGCTCGCGAAGAGCGGGGAAAAGACGGCGATCGCCGATCTCGATATCGTAAATCCGTATTTTCGAACGAAGGACAGCTTGACCGTTCTCCGCGAAGCGGGTATTCGATTGATCTCTTCCGAGTATGCGAATACCAATCTCGATATTCCCGCGCTTCCGCAAGATATGTACGCGGTAACGGACGATCGGAGTCTTTCCTGCGTTCTCGATATCGGCGGAGACGACCGGGGCGCTTTGGTTCTCGGAAGGCTTCGTCCGGGGATCGTAGCCGAGAATGATTACGAGATGCTCCTCGTACTCAATCAATATCGCCCCTTGACGGCTGACGCGGGATCCGCGATCGAGGTTATGCGGGAGATCGAAGCCGCGGCGAATATGCGCTTTACCGGCATTGTCAACAATTCGAACCTCGGCGCGGAAACGACGGCGAAGATTGTTTTGGACTCTTTATCCTTCGCGGAGGAAGTCTCGAAAAAAACTTCTCTTCCGATCCGAATGACGACGGTAAGGGAAGATCTGATGCAAGAACTCGAAGGCAAAGTGGGATCCCTCTTCCCCCTTTGCTTACAAAAGAATTTTATAGAGAGTAAAATTTGAAAAAGGAGATAGCTTATGGCAAAACTGACTTTCAAAACCGATAACTGTAAGGGCTGCGGACTGTGTGTGGACGTTTGCCCGAAAGACGTGTTGCGTCTTTCTCCCGAGAAGATAAACAAAAAAGGGCATCATCCCGTGGAAGCGGCGCGCCCCGAACAATGCATCGGGTGCGGTTCCTGCGCGATCATGTGTCCCGATTTTATAATAAAGGTGGAAAGGTGAGAATATGGCAGATAAAGTATTGATGAAAGGAAACGAAGCGATCGCCGAAGCCGCAATCCGCGCGGGTTGCAGGCATTATTTCGGTTACCCCATCACGCCGCAAACCGAAGTGGCGGCGTATATGGCGAAGCGTATGCCCAAGATCGGAGGAACTTTCCTCCAAGCGGAGAGTGAGATCGCCGCGATCAATATGGTGTACGGTGTGGCAAGCGCGGGACTCCGCGCAATGACCTCTTCTTCCAGCCCGGGCATTTCCCTGAAAGGCGAAGGGATCAGCTATCTTGCCGGCGCGGATCTTCCGGCTCTCGTCGTAAACGTTCAGCGCGGCGGCCCCGGACTCGGCGGCATTCAGCCCAGCCAATCGGATTATTTCCAAGCGACGCGCGGCGGCGGCCACGGCGACTATCATATGATCGTTCTCGCGCCTTCTTCCGTCCAGGAAATGGCGGAGCTGACGGTCAAAGGATTCGAGCTGGCGGATCAATATCGTATGACCGCGATGATCCTTGCGGACGGAACGATGGGACAGATGATGGAACCCGTCGATCTGAATTTCGACGTTAAACCCGCACCCGAAAAACCCTGGGCGACGACGGGCACCAAGATGCAGCGTAAACACAATATCGTGAATTCCTTGTCGCTTGTTCCCGAAGAACTCGAAAAACTGAATATCGCGCGTTTCGAGCGTTACGATCTCGTAAAGCAAAACGAAACGATGTACGAGGAATTTATGATGGACGACGCCGAGATCGCGATCGCGGCGTTCGGCATTGCCGCGAGAGTTTCCAAAAACGCGGTCAAGGAAGCGAGAAAGAGAGGGATCAAGGCGGGATTGATCCGCCCGATTACCTTATGGCCTTTCCCCGACGCACCTTTCAAAAAAGCGGCGACGCACGTAAAGGAGATCATTTCCGTGGAACTTTCCATGGGGCAAATGATCGAGGACGTGCGCCTCGCTTCGGAATGCAAAGTCAAAGTTTCTCTCTGCAATCGCGTGGGCGGTATGATCCCCTCTCCCGAACAAGTTTTGGACGCGATCGTAAAAGCAAGTAATAACGGAGGTAGAGAATAATGATAGTATATGATAAACCGCACGCACTTTTGGACGTGCCTCTCCATTATTGCCCCGGCTGTACGCACGGTATCGTGCATAAGCTCGTGGCGGAAGTATTAGACGAACTCGGGATCGAGGGCGAGACCATCGGAATCGCGCCCGTCGGTTGCTCGGTTATGGCGTACGATTATTTTGCTTGCGATATGATCGAAGCGGCTCACGGAAGAGCGCCCGCCGTCGCAACGGGCGTTAAGAGAGCGGATCCCTCGAAAGTCGTGTTTACCTACCAAGGCGACGGCGACCTTGCCTCGATCGGTATGGCGGAAACCGTCCACGCCGCGGCGAGGAACGAGAATATTACGGTGATCTTTATCAATAACGCGATCTACGGAATGACGGGCGGTCAAATGGCGCCGACCTCTCTCGTGGGGCAGGTTACGCAAACCTCTCCTTACGGCAGAGACCCCAAGCTTTGCGGATACCCGATCAAAGTTTGCGAGTTGCTTTCCGAGTTGGAAGGTCCCGAATATCTCGAACGCGTAACGGTAAACAGCATTCCCCATATTCGCGCGGCGAAGAAGGCGATCAAGAAGGCTTTCCAAAATCAAATCGCGGGAAAAGGCTTTTCTCTTGTGGAAGTCGTGTCGTCTTGCCCGACGAACTGGGGTATGACGCCGCAAAACGCTTTGAAATGGATCGAAGAGAAAATGCTTCCCTATTATCCGCTCGGCGTATATAAAGACAGGAGCGCAAGCGAGGAGGACAAAAAGTAATGAGCACGAGACAATTTCTTTTTTCCGGTTTCGGCGGGCAGGGCATCCTTTTCGCCGGCAAATTCATTGCGTATAAAGGTTTGATCGAGGATAAAGAGGTCAGCTGGCTTCCTTCTTACGGTCCCGAAATGCGCGGCGGAACGGCAAGTTGCAGCGTGATCGTGTCGGACGAACCGGTGGGTTCTCCCATCGTAAACCGCCCCGACGTCCTCGTTGCGATGAACCTTCCCTCTCTCGACCGTTTCGAGGATAAAGTCGCTCCCGGCGGCATTATCTTTATGGATTCCTCTTTGATCGAGCGCAGCGTAAAGAGAACGGACGTAACCGTGTTCGCTCTTCCCGCCACGCAAATGGCGTCCGATAACGGATTCCCGACTCTTGCGAATATGATCATCGTGGGAAAGATCTTAAAAGAACTCGGCGAGTATAGCGACGAAAGTTTGAAAGCGGCGCTCGCGAAAGTAATCAGCGCGAAACACGCCGATATGATGGAAGTCAACCGCAAGGCGATCGACCTCGGCGCGAATTATTAAGGAGTATCAATATGGAAATCAAATATATCAAAACCCAAAATCCCAAAACGATGCCGGACGAAGACTCTTTGGGATTCGGAAAGTATTTTACCGATCACATGCTGATGATGGATTATACGGCGGACAAAGGCTGGCACGATCTTAGGATCGTTCCCTTCGCGAACCTTTCGCTCCACCCGGCTTGCACCGCGCTTCATTACGGCTCGGAGATCTTCGAGGGATTGAAAGCGTATAGGCGCAAAGACGGCGAAGTTCAGCTTTTCCGCCCGATCGAGAACATCAGAAGAATGAATAATTCCGCCGAAAGGCTTTGCCTTCCCGAGATTCCCGAAGATCTCGCGATGCAGGCTTTAACGGCGTTCGTATCCTGCGAAAAGAATTGGACGCCGCATAAGAAGGGCACCTCTCTTTATCTCAGACCTTTTATGTTCGGAAATGACGAGACCCTCGGCGTACACGCCGTTAAGAAAGCGACCTTCGTAATCATCGCCTCTCCCGTCGGCAGTTATTATAAAGAGGGTATCAACCCCGTAAAAATCATGATCGAATCGGAAGACGTGCGCGCGGTGCGCGGCGGAACGGGCTACGCAAAATGCGGCGGCAACTACGCGGCGTCCAACCGCGCCGGCAAGAAAGCGGAAGACAAGGGCTATTCCCAAGTTCTTTGGCTGGACGGCGTGGAAAGAAAATACATCGAAGAGGTCGGCGCGATGAACGTTATGTTC
>DGWX01000066.1 GCA_002395405.1 Christensenella sp. UBA4247
CGATATACATACCGGGACGGAGCCTGACCGCCTCCAATCCTTCGAGAACTTGTATGTCTTTTGCGTTATAATCTTTGCTCACAGAATCCTCCAAAACCACATTTGGACTTAAAATCTTGATTATTATACCATATCTTGTATTTTTTGAAAAGTGTTTCCATTGTTTTATTTTGACTTCGATTTCACCAAAATCTTTGCGGCAGTCGAATATGAGAAAGCGAAAACAGACAGAAAAAAAACGACTCTTCGTTCGAAAGAGAAAAAAACTGCGCCTATAAAAAAGAGTATCGAAAATTATTTCCGAATCGTCGGATCGGGACGATTATATTGCAATTCATACGGATATTGCGATATTTTTTGATTATTGTTTACCCCTTCGTTCGAAGAGGATTTTATTCCGCTTGCTTGATTCGAAACATTTCCGAGCGCACCGAGAACTCCGGAAAGCGGATTGGGATCGCCGAACAGAGGAGGAAAAGACGAAGAACCCGAGACGTCTTTATTCCCCATAAGTCCTGACAATAGGTTCATGACGGAACCGCCGGATCCACCGAGAATTTTGGATACGTCTACCCCTTTTCCGCCCCCGAGAAGAAGAGGCAACAATGCCCCGATAGCGCCTAAACTTCCATTATTTTTTCCGCTAAGCAAACTTGAAAACAAATCCGAATTCATATTCCCTCCGTAACAAATATATATGCGGAGAAATATAATTTAGTGTTAAAAGGAGATTATATGGATTTCAGAAGTTATAAAAATGAAAAGAAAGAACCGAAAACGGAAAGCGCGAATATAAACCGAGAAGACGTACTCAAAACGGCGGAATCTTATAAAGATAAAAGCGAAACGGAATTGCTAAACGATATTCTCAAACTCGCCAAAGAGCAAAAAAGCAGCGGCGCATTGTCGGATGAAAATCTAAAATCCTTTTCGGATAGCGTTTCCCCGATGCTAAACGAAGAGCAACGAAAAAGGCTGGAAACCGTCTTATCTATGCTGAAGAATTAGAGGGAAACGAGAACGCTGTGTAAATCCGAGCGAAGCTCGTCCACTTTGGGATCGCCGAGCGCACGATCTTTTCTCGGCATCTCGAACGCTCTGTCGAAAACGACTTCCGCGCCCTTCTCCCCGTTTTTCAAAACGACGATTCGATCCGCAACGAGGATCGCCTCCAAAATACTGTGGGTGACGAATATTGCGGTACGTTTTTCATTTTCCCAATATTTGATAAAATAGCGGATCAACCTTTCTTGAAGAGCGAGATCGAGGCCCTTAAACGGTTCGTCCATCAGAAGAAGCGGAGAAGGATAGATAAGAGCCCTTGCGATCGCCACTCTTTGCGCCATTCCTCCGGAAAGTTCGGAGGGGTACAGGTTTGCGGCGTCCGCAAGCTCCATATCATTCAGAAGGCGATTTGCCTTTTCTCTTTTTTCTTTTCTTTTACCCGAAAGCACGATCGCAAGGTTATCGCGCGCTGTTAAATTGGGAAGAAGCCTATGGTCCTGGAAGATCATAGAGCATTTTCCGGCGCAAACTTTCGGATTTTGCGGAATCAATCCGGCAAAAACTTTTAATAAAGTTGTCTTCCCGGAACCCGAAGGTCCGAGAATGCAGGTTATTTTATTCTCTTCTGGGTGAAAGCGAAAACGATCGAAAATGATCTTATCTCCAAAGCGGACGGATATTTCTCTATTTTCCATAGAACCACCTCGTTAGGGATCGTTTGATCAAATACAATATGCCTTCCAGCAAAAAACCGAGAAAAACGGCGGCAAGCGTCCAAGCAAGAAGCGTCGCCGTTTCGATATACGCGGCAGACTGCTGCATATAGCGCCCCATACTTTCCTTGGTATAAGCCAATACTTCGGCGGCTACGGTCAGTTTAACGGAAAAGGAAAGCGTGATCCCGATACCTGTCAAAAGAGCGGGCGTCATTTGCGGAACGTAGACGCGAAATAATAGTTTCGACGGGGAAAAGCCGTACGATCTTCCCATTTCAATGAGATTCGGATCGACCCCATCGGCAGCGTCGGTAACGGTTTTGTAAAGCATCGGAAATATAACGAGAAATGTAATGACAAAAGGTGCCGTCGCACTTTTGAACCATATCAAAACGAGCAAAATTACCGAGATCGTAGGAAGAACGCGCAAAAGGATCGTAAACGGTGCGAATGCTTTTCGAAAAAACGGACAAATCTTCGATAAAAACGCAAAAATCGACGCTAAAGAAAACGCGATCAAAAAGCTCAGAATCGTTCGAAGAAGAGTCCGACCGATCGCAGCGTAAAAAAAACGATGGGAGAGTAAGCGGAAAAAGTCGCGCAAGGTTTCGCCGGGCGTAGGCAAGATGATCTCTTTACCGATCGCCGCGGCGAGCGCATACCAAATTCCGATAAAAGCCGCAAGCCCAACGATCGGCGCTACGACGTTTTCCGCTATCCTCTTCCCCGTCATTGACGTTTTACTTAGCTACGTTTCGAGCGGTCGAAGCGTAAGCGGTAACTTCGGAAGAATCGAAATAAAAGTCGTCAGCAGGGAGTTTTCCGCCGATCAAAGGTGCCTTAAAGGTTTTCAAAATCTCGAAATAGGCTTCAACGTCCGCCTTAGCCTCGCTTCCGAAGGAAGGTTCGATATTCGTTCTCAAAACGCCTTCCGAACCGAAAGTATCGGGAACGGTGGCGCCTAAATCTTTTAACAAATCGATATAGGGCTTCGCATCTTTTTTCAGTTCCAAAGCACCGTCTACCGTTAACTTTGCGATTTTGATCACAAGATCTCTATCCGATTCGATCAAAGAACCTTTGGCGACGAGCGCGGTTTGCGGATAGCTTGCGGAAGTTCCCGCAGCGGTTTTCCAACATTCTTGAAGATCGGCAACGATCGCAAGGTTTCCGCCTACTTTTTGAAGCGCCGTTGAAACGGCAGGTTCGCCGAGTACGGCGAAACGAATCGAATTTTGCTTCAAACCGCCGATCACGGTCGATCCTTCCGAATGGAATTTCAAAGCGACTTTACCTTCTACGGCGACGTCGCTTTCCACATACTCGATCTCAGCGCTTTCGAGGATCTTTTTAACGACGATCTCGGGAGTACCTCCCTGCCCAACGAGATTCAAAACCTCCCCTTTCAAAGAATCAAGAGAAAATTCATCGGCGGAAACCGCAGTAGAGAGCATATACAAAAGTCCGTAACTGTTCGTACCGACGAGCTTTATATCGATATCGCTGTTAAACAAGATCGAAGCCATATTGGTCGGCATGATCGCAACGTCCGCTTCTCCGCTCATAACGGCGCTTTTGATACCTGCGGATCCGTCTACGATTTTATACGTTACCTTTGTTCCGTTGATTTCGGAGTAATTTTTCATCAAATATGCCATTCCGAGCGCCGGACCGCCATCCGGTACGGCAACGGTTATGCTTTTCGTCGTCGTTTTATCTTTACAAGCGGTAAAGGAAAAAACCGACAAAACGGCAAGGGTTAAAACAAGAACGAGAGTTAGAATTTTTTTCATACGTTACCTCCTTAAGTTTTTAATTCATAGATTGATAATAGTCCATTGCCGCGCGAATATACAGATCCTCGGCAAAGGAGGGAGAAATTACGTTTTCCCCCGTGATCGAAACGTCGGGAACAAACGGAACTCCGTTCATGCAATATTTGCCGCCTTCCTTCGATTCGTCGAAAATATAATACTCTCCGACGACAACTTGAACGAAATACGCTTCCCCATCCGTCTTTTCTCCATCTTCGTCCGAAATACGATCCACGATATAACCCGAATCTTTTTCGGAATAATAGGTAAAACCGTTTTGGGCGACGCCCTTACCGACCGTTTCTTTTCCGATCAGCGCCGTCAGAGTACCGTGCGCCTTCATCGCTCCGATCAAAGCTTCGGAAGCGGACGCGGTTCCGCCGTCTGCGAGAACGAAGACGGGATCGGTGATCGGGGTTCTCGAGGGAGTAGTGGAAATAACGTTCTTTTTTCCGCTTTTTGCATAATTTACTTCAACGAGAGGAACGCTTTCGCTCCCCGAACCGATCAAATAAGAGGCAACGCGCGACAAAACGGCGCTGCTCCCTCCCCCGTTCCCGCGAAGATCGAGGATCAACGCTTTATTTCCGTCTTCCAAATAACTTTTTACGGCGCGGGTAAATTCGGGTCCGACGTCCGTTGAATTATCAAACGTTCTAAGGCAAATATAGCCGAAATCGGAAGGAACGCCGGGAAGATCGTTTACATAAAAACAGTAAGGAAAATTATATGAAACTTTTTCATAGGAAACCGTAAAAAATTCACCGTTTCTACGCAGGGTAAACTCGGTTTCTTCCCCCATAACCGTTTCGGATACGACGGAATTAAAATAGGTGCTTCCCGCGCCGGAAACGCGCGTTCCGCCGATCGCATAGATCTCGTCTCCCCGCTCGGGCGTAATTCCGTTAGAGGGCGATAAGAAAGGAGAACCGGGAAGGATCCAATCGATAAAGATCTCATTATAAAAACTGATTTTTACAAGAAGTCCGAAGCCCGAAGGATCGGAAGAGTCGCGATAGATAGAACTTTCGGGATAGATATAGTTATATTTTCCAAGGCTGGATATAACGCCGAAAGCGGCGAATACATCCGCCTCATCCTCATCAAAATCCAAATAATAATTTTCTTCGATAAAAGAAATAACGCTTGAAAGAAGATCGAATTTTTGAGCGGGACGCTTACAGGAAACGGAAACCGCCAAAATACAAAGGCACAAAAGAAGGATCAAAAAAAGTTTGAAAGGTTTATGCATCTTGATACCTCACGATCGAACGCTCACTGATCCTATCAAACAAAAAACGAGGATAGGAAAAGCCGAGAACAACTTCATCTCCCACACAAAAAGTATTGCCGATCAAGGCATACAAGCGCGCGTTTTCCGTTTGTACGACGGAAATAATTCCTTCGGACGAATGGAAAAAGCCGATAATTCTTCCCGTTTCCCCCCGATCCGTTAGGGAAAAATCGCGAGGGAGAAGACCTACAAGAGCCTCGCTCCCCACATAAGAAGAAGAAATCAACGCGCTATTGTCAAAGGAAACGACTCGACCAAGCGCGGATACGCCGCCTTTTTCAACGCGGCAAGAGAGAACGGACGGATACTCGAAAAAGTTAAGAAAAGCCGATACGGAAGCAGGTTTATTCATAAAATCCCGAATCGATCCTTCTTGCAACAGATAACCTGCGCTTAAATAGAAGATCGTATCGGAAAGCGAAGCTGCTTCCGAAATACTATCCGTAGCAAAAATCAAAATCCCGCATTCCGAAAGAAGCGGCGTAAAAGTCAAAAACGCTTGACGGCGAGTCACTTCGTCCAAACAAGAAAAAACGTTATCGATAAAGGTGACTTTAGCTTTTCGGATATAAACGCGGCAAAGAGCCAAAGCTACTTTATGCCATTCCGTAAGCCGATAAACAGGCGCGTTTATCATAACGTCGAGCCCGAATTTTTCCGCTGCGGTATATACCCTTTCTCGGATCTCGTTTTTCGAGAAACCTCTTTTTTTCAGGGGATATTCGAGATTATATCGAACCGAGCGACGGGAAAACAATGCCAAATCGTCAAACACCAGCTGAAAATCGCGATCTTTCAAAGGTACCGAGCGATAGTCCTCTCCGTCATAATCAACTTCCCCGGAACTTTCAATAAGACCGGAAAGCGCTTTCAGAAGCGTTGTTTTTCCACTTCCCTGCGCGCCGAAGATCACATTCCACCCGGTAGAGAAAGAGGCGGAAAATCCGATTACAGCCTCATCGTAACCGAAATAACGAACGTGAATGTCTCGGAAGGTTAATTTACTCATAAGTAAATTATATCCTCAACGATCTTTCATAGTCAACGGAAAGCAGCAAAACATCCTTCTTTTTTATAAAAAAAGCCCTTCGAAATCAATCGAAGGGCGTAAATAATATATAACAAACGATCAAGAATTGTATTGTTTGATCAAGCGAACGAAAGTTTTAGACGAGAAAAGTAAAATACCGATGAAGATACAAATCACAAGATCGGGGAAAACGTACGCACTTTGATAGGTAAAGCTATACCAAACGACAGACGTACCTTCGGGAGCAAACGCGCCGAATGCGAAAATTCCCGAGATAAAATGCATTAAGAAGCGTCCGAGTCCCGCGATGATCGCGCCGAGCGCGAATTGAAGCGTCGGTATCTTTTTCAAAGCATTCAAAGAGAAAAACAGCCCTGCCATCCCTATGCAAGCAAACGCGGCGGGATAATCGAGAACGAACTGCGCCGGGTGCAAAATATAAGAATCTTGGATCGCTTGCATGAGCCCGTAGATCATACCAGCAAAGACGCCTTTTTTTACGCCGAACATACAAGAATAGATCATTAAAGGAAGCAGCGAAGCGACAGTGATCGAACCGCCCTGCGGCATTTTTACGATCCTGAGATAGGACAAAGCAAAGCTCATCGCGACAGAGATCGCGGCATACGTAATCGATTTTGTGGTAAATCCCGTTTTATCTTTTCTGCCGACGAAGAAAGCCACGAATAAAACGATGCCGATCGCAAGTGCGGCAAAGATATAAAGAGCAAGGGGATGAACGTCCTTATTCGAGATCCAATTCATTTCGGCTGCGTCTCCGCCCGCGAAATGCACACCCATACAAACGAAAACGGCGATCACTGCCGCGCCGACAAACGTTCCGATCG
>DGWX01000048.1 GCA_002395405.1 Christensenella sp. UBA4247
CATCATCGCACCGCATTTATCGCAAGGAACGTTTGAAACTTCGACTTCTTTTTTTACGTTTTCTCCATCCTTAAACGCTTTTCTGACTTCATCGATAAATCCGGGATAAAAAGCGCCGATCAAGTCTTGCCATTTTCTTCCCTCCTCGACTTCGTCCAACTCTTTTTCCATTTTAGCGGTAAATTTTAGATCCATAATGTCGGGGAAAAATTTAACGATGGAATCGCAAACGGTTTCCCCGAGAGCAGTCGCTTTCAGGCTCTTACCTTCCTTTTCCGTATAAGCGCGCTTGGCGATAACCGACAAAATGGACGCGTACGTGCTCGGTCTTCCGATCCCGTTTTCTTCCATCGCTTTGATCAGCGAACTTTCGGTATAACGCTGCGGCGGTTTGGTAAATTTCTGCTCATATTTAAGATCATCCAAAGGAAGAATATCCCCTTCTTCCATTTGCGGAAGCAGCGCGTTGTCTTCGCCTTCCTCTTCGTTCGTATGGGATCGAAAATCGGCGTATGCAGCGGTAAATCCGGGAAATTTCATCGTTCTGCCTTGTACTTTGAAACCGAATTTATGCTCGTCTCCCTCCGCGTTGATATGCACTTTCAAAGTATCATATTGCGCCGCCGCCATTTGACTTGCCACGAAACGGTCGTAAATCAACTTATACACCGCGTAATGGTTTCTGCCGAGCTTGCTTTTCAAGGATTCGGGCGTACGTTCGAGAGAGATCGGGCGGATCGCTTCGTGAGCGTCTTGCGCTTGCTGTTTAACCGCAAATTTATTCGGGAATTTCGGATAATATTCCGATCCGTATTTCTCGATGATATGACGTTTTGCCGCGTAAACCGCGTCGTCCGCCACGCGAACCGAGTCGGTACGGATATAGGTTACGAGCGCCACATGACCTTCGCCTTCGATCTCGAAACCTTCGTAAAGTTGCTGCGCGATCTGCATTACTTGCGGCGCGCTCATCGAGAACTTCGTCGTTGCGTCTTGCTGCAAAGTACTCGTGGTAAACGGAGGCATCGGCATAACCTTCTGAACGTTTCTTTTGACTTCATCTACGCGGAAAGGTTTTCCCTCGATCTTGGAAAGCAGCTTGTCTAAGGCTTCTTTATTCGGGATCTTGAATTTTTTTCCGTCCACGTCGGCAAAGATCGCTTTGAAAGGCTTTTTCGTTTTGAAAAGCGCGTGCAGCGTCCAATATTCTTCGGGTTTAAATTCGCGGATCTCTCTTTCGCGATCCACGACCATTCGAAGCGCGGCGGATTGTACCCTGCCGGCGGAAAGGCCGCTTTTGATCTTTCTTGAAAGAACGGGGGAAATTTTGTAGCCCACGATACGATCGAGAACGCGGCGAGCCTGTTGCGCGTCCACAAGGCGTTTGTTGATCTTTCTCGGCGATTCGAGCGCTTTCAGAACCGCTTTCTTCGAGATCTCGTTAAATTCGATGCGGATATCGTCGTCGGGAAGACCGAGCACGGTTTGCAAGTGCCAGCTGATGGCTTCGCCTTCGCGGTCCGGGTCGGTTGCGAGATATACTTTTTCGCTTTGCTTGACGGCGGATTTCAAATTGGCGATCGTACGCTCTTTCTCGGGGGTAATGACGTACTCCGGTTCAAAAGAATGCTCTACGTCGATCCCGAGCCTTTTTTCGGGAAGATCGCTGATATGCCCGCCCGACGCCAAAACTTTATAGCCCGGTCCGAGATACTTTCCGATCGTTTTTGCCTTAGATGGTGATTCAACAATTACTAATTTCATATTTCCCCGCTTCGCGGCAAGCCGCGATCAAATACCGTAATAATTACCGGGCAGTTTTTTGATAACGCCCATCACTTCGAGCTTGGTTAGCGTTGACATCAATTCCCCCATTGGGAGCCCCGTTTCGGATATCAACTCTTCGAAATGCTTTTCGTCGTCTTTCAAAAGGTCGTACACGATGATCTCGCTCGTTGAAAGCTGGATCGCCTGCTCTTCCTTCTTCGAAACTTCCTTTTTATAATAATCCAGCACGTCTTCCGACGAACAAGCCGGCAAACACTGCGGATTATGTAACAGTTCGTTCGTTCCTTTACTCTTTTCGCTGAACACGTTTCCGGGAACCACGAAAACGTCTTTATTTTGATCGAGTGCGTATTCCACCGTGATCATCGTTCCGCTTTTCAGCCCCGCCTCCGTAACGAGAATCCCCATCGAAAGCGCGCTGATCAAACGGTTCCTTTCCGGAAAATGATAGTTAACGGGTTTTTCTCCGAAGAAATATTCGGAAAGAATAAGTCCTTTTTCCGCGATTTCTTCGTATAGCTCTTTATTTTCCGCAGGATACACGCGATCCACGCCGCACCCGATGACGCCGATCGTTTTTCCTCCTACTTCGAGCGCCGAACGATGCGCGATCGCGTCCACGCCGCGCGCGAGACCGCTGACGATCGTAAAACCCGCCGTCGCAATATCTTTTGAAAACGTTTCGGTAACGTCTCTTCCGTAACGAGTGGGCGCACGCGTTCCGACGACGGCGAAACATTCGGAATTTAGGAGCGATTCATCCCCTTTGCAATATAGCACGAAGGGAGGTTCGCTCAACTCTCGGAAAGCGGCAGGATAATCGGGATCCTCTCGAAAGAGCGCGAAGCTACCCGTCCGCTCCATATAGTTTAGGACGCGTTCTTCGCAAAAATCCCTCTTTATCTCACACAATTTTTCATACAGCCCTTCCGAGATCGCGGTTACCTCTCTTTCGATCGAGCGGAGATCACGAAATATTTCTTCGGGCGCACGAACGAGAGAAAGAAGCGCGCTCTTTTGGCGGAAGGTCATGCCTTGCGCGGCAGAGAGCATCATAAGCGCGATTTGATTTTGATCGTACGTTCTTATCATCAATTCCAATACTTCCTGTCAAGCGAACGATACTGTATCGCTTCCGCGACGTGGGCAGTTTCGATCTTATTCTTTCCTTCAAGGTCGGCGATCGTTCTTGCAACGCGCAAGATCCTAAAACTTGCTCTCGCGCTGAGCGAAAGCTTTTTGAACGCCGTTTCCATTAAGTTTTCAGCCTCGGCAGGGATCTCGCAATAGGTACGGATCAGGCGATTGTTCATATCCGAATTCGTATAGATCGGAATATCCTTAAAGCGCTTGGTTTGAATATCGCGCGCCCGCATGACCCGCTCTTTAACAACGGCGCTCTTTTCGCCTTCCGTCTTGCTTCTGAGCTCGTCGAACTCGATCGCGTCCATTTCGATCTGAATATCGATCCTATCGAGAAGCGGACCGGAAAGCTTGTTGATATAGCGCCGAATCGCTTGCGGCGTACAGGTACAAACGTGTTTTTTCGACCCGTAATTCCCGCAAGGACAAGGGTTCATACTGCCGATCAGCATAAAATTCGCGGGGTATTTAAGCGTCTGCGCAACGCGCGAAACGGTTACGACGCCGTCTTCCAACGGTTGACGCAGGGTTTCGAGAGCGTGGCGCGTGTACTCCGGAACTTCATCTAAGAATAATACGCCGTGGTTCGCGAGCGAAACTTCGCCGGGACGCGCTTTCATTCCTCCGCCGATCAATGCGGGAACGGTCGTCGTATGGTGCGGCGTTCGGAAAGGACGGCGCGTAACGATTCCCTTTTTCTCGTCCAAAATGCCGGCGACACTATGTACTTTCGTAATCTCGATCGCTTCATCGAAAGTAAGATCCGGCATAATGCTGACGACGCATTTCGCGACCATACTTTTTCCGGCGCCCGGAGGTCCGATCATTAAAATATTATGCCCGCCCGCGACCGCGACTTCGAGCGCGCGCTTTGCGGCAAACTGCCCTTTTACTTCGCTGAAATCCACGTCCATCATCGATTCCGAGGTGTCGGAATGGAATTCTCTAAATTGAACCGGCGCGATTTTCCCTTCCTCTTCGAGCATTTCGCACGCTTCTTTGAGAGAATGGACGCAATAGCATTCGATCCCCTTAACGAAGCTCGCTTCCGCTTCGTTCTCGGCGGGAATGATAAACTTCGTATAGCCGTCTTGCATTGCGGAGATCAGGATCGCCATCAGTCCGTTGATGGGGCGAAGCTTTCCGTCCAAGGATAGCTCTCCGAGGATCACGTAGTCCTTATACTTTTTCGTAAAGAGCTGCTCGGACGCAACGAGAACGCCGATCGAGATCGGAAGATCGAAAAGCGAGCCTTCCTTTTTCGTATCCGCCGGAGCCAAGTTTACGATGACTCTTTTGATCGGGAAATGATATCCGCTGTTCTTGATAGCGGAAGTCACCCTCTCCGCGGATTCTTTGATCGCGGCGTCGGGAAGCCCGATGATTTCCACTTTGGGCAACCCGGCGTTTATATCGATCTCGATATCGACCTTATAGCCGTCCAAGCCGTTTAACGAAAAACTATTGATTTTCGCCAGCATCTTGCTTCTCCTTTTTCTTGAAGAGAGACGGAATCGTTTCTTTGAAGAATTTACGCGTCGCGTTCAAACACTTTTTACATTGCGATCCGAGATAATGAAAGTAGTTCCCTCGAATAATGACCACGCCTTTGACTTCCTCTTTGACGGAGAGAGAGAAAGTAACGTATGCAAAATAGAAGAGAAGTAAGACGTTTACGACTGAGAAGATAATGAGAACGGGATCTCCCGCCGTCATAAGAATGCGAGCGGAATTGGTTCCCGTACCGAAATAGCCTCCGATCATCATCGCGTAAGAAGCGTTCAAAAGAGCGGTAACGGAAAACCCGCCGAAAAGTTTCAAAACTCTTCTGTCTCCCGAAATCATGCCGTAGATCAAGAGAAGAACAAGGGCGGGATAGATCATAAAGGGATCCACCGCGGAAGTCAAAACGAAGGTTACGGCAAACACAAAAGCGGAAAGAAGGATCAGATCGAGCCTGCTTCTCGATTTGAAGAACAAAAGGATCGCGTAGATCATCGAAAGAGCTACGAACACGCCGTTAAATACATAAGAAGCAACGTTCGCTTTCTGAGCGCCGAGCCCGAGGAGCCCGTACACGGTAAAGGCGTTCTCGGTAAAGCCCGTATGCGTTAAGAACGCTTGGCAATAGCGCGCGATAACGACGAAGGGGCGCCCCGCCGCAAAATAAGAGAAGATAAACGGCAAGGATAAGAGATAGAGGATTATAACGGAAGCCGTAATCGAAATCGAGATCTGCATCTTATAATCGTCCGACTTAAAGAAGACGTAAAAGAGATAAACGAGCAGAATGGGCAAAAGCAGCATCGCTTCCGCCATAAAGAGGAGCGCCAGGCTGAAATAGACAACGGTTCCGACGTACTTTTTATCCAAAATGCTCAAAAGCGACAAAAGAATAAACATCGCTCCGATCGAAGAATAGGCGCCCCATCCCGCCGACGCGAAGAAAAATACGGGGAGCAACGCGTAAGTACCTGCGAACACCGCCGAAATGTATTGATTGTATTTTCGATTCGCGACGTAATAAACGAGGAAGATCGTAACGAGATCCGCAAGAATAGCCGGGATCTTGATGAAGATCGCAAAGCCCATACTTCCCGTTACCAGTTTCAACGGATCGGCGAGAAGCCCGAGCACCCAGAGCAGATATAACGAACCGATCGGAGTCGTAACGGTGTTGTTAAAATAGTAGGTTTTCGCGCCGAGATCCGCGAGCTTCGAAGCTTCGGTTACGGAAGAAGAGAGAACGTGGCTTCCGTAAACGAAATAGACGAGAACAAGACGCACCGCAAAGCCGATCAATTCGCAAAGGATCAAAAGGAAAGCGGGCGACTTAAAGAAGGAGATTTTATTTTGGTCTCCTTCCGGTTTCAGGAAAGCGCCGTCTTTCGCCATAAATGAGCGGAGAAGCGTATAAGCGGCATAAAGGAGAGCGGCTCCGAGAACGGTGGTCAGCGTTACAAACAAAACGCCCGCGCCGTTCGACCTATAATTCGCGGCAAAACTCGCTCTGCCCGACTCGGCGGCCCCGGTCAGATTCGTAACGAGGATACCGGTGGGAGCTTCGTTCACCTTTACAAGGGAAACTTGATCGAAATACGCCGTTCCGCTTGCGTTAAAGGAAGCGGTTCCGACGCCGAAACGAACGCTGACGGAGCTTTGATCCGCGCTGTTAAAATAAACGCCGATCTTTTTCCAAGAAGAGCCGGTAGCGGCTTTGGTTATATCGGACGCGGTCGAATAGTCCGAATCGATCGCAACGAAGGCGCCGCCTAGCCCGTCGCTATCCGACGCGCTGATCGCGCTCGGGATCTTTACGAGGGCGGAAAGATAATACACACTGTCCTTTTGGATCTTTACGGTTTGCACGAAAGTATTGTATTTACTTGCGGTAATCTTTACGCTATACGCGCCCGTTTCTTTGTAATCGTCCGATTCGACGGCGGCCTTAAAAACGTCGGGCGCCGTAGTATCGTCTGCGCTTGCGCGAAGAGTCCAATGGTCGATCGATCCCGATTCGAAGGTCCCGTTTTGCACCAGTTCCGAACCCGAAGAAACGGAAACGGAGCCGCAAGAAGCGAGAACGGAAACACATACGAGAACGACCGCAATCATCAATAAAAACTTTTTCATAACCGTACCACCTTACATACGTAATCAATCTTATTCTAAATATTTTGCCCGCTTATATCAAGTATTTTGCCCAAATAAATAATTAAAATAATTTATTTATATATATTTATCCTTACGCCCTTGCTTTCGATTCCGCCGCGAAAGATCGTTCGGTTATAAAAAAAAGCTCTTCGACCGAAGAGCTTTTCATTTTGATAAATTTATTTCGCCGCCTTAACTTTCGCAGCTTTACCCGTACGACCTCTCATATAATAGAGCTTCGCCCTTCTTACCGAGCCGCGACGCACCACTTCGATGCTCTCGATTTGGGGAGAATGAAGCATAAAGGTCTTTTCCACACCGACGCCGTAAGAGATCTTCCTAACGGTAAAGGTCTCGCGAAGGCCGCCGTTCTTACGGGAAATAACGAGTCCTTCGAAGGATTGAGATTTGATCTCTTCCTTAACAGACTTATCCGTTCTCGCGTTCTTGGACTTGTTTGCGTCCGTTCCGCCACGGGTGATTTCCTTAAACTTGATATGCACCTTAACGGTGTCACCCACGCTAAAAGCCGGGATCTCGGCTTTCATCGCTTCTTTTTCGATGGTTTCAATTGCAATACTCATTGACTTTTCCTCCTATTTTACTAAGTGTTCGTGCCTGATAATAAGAGCAGAGGACCACCCGAAGTCTATCATATACTACCATAATCCTCGCCCGATGGCAAGCGATTTACGGCAATAAATCAAAAGGTTTTAATATCTAAAATAAATCGCGGCGTCGTTTAATGTAAAAGCGTTTTCCGTATGGCGAAGCCGATCTCCCAAGATCTCGATCACATCAAACCGAACGGGAACGTCTCCTACCCTTTTTTGAAGCATAAATTGCTTTGCCACGAGAACGATCTTTCGCACTTTGTAAGGAGTAACCGCCTCGATCGGTTGACCGAATGCGTCGCTCGTTCGCGCCTTGACTTCAACGAAAACGAGCGTTCCTTTATCCGCAGCGATCAAATCGATCTCGCCGACTTTGGTTTTATAATTCGCGGCAAGGATCTTATAACCTTTCTTTTCGAGATAGTCTCGCGCGCCTTTTTCTCCGCGAACCCAAAGTTCCCTGTTAATCATCTTTTTTTATAAAATTCTTGATAAACGTCCTGCGATGGATGGAGCACGGACCGATTTCTTTGATCGCGTCGATATGCGCCTTCGTTCCGTATCCCTTATGTTTTTTGAAACCGTAAGAAGGATACAGTTCGTCATATTTTTCCATCAAACGATCCCGATATACTTTCGCAAGAACGGACGCGGCCGCGATCGAATAAGAAAGCGCATCGCCCTTAATGATCGAACGGCTCGGAATCGGAAGATCGAGTTTTACCGCGTCTATCAAAATGATCTCGGGCGATACTGCCAATCCTTCCACGCACTCTCGCATCGCTTTTTTTGTGGCTTCGAGAATGTTGATCTCATCGATGATCTTTTCATCAACGACCGCGATCTTATACGCAATCGCTTTCTCGATAATACGATCGAAAAGATATTCTCGTTTCTTTTCGGAGAGCTTTTTACTGTCGTCCACGCCGGGAATGATATCGTTCATCGGCATAATGACCGCCGCGGCGACTACGGGGCCCGCCAAGGGACCTCGCCCCGCTTCGTCCATTCCCGCGATTAACGTTACGCCTTGTTTTTCAAGTTCTCGTTCGAAAGCCAAATTATCTTTCAATTCAAATTTCATCGGGCGTCTCCAAAATGATTTTTCCGATCCGCTGTTTTCTGAAATCGTCTATCACGGCGAGCGCCGCTTTATCGAGATCCGCTTCTCCGCCCTTCCTGACAAAGCCGCGCTTTTTCGCGATCTCGGAAAGGATCTCCCTTCCCGTTTTCCCTTCGAAAGTACCGTAGCGATTTTCAAAATTCTGCGGAAATTTACGCAAGAAAAACTCGATCATCGCAAAAGATAGTTCGGTCGTGTCGATAACGGCGTCTCTGACGGACCCGATAAAAGCGAGATGCAATCCGACCTCTTCGCTCTTCATACTGTGGGACAACGTTCCCGGAGTATCGAGAAGCGAAACGCCGCCCGGAAGGCGAACCCACTGCTCTCCTTTCGTAACGCCGGGGCGATTTCCCGTAACGGTTTTTTTGCCGCGGCACAGCGCGTTGATCAAAGTGGATTTTCCCGTGTTCGGCATACCGATGACCATCGCTTTTACAGCGTATCGGATCCCTTTTTTCGCATTCCTTTCTATCTTTTCTCGGTTGATCTCGTTCAGCGCGGAAAGTACCTTCGGCGCGTCTCGCCCAACCGTACCGCTCGTTAAAACGACCTTCCTTCCCGTTTTCTCGAAATGCGCAGCCCAAGCGCGCGCGTCCGAGCTTTCAACCATATCGCATTTGTTTATAACGTAAAGAACGGGTTTGGACTCGATCAAATCGGAAAATTCGGGATTGATACAAGAATAGGGAGCGCGCGCGTCAAGCACGTACACGAGACTGTCCACCTTTTTGAGGCTTTCTTCCATTTGACGCTTGGCTTTCGCCATATGTCCCGGGAACCACTGTATGATCATTTCTTTTCGAGTAAATCGGGGCGAAGCGCCTTTGTGATCTCGATCTGCTTTGCCCTGCGCCATTTTGCGACTTCTTCGTGATGCCCCGACAAAAGAACGTCGGGCACCTTCAATCCCATAAACTCCTGCGGACGAGTATATTGCGGGTACTCGAGCAAACCTTCCGAGAAGCTTTCTTCGTCCGTACTGCTTTCACTTCCGAGAACGCCGTCTATATAGCGCGAAACCGCGTTTATGACGACCATACAAGGCAGATCGCCGCTTGTCAGGACGTAATCCCCGATAGAAATTTCCTCGTCGATACAAAGATCGATCACGCGCTGATCCACTCCTTCGTAGCTTCCGCAAAGAAAGAGCAAGTTATCTTTTTTCGAGAGCTCGACCGCTTGATTTTGAGTAAAAGTTTTTCCGCGAGGCGACATATACACACGCAAACATTCGTGAGAAGGATCCGCCGCCTGAACGGCGTCATAGATCGGTTGCGGCGTCATCAACATTCCGGCGCCGCCTCCGAAAGGATAATCGTCACACTTTTTATGCTTGTCCGCGGAATAATCGCGCACGTTATAAATTTCAAGCTCGAATTTGTTCGATTCGAGCGCTTTTCCGAGAATACCGACCGTCAGCCCGGCGTACGCCTCGGGGAAAAGGGTTAAAACCTTAATCTTCATAAACAGCCGCCTCCGAGAACGCGATCTCGTCAAAAACGATCGTCCGAGCATTAAGATCCGCGCGCGCATTCAGTTTTTTCAAAAACGGAAGCATGATCTCGCGCTCTCCTTCGATCACGAATATATCCGCCGATCGAGGATTTTTGATGACTTCGGAGATCTTTCCGATCGCTTTCTCCCCCGCAAATGCGGTCATTCCGACAAGGTCGCTGATGAAAAACTCGCCTTTTTTCAGGTTCTCGGCGTCCCGGCGGTCCACTTCGAGCGTTTGCCCGCGGAGAAGTTCCGCGTCGTCTCGCGTCAGAACTCCTTCAATGGATAAAATCGCGGCGTCACCTGCGATCCTTGCGCGGATCTTTACCCGCCGACCCGCCAAATACGCCTCTTTTACACGGCAAAAAAGTTCGGGTGCGTCCAAAAGAACGTTCGCCCGAACTTCGCCTTTGATGCCGTGCGGTTTAGTTATTTTCGCTATCGCGAGCCTCATCAGTCTCTCGGATCTCGACGTCGTAACGTTTATTGCGCTTCGCCGCCGCCGCTTTTACGATCAAGCGGATCGCTTTCGCCGTCTTTCCGCCGCGACCGATCACTCTGCCGATATCGTCGGGAGAGAGCGTAATGACGATCAAACGTTCTTCCTCAATGATCTCAACGGAAAAATCGGAATTACCCGTCAGCGATTCAACGATGTAAGAAACGAGCTCTTGCATCTTATTCACCCTTTTCTTCAAACACGCCGGCTTTCTTCAAAAGAACGCGCACGGTGTCGGTGGGTTGCGCGCCGTTCGCGATCCACTTTTTGGCAAGATCCGCGTCCACCTTAATGGTTTCGGGATTGGTCATGGGATCGAAATAGCCGACCTGCTCGATGTACATGCCGTCTCTCGCCTTTCTGCCGTCCACAGCAACGATGCGATAGCAGGGTTTGCCTTTTGCGCCGATTCTCGTAAGTCTGAGTTTAACCATTTTTGATACCTCCGTAAGTATTACCTTTTATTAAAAGGGGAATCCCCCTCTTCTTCCGTTCTTCATTCGCTTCATCATATCGCGCGACGCTTCGAATTGCTTCAAAAGGGCGTTTACGTCCGATATTTCCGTTCCGCTGCCCGCCGCGATGCGCTTTTTTCGGCTGGCTTTGATAATATCGGGATTGTTCCTTTCCTTTTCGGTCATCGATTGAATGATCGCTTTCGTTCGCGCGAGTTTTTCCTCGTCCACCGAAAGGTCTCGCCCTCCGAGTTTTTGGGAAAGCCCGGGGATCATTCCGATCATTTGAGTCAGATTCCCCATACTTTTCATCTTATCAAGTTGAACGAGATAGTCCGACAAGGTAAAGCTCGATTCTCTGAGCTTCCTTTCGAGCGCTTTCGCCTCTTCCTCCGAATACGCTTCCTGCGCTTTTTCGATCAAGGTAAGAACGTCGCCCATTCCGAGAATGCGAGACGCCATTCTCTCCGGATGGAAAGGCTCTATATCGCCCATCTTTTCGCCCGTTCCGCAATAGCGAACGCTTTTTCCGGTAACCGATTTAATGGAAAGCGCCGCACCGCCGCGCGTGTCGCCGTCTAACTTAGTCAGGATCACGCCGGTAATATCCAAAAGCTCGTTAAACTTTTCGGCAACGTTGACCGCGTCTTGCCCCGTCATGGAATCTACGACGAGCAAAATCTCGTGCGGCTTTAAGAAGGCTTTCAATTCTTTGAGCTCGCTCATCAAAGCTTCGTCTATATGAAGCCTGCCCGCCGTATCCACGATCAAAGTATCGTAAGCGTTCTTCGAAGCGACTTCCAGCGCGTATTTTACGATCTTCAAAGGCGCGATTTGCCCCTTTTCGATGACGGGTACACCGGCTTTCTCGCCTACTCTTTGCAGCTGCAATATCGCGGCGGGACGATACACGTCGCAAGCAACGAGTGCGGGATTCTTGCCGCTTTTCTTTAACATCATTCCGAGCTTTCCGCACATCGTCGTTTTACCGCTACCTTGCAAGCCGCACATTAAAATGATCGTGGGCGGACGATCGGCTACGGCGAGTTTCGCGTGAGCGCCGCCGAGAAGCGCGATCAATTCTTCGTTTACGATCTTTATGACCTGCTGCGTCGGGGTCAAGCTCTTCAAGACTTCTTCGCCCACCGCTTTTTCGGTAACGGAAGCGATAAAGTTCTTAACGACGGTAAAGTTTACGTCCGCTTCGAGAAGCGCGATGCGAACTTCGCGCATCGCCTGCTTGATTTCAAGCTCGGTCAGCGCGCCTTTATTTTTAAGTTTGGAAAAAATATGATTGAGTCTCGTTCCGAGTCCGTCGAATGCTCCCATTTATCCCTCCAATATCTCAAAAACCGTTTTCAGTTTCGCCGCAAGCGCCTCGTCTTCCCCGACCGCTGCGGAAAGCGCGTCGGAGAGTTTCTCTTTAAGAGCGATTTTGCCGATTTTTTCTTCGAAATTCGTTAGGGACGAAACGGCGTGTTTGATCGCGTCCAATACCGCTTGCCTCGTTATCCCGTATTGCTCGGCGACTTCGAAAAGCGACATATCGAGCTCGATATAATCCGAAAGCATTTTTCTTTGCTTCTCGGTCAAAAGAGCGCCGTATTCCGAAAGGAGAGACGATATTTTTACCCGATCTTGGATCTCCATTTCGCACCCCCATAAAGCAAAATTACTTTACACATTATAATTCGTAAGTTTTTCCCTGTCAACTTATTCTAATAAAAAATTCTTAAAATACTATCTTCTTTATTTAGAATTATGAATCGATATAAGTCAAAATAGAAACGGTAACGCTTCCGTAGCGTCTTTCGTCCGCCGCTATCCAACCGAAAGGAAGACGAAGCGGCCTTTCGGACGCGTGTTCGAAAACGACGACGCCCTCTTCCGCAAGCAACGCGTTTTCCTTGATCGAATCGAGAAGCGTCTCGTAAAAATCGGCTTTATAGGGCGGATCGAGAAAAACAACGTCGAATTTTTTTCCGGAAAGAAGTCGAGCGGCCGCGTCATAGCCGCATTCGAGAAGTCGCGCTTCCTTTCCGATCCCGATTTTCGAAAAATTCTTTTTGATCAAAGCAATGCTGTCTCGGCTGATGTCCACCGTAACGGACTCTTTCGCGCCTCGGGAGAGCGCTTCGATCGTCATCGCGCCGCTTCCGCCGAAAAGATCCAAAAAGGCGCAGCCCGGAATTTTTCTTTGCAAAAGATTAAACACGTTTTCTTTGATCCGATCGGTCGTGGGACGAACGGATTCGTCCTTGGGAGAAAACAGAGCTCTGCCTTTATATTTTCCCGCGATGACTCTCATATTTCACCCTCCTCCGTAACGATCGAAGACGGGCGAACGTCCCATTCGTCCGCCGCAACTTCCGGAATTTCCTGCGCGGAAAACGCGAGCGCGACGGCTTGTCCGCCGAAAACGCGCAAAAAACGGTCGTAATATCCTTTTCCCCTACCGAGACGATTTTTATTTTTATCAAATCCGAGGAGCGGAATGATCGCGAGGTCGATCTCCCCGTAAAAAGGTTCGCCTGCGGGTTCCTCGATCCCGTAATGATTCTTTCGGAGCGTTTCTCCCGAAGAATAAGGAACGCAAAACATATTCTCCCCCTCGATACGGGGAAGATAAACTTTTTTTCCGCTTTCGAGGGCGTTTTCAATCAAAGAGAGGGTATCGGGTTCGCCCGGAATCGAGCGATACACGAAAAGGGAACGAGCCTCCCGAAAACGGTTCGAAGAAAGCACTCGATCGCAAATCGCGCGACTGAAAGACTTCCGCTCCTCGTCTCCGAGAGCGGCGATTTTTTCCTTCAAAAGGCGTCTTTGCTCTTTTTTATCCGTCATATATATACTCCGCTCGCGGCCGATCGAAACCGACCAATACTTCATACGGGATCGTTTTTCGAAATTTGGCGATATAATTCGCGTCGATCGTATCGGTCATTATTATAACACGCTGCCCCGCTTTCAAGTCAACCCGTTCGGTCACCATTTCGAAGGTATCCATACAAACCGCGGCGATCCGAGCCCTTCTGCCTCCGCAAAGCACCGTCCGCCCGACTTCCGATCGTTCGACGCCATCCGCATAGCCGCCGAGAACGGTACACGCCGTCAAATCTTTTGCCGCCCGAAACGCGCCCGCATAGCCGAGCGTCATTCCCTTTTTTATGCGCTTGACGGACAGGATCTCCGATTCGATCCGCATCGATTTTTCAAGGGGAGTTCCGATCGAGGCGCCCGTATGATATCCGTAGCTCGAAAGACCGACGCGCAAAAGATCGTAAGCACTCGCCTTTTCGGCTCCGACGGCGGTAACGTGGGTAATGATTTTCCCATTCTGCCCCTTCCATGCCGCCGATTGGCGAACGGCGGCAACGGCGCGATCGAAACGCCGATTTTGCTCGTCGATCGTATCCTCTTCCCCGCTTTTATAATGCGTGCAAACGCCTTCGACCCGAACGCCGCCGTTAAGAAGCTTTTCGGCAAGCCGCGCGGCTTCCTTCGGAGAGGAGACTCCCAAACGATGCATCCCGCTATCCACTTTGATATGGCAGCGTTTAAGCCCGAGTCGCACCGCTTCTTCCGCATAAGAAAAAGATCCGATCAGCGGGATCAGATCGTATCGGCGGCAAAGGGCCGCTTCGCTTTTTTTCGGCGCGGTAATAAGAACGGGCGCTTTCGTATAACTCCTGACAAGAACGCCCTCGTTCTCCGTCGCCACACCGTAACAATCGGCGGTGATCTCGCGGGCGACCCTTCGAAGACCGTGTCCGTAAGCGTCCGCCTTACACATAAAAACGAGCGGCTTACCCCAGGCAAGCCGCAACGCTTTTAAGTTGTGCCTAATCGCATGGACATCGATCCGAACCTTCATACCGCATTATTCTATGCGCGGAAGGATCGAAAAGTTACCGATTGGCGTAATAATTGATCAAGCAACCGTCTTTGATAATGGTCTTTTCGTCCTCGGTCAGTTTATCCACTGACGCTTCTCCCTCGATTACTTTGCCGCCGCGAACGATCAGGAGCTTAAACGCCTCGCCCGCGAGAAGCTTTTCTTTTACGGAAGGAACGATCACAATATCTCCGACCTCGAAATTTGCCTGCGTAATATAGGGGATCATACCCCAATTGATCAAGTTGCTTCTGTAACGTTTGGTCGCGTATTCACGCGAGAAATTCGCGCCGCCGCCGAGAACTCTTTGACAGCTTGCCGCCTGCTCTCTTGCGCTGCCGTCGCCGGGTTTAACGGCGAAAATCGCGCTATTGATCTGCGACGACCCGGAGAGCGTAAGCCCTGCGGTTTTGATCGCTTGCGCATACTCTTCGGGAAGGGTTCCCTCTTTTTGATACGCTTCCGCGTCTTTTTTAACGATTTTGCTTCTTCCGACGTACTCGGGAACCTTTCTGGACAAAGCGAATTCCGCAAGACGGAGCGGATTGCTCCTATAAGAGGAAGTTTCGCCCGAAGGGATCAATTCGTCCGTTGTGGTTACGGGATCGTTAATGACGGCGGTGATCTTATAGATCGCGTTATCCGCCAAAGGTTCGATCTTCGGCCAATCGGCTATGTTCGGACCGTAACGAAGAGGAAGAGTAGGATCCGCTTTCCCGAATCCGTTATAAACGCGGCTCTTATACGAGCTATCGTCATGCACGTAGGGCGGGATCGAAGAATCATAGTCGAGATCGAGCGCGCTTGTTAAAACGCCGCCGTTCGCCGCCGTTGCGGCAATAGAGCGCGCGTCCATTAAAGCAACCGCGGAGATTTGCCCTTCCAAAGGTTTGGATCCTTCGCGGCTTTCAAAGTTACGCGTCGTATGGCGAATGCTCAAACAGTCGTTTGCCGGAACGTCACCCGCGCCGAAACAGGGCCCGCAGAAACAAGAGCGGATCGAAGCGCCCGCTTTCATTAAGGTTGCGATCGAACCGTTATTCACGAGTTCGGTAAACACGGGTTGGCTTCCGGGATAAACGCTGAGAGTAAATTCTCCGTTTCCGATCGTTTTCCCTTTAAGGATATTCGCGCTTTCCACGATATTATCGTACGTTCCGCCCGCACAGCCTGCGATGACCGCCTGTTCTACTTTTACTTTTCCGTTTCGGATCTTCTTGGTCAGATCCATTTTGACTTTTCCGCCGAGAAGTTCGTTTATATTGTTCGAAGCCTCCGCCAAAATATCGCCGGGATTCTCGATAAGATCACGAAGCTTATATGCGTTTGAAGGATGGAACGGAAGCGCGATCATCGGCTCGATCTCGGAAAGGTCGATCTCGATCACGGCGTCGTAATAAGCGAGATCCTTGGGTTGAAGCTTTTTGTAATCGTCCGCCCTGCCGCGCACCGCAAAGTACTCTTTGACTTTATAATCGGTTTGCCAAACGGAAGAAAGGCAAGCGGTCTCCGTCGTCATAACGTCGATCCCGTTCCTGTACTCCACGGAGAGGTTTTCGACGCCCTCGCCGATAAATTCCATCACTTTATTTTTGACCGTTCCTTTTTTGAACACTTCGCCTACGATCGCGATCGCGACGTCGTGCGGACCGACGCCCTTTCTCGGCGCGCCCTTTAACACGATCGCGACGACTTCGGGATATTTTACGTCGTAAGTCATTGAAAGAAGTTGCTTTACAAGTTCCGGGCCGCCTTCTCCGACCGCCATCGTTCCGAGAGCCCCGTAACGGGTATGACTGTCGCTTCCGAGGATCATCGCGCCGCATTTGGCGAAGCATTCGCGCATATAGCTATGGATAACGGCTTGATGGGCGGGAAGGAAGATACCGCCGTATTTTTTCGCGGCGGAAAGACCGAACAAATGATCGTCTTCGTTGATCGTGCCGCCGACCGCGCAAAGCGAGTTATGACAATTTGTCAAAACGTACGGGATCGGGAATTTCGTCAGCCCGCTGGCTTTCGCGGTTTGAATGATGCCGACGTAAGTAATATCGTGAGACGCAAGCGCGTCAAACTTGATATTCAGAACTTTGTTCTTCTCCGCGCCGCCCGCGCTATGCGCGTTTAAGATCGAATAAGCGATCGTTCCGGTATAGGCTTCGTCTAACTCTTTTTGCGAGAAGCCCGACGAGGCGAGTTCTTCTTTACTCGCGATTTTTCCTCTTAAAAGGTAGGAAGGTCCGTAAGTTTTCATACACTTCTCCTTTCTTTGTATATTATTTACTATTATGCCTTGCGCGCCTGAGCTTGTCAAACGCTTTTGTTAACGCAACTTGTCCGAGTTTGTATTCGGAGAGGGATTTTCTTTGTCTTTCTTTTTCCTTTTCAAGCGCTTCCGCTCGCTTTTTCCTCTCTACTTCCGCATCTTTTTCTTCGTATATCGCAAAGCAAAGAAGGGTCGCGACGCCGTCTTTCATCTCAAAAACGCCGCCGTCTCCGACCCAAGATACAGTCTCACCCTTTCGGGAACAAGAGAGCTTACCTTTTTCGAGAACGATTATCGCGTTTTCGCGCCCCGCAAGGATCCCGATCTCGCCGTCCGGCGCGGGAAGAGTCAAGGATTCGATCTCCCCTTGAAAGAAACACCCTTGCGGCGTTAGGACGGTTAAGAGGAAAGGAGTCATCGCCGAATATCCTCCAAGCCGCCGATAAAGTAAAAAGCGCCTTCGGGAACGTCGTCCAATTCGCCGTCCAAGATCGCGTTGCACCCACGGATCGTTTCTTTCAAAGGAACGTACTTTCCGGGAAGCCCGGTATAGGGGGTCGCCACGAAAAAGGGTTGCGAGAAAAACCGTTGCACTTTTCGCGCGCGATAGACGAGTTTTTTATCCTCGGGCGAAAGTTCGTTCATTCCGAGAATCGCGATAATGTCCTGCAATTCGTTATACCGTTGCAAAGCGCTCGTTACCCTTTTCGCGGTACGATAATGCTCTTCTCCCACGATCTCTTTTTCCATGATCCTCGAATAACTTTCGAGCGGATCCACGGCGGGATATATGTTTTGCTCCACGATCTTACGCGAAAGAACGGTGGTCGCGTCAAGGTGGGTAAACAAAGTGGCGGGAGCAGGATCGGTCAGATCGTCCGCGGGAACGTAAACGGCTTGGATCGAGGTGATCGAACCTTTGTCCGTACTTGCGATGCGTTCTTCGAGAGCGCCGAGTTCGGTCGCAAGCGTGGGTTGATAGCCGACTGCGGAAGGAAGCCTTCCGAGAAGCGCGGAAACTTCGCTTCCCGCTTGGATATAGCGGAATATATTATCGATAAAAAGCAAAACGTCCTTTCGATCCGTATCGCGAAAATGCTCTGCGATCGTAAGCCCCGTCAAGGCGGCTTTCATACGCGCGGCGGGGGTTTCGTTCATTTGTCCGAACACAAGCGCCGTTTTATCGAGAACGCCCGAAGTGATCATCTCTTCGATCATTTCGTATCCTTCGCGGCTTCGCTCTCCCACACCGGCAAAGATCGAGCGTCCGTTCGACTTTTTCGCCACGTTATTGATCAATTCGAGGATCAGCATCGTTTTTCCAACGCCCGCGCCGCCGAATAAACCTACTTTTCCGCCTTTTACGTAAGGAGTCAGCAGGTCTATAACCTTAATGCCCGTTTCGAAAATCTCGGTATTCTGCGAAAGCTCGGTAAAAGCGGGCGGATCCTTATAGATCCCTTCGCGAAGGGGGGAAACCTCACCTTTGCCGTCGATCGGGTCTCCGTAAGCGTTCAAAACTCTTCCGAGAACGCCCTCTCCCACGGGAACGGTTACCATTTCTCCCGTGGCGACCGCGATCATGCCGCGCCTAAGACCCTCAGTTGGGTTAAAAGAAAGGCAGCGAACGACGTTTCTCGAAAGATGGCTGACTACTTCAAGGGAGACCGTTACTTCCCCTTCCGTTACGCGCAAAAGTTCGTTCAGCGAAGGGATATGCCCTTCGAACGAAACGTCCACGACGACGCCGATGATCTTAATTATTTTTCCAGAATACTCTTTTTTCATAATTCCGTTTCCGAAGTGCTCGTGCTTTGCAAGGCGCGCGTTATGCCTTCCTGACGCAAGCGATTGTATTTTGCCGTTAAACTTTCTATCATCTTTTTCCCATTCTCCGTTGCTTGCGACATCGCTTTGATGCGCGCGATGTTTTCGGCGAGAGAAGAAGATAAAATCGCGTAATAAATGAAAGCGGAAAGATAATTTACGACCGCGCTCCGCAATAGGTCGTCGGTATTCGGGATCGACTCCGCTCTTTTCCCTTCCCTTTCCGAATAAGGAAGCAGGCGTTTGACCCGAATCTCGGACGGATTTTTTTCGCCTTCGGTATAAACTGCGTAAATCTCGTCCAACATATCGTTTTCGAAAAGATACAGAACGTCCGACGCGATCGAGAAAGCCGTTTCGGGAGAAGGGCTTTCCGCGGAATTCAAAAACTCAACGTCCACCGATATACCCTCTTTCCGAAAGAGTTCGCGCGTTACGCTTCCAACCGTAAATACGTAGCTTTCCTCTTTTCTTTTGATTTCATCGAGCGCAGCCTCGAAAACCTTTTGGTTGTAATCTCCGCAAAGTCCTTTATCGCCTGCAATGACGAGGAATCCCGCTCGTTTCCCCTTTTTTCCGAGATAGATCGATTCTTCGGAAGCAGACGCAACGACGTCGTTTAGCAGCGAGATCGAGGCGCGATTATAAGCGTACGCAGGCGGGATCGACGCGCGCGCCCTCGTCATTTTAGCGACGCTGATCAAATGCATCGCTTTCGTAATCTTTACCGTTTCACGAACGGATAAGATCCGCCTTTTGATCTCGCGATTGGTCACTTTTCATCTCCGATCGACGCGATCAAGCGATCGAGCGCTTCCACCGACGCGTCGGATAATTCGCCCGTTTTTTCGATCTCTTCAAGGATCTCTTTATGCTCGGACTTGATCGATTGCATCAATTCGTCGAGGAGAGGGCGCACTTTCGCGGGCGAAACACTCTCCGCCGCGCCGTTTGAGATCAAATAGATCTCGACGATTTCTTCCGCCATCGAATACGGTGCAAACTGCGGCTGGATCAACATATTCGTCAATTTGGCTCCTTTGTCGAGAACGGAGCGGGTATCTTCGTCCACGTCCGCGCCGAATTGGGTAAAGACCGCCATTTCCCGATAGCGAGCGAGGTCGAGCTTCAATCCCTTCGAGACCTTACGCATCGCACTGCATTGCGCGCTTCCGCCGACGCGTGAAACCGAAAGACCCACGTTTACCGCGGGGCGAACGCCCGCATGGAACAGTTCGGCTTCAAGAAAAATCTGCCCGTCCGTGATCGAGATCACATTTGTGGGAATATAGGAAGAAATATCCGATCCCAAGGTTTCGATGATCGGAAGCGCCGTCAGGCTTCCGCCCCCGAGAGAAGGAGAAAGAGCGGCGGAACGCTCCAACAACCGAGAATGAATGTAAAACACGTCGCCGGGATAGGCTTCACGGCCGGCGGGTCGCTTCAAAAGAAGAGAAATCGCGCGATAAGCAACGGCGTGTTTGGAAAGATCGTCATACACGATTAGGACGTCTTTTCCCTTATAACTGAATTCTTCCGCCATAGCGGTCGCGGCGTAAGGAGCGATATACTGCAAAGGAGCGCTGTCCGAGGCGGTCGAGCTGACTACGATCGTATAATCCATCGCCCCGAATTCTTTCAGGCGTTTTACGACGTCGGAAACGGTCGTGGATTTTTGTCCGATCGCAACGTACACGCAATACACACCCTTCCCTTTTTGGTTTAAGATCGCGTCTAAGCAAAGAGCGGTTTTACCCGTCTGACGATCTCCGATCACCAGCTCGCGCTGCCCCTTTCCGATCGGCACGATGGAATCGATGGTTTTAATACCCGTATAAAGCGGACGATCGACCTTTGCTCGATCAAAGATACCGGGCGCGGGATTCTCCGCGCGGCGATAACCGTCCGCTTTGATCGGACCTTTTCCGTCCAGAGGAGCCCCGAGAGGATCCACGACTCTGCCGAGAAATTCTTCTCCGACGGGAATGGTCACGATTCGATCGGTCGTTTCCGCAAGATCGCCCGCGCGAACGTTATTATCGCCCGTAAGCAGGATCGCGCCTACGCCGCTTTCCGTCAGGTTCATAACCATCGCGAAATATGCGTCGGAAATCAAGAGGAGCTCGCCGATCTTCGCGTCTTCGAGTCCGTCCACGAAAAGAACGCCGTCCGTTATCGAGCGAACGACGCCCGCTTTGACTTTTCTCGATTTAACGTCAAATCTCTTACATTCTTCTTTTAGATCGCGCAAAATATGATCGAGCGGCTTTTCCGAAAGAAAGGAGTTCGTTTGCTTTTTCGCTTCTCGCAATTTTCCTTTAACGGAAGCGTCCAAGACTTTTTCTCCGTCCGAAATAACGATACCGCCGATCAGGCCTTCATCCACCAAAAAGAGAACGTCATTTACTTTGACGCCGAGCTTTTCTGCGATTTTCTTTTTCCTTTCGGCGGAAAGTTCTTTTGCGCTCGTTACGACGAATTCAGTCATTTTTCCAATCCTTGATCGCAGAATCGATCATTTCGTCGTCCAAATCGTCGATCTTTTTTTCGATGATATTCTCGGCAATGGAAAGCGCCATGTCCCCAATGTCCTTTTTCGCGTTTTCCAGTGCTTTATTCGCTTGCGCGGTCGCCTCCGATTCCGCGTCCTTTATGATCTCGGCGGCGCGAAGAGACGCTTCGTTTACGATCTCATCGTACCTTGCGGCGGCTTCTTTTTCCGCTTTTTGCTTTTTCAGCGCGATCTCGCTATCCGCCTCTTTGAATTTTTGCTCGGCTTTTTCCTGCGCTTCCTTTGCCGCGGTCAGGTTTCTTTCCGTTTCTTCTTTTTCTTCTCTGATTTTATCCTGTCTTGCCCGAATGGATTTCATAACGGGTTTATACAAAATCAACCAAAGGCAAGTAAAAAGGATCGCAAAGTTCAAAAGATGAAGCAAAAGCTTAACGGGGCTAAGCCCGAGAATTGCGTCGGCTATCAACATTTCCCTTTCCTCTTACAAAACCTTAATAACGAGCATAATCGCGATAAACAGGCCGTAAATCGCGGTGGTTTCGGCAAAAGCCAAGCCGAGAAGAAGAGTGGTTCGGATCTTGCCTTCCGCTTCGGGTTGGCGAGCGATCGCGTCCACGGCTTTGCCCGTCGCGATCCCCATTCCGATGCCCGCTCCGATACCCACGAAAACTGCGATCGCAGCGGCGATCGCAAAAATACCCGTGTCCGATATTGCCGAAATAATGGTTTGAACTGCATTTATCATATTAAGCTCCTTCAAGCGACTTTTTCGCCGCTTTCGGTTTTATTTTTATGATTCTGTTTTCGGGCGGAAGGAACCGCCGCTTCTCCCACGAACAAGGAAGATAATATCGCAAAGACGTACGCTTGGATCAACGCGTGGAAACAAGTAAACAAAACGCCCACGATCACGGGAAGCCCAAACGAAAGAAAAATGTAATTATATACGAGTTCGGTAATCAATAGTCCGCTCGAAATGCTTCCGAAAAGACGGAACGACATAGAGATCGGAACGGTAACGTCCTTCAAAGCCCCGAGAGCCCCTTTCGCGCCGTTTGCCTTGATCGCGAAGAAAAAGATCAAGAGATACGTAAAGAGCGCAAGCGCGACGCAGGCGTTTAGATCTCCCATAACAGGGCGAAGCCCGATGAGTTCGACCATCGTTCCGAGAAAAATATACGCCGCCGCGGAAAAAACGTAAGCTCCCATAAAAGCGCGCGTGCCGGAGTTTTCGGCGTTCATCGAGTCAAACATCGAAACGATCGATTCCAAAAAACTTTGGAATCGGCCGGGAACTTCCTTAAAACGAGGTATTGCGAAAACGCGAACGAGAATGGCGAAAAGAATCAATACGCCGCTGACGATCAAAGACGTATAAAAGCTCGGATTCACTCCGAGTCCGAAAAAATGGACGTTTTCCGGTAAAAGCGCTTCTCTCATTTTTTCGCCGAGAGAAGCCGAAATCAAATAAAGCATCGTTCCACCTCGCTTACGCTATCGTTTCAAAAGTATATCCCGGGAAGATTACTCCTCGAATTTCTTCGGATTGCTTTCGATCACTATATCGCGCTTAAAATCTCGCAAAGCCGAAACGAACGCGTCTCTTTGCTTTTTGGGCACGCAAACGATCAAAAAAGAAACGGTTTGCTCTCCCCTTTCCGTACCGTAATAGTAGAGCGCGGAAACGCCGCTCTCCTCGTCCGTTACCAATTTGATCAAATTCTCCTTCCGAACGCGTTTTTTGAAAAACAGGCGCGAAACGGAAATCTCATTCTCCGAAAAGGTGTAATTCGAAAAACAAACGAGAAAGAGGATCGTAAGGAAGCAAAGCGAAAACAGCGCTATGGTCAAAGCGTCCGTTACGGGATAGACCGAAATAAATCCGCCCGCATTTCCGAGTCTCAATGCGGCAAACACGACGGATAATACGCTGACCGCAAGAAGCAGCGCATAGACCACGTAAGCCGATATCGGAAATGCATAACGAAATTTTTTCATATATAAAGTATATCACCTTTTTCTTTTTTTGTTAAACGATTTTCACTTCTCCGGCGCGCGCTTCGCCGCTCTGACTCCTTCGATTATCGACGAACGAATTCGAAAACGATCGAAGATTTTTCGATCGGTAAAAAAAAAGCGGCGGAAAACCGCCGCATTTTTTACAAACAACCGTTTTATCAGAAGATCGCGAGAAGGAATCCGGCCGCAACGGCGGAACCGATAACACCCGCGACGTTCGGCCCCATAGCGTGCATCAAAAGATAGTTGTCGGGGTTCCATTTCTTGCCTTCGTTATGCGCTACGCGCGCCGCCATAGGCACGGCGGAAACGCCGGCTGCGCCGATCAAAGGATTGATCTTGCCTTTGGTAATCCAGCACATCAATTTGCCCATCAATACGCCGCCCGCCGTAGAGAAGCAGAAAGCAACGAGTCCCAGCACGACGATGAGCAGAGTATCGACGGTAAGGAAGCTGTCGAACTGAGCCGTCGCGCCGACGGAGATCCCGAGGAAAAGCGTTACGATGTTCATAAGCGCATTTTGCGCGGTATCCGACAAACGATCGGTTACGCCGCATTCTTTTAAGAGGTTACCGAACATCAAGCAGCCGAGAAGCGGCGCCACGCTCGGAAGCAGAACGCAGGTAATGATCGTAACGACGATCGGGAAAATGATTTTTTCCTTTTTGGAAACGGTACGGAGCTGTTCCATCTTGATCATACGCTCTTTCTTCGTCGTCAAAAGGCGCATGATCGGCGGTTGGATCAAGGGGATCAACGCCATATAAGAGTATGCGGCGATCGCGATCGCACCGAGTTTTTCGGGCGCAAGCGTCTTGGTAACGAAGATCGCGGTCGGGCCGTCAGCACCGCCGATAATCGCAACGGAAGCCGCTACTTCTCCGGTAAAACCGAAGGTGATCGCAAGGATCAACGCCATATAAATACCGAGCTGAGCCGCCGCGCCGAGAATCAAGGATTTCGGATTCGCAAGCATCGGACCGAAATCCGTCATCGCGCCTACTCCGATAAAGATGATACAAGGATAAATACCCGTCTTTACGCCGATATACAGAATGTCCAGCAAACCGCCGTGGTTTAACACTTCGCCGTAATTGATCGATCCGTTAAACCAATACTCCGAATGGAACAAAGCGTTCGCTTCGGTATTCAATCCGGGAAGATTCGTTAAAAGCATTCCGAACGCGATACCGACGAGAAGAAGCGGTTCGAATTTTTTCGCAATTCCGAGGAACAGAAGCAAAGCGGCAACGAGGATCATAACGATCTGCTGCCAATGGATCATAGAATATCCCGATCCGTTCCACAGATTTTTCAGAATTTCACCTATATTAACAGCACTCATATACCCCTCACGCAATCTCAAAGAGCGGCGTTCCGATCTGCACCTGCGTTCCCTTCGGCGCAAGCACAGCTACGAGCGTTCCATCCTTCGTGGCGGTAATCTCGTTTTCCATCTTCATCGCTTCCACGAGCATAACGACTTCCCCTGCTTTGACCTTATCGCCTACGCTCTTTTTGACGGCGACCACAACGCCGGGAAGAGGCGAAGGAGTTGCGTTTCCGCTCGCAGCGGGAGTCGGAGCTGCTTGAGGCGCGGGAGAAGCGGCGACGGGGGCGGCGGGAGAAGCGGCCGCGGGGGCGGCAATCGCGTCATACTCGGCAAGAAGCTCGGCATTCCCCTTTTCCACTTCGACTTCGTATATTTTACCGTTCAATTTAACTTTATATTTCATTTTATTTACCCTCCTCGGTGACTTCTTTTACGGATATGAACCTGAGTTCGTTCAAGGGCGTTTGCAATTCGTCCGCCACGATCGCCATGATCATTGCGGCAGTGCGCTCGTCCACGTTATTCAATTTGATTTGACCGCTGCTTCCCGGCGCAAGCGCGGGTTCCTCGGCGGGCTTTTCAGACTCGATCTTCGCCTTCTTTCCCTTTTTGTCAAGCGAACGAATGATGAATGAAAGAAGGAATATAAATCCCATCAAAACGACGAGAACGAACAAAACGAGAACGAATCCGACTAACGCAAGCAAAAGCCCTTGCGGTACGGTAAATTTCGTTGCAATCAAACTTGCCATATATCAATCCTCCACCTTTTCGATGGTATATTTGACCTGTTTTTCTTCTTTTTCTTTTCTTGCGGCAAAGAACTTTTCGGCAACTTGCGGGAATGCGATATAGGACAATACGTCCTCATCCGACTTTGCTACGCCGGCGAGTTCTTTCTTCGTTTTTTCGAAAAGCGGCTCCAACGTATCGGCAAAACGGCAAGTAATGGGCTCTTCGTCTCCGAGAACTTGTTTTTTCAATTCCTCATTGACCTTGCCGGGCGCCTTTCCGTATTCGCCGCGGAGATATGCTTTAACCTCTTTACTGACGTTTACGTAACGACCGTTCAAAACGTTACTCGTGGCTTGCACGCCGACCATTTGGCTCATCGGCGTTACGAGCGGAGGATATCCGAGATCCGCTCTGACTTTCGGCGTTTCAAGCAAAACTTCGTCCAACCGATCGAGAGCGTTTTGCATTTCAAGCTGCGATATCAGGTTGGAAAGCATTCCGCCGGGAACTTTATAATTCAATGCGTCCGTATCGGTCGCGAGAACTTTGGTTTTGAGCGTTCCGTTTTTAACGAATTCCGCAAAAACAGGTTTGAAAAAGTCGTTTACCTTTTTGAGAACGGCGGTATCGAGCGGGATCTCGTAACCGAGTTGGTTGAGTGCGTATGCAAGCGTTTCGGTAGCGGGCTGCGAAGTACCGCCGGAGAAAGCGCTCGTCGCGGTATCCAAAACGTCCACACCGGCTTCCACCGCTTTTAAGCAGGTCATAAAGGCAAGGCCGGTCGTGCAGTGCGTATGCAAAATAACGGGAAGACCGACGGAATCTTTCAAAGCGGAAACGAGATCGTACGCTTCTTTCGGGCCCATGACGCCCGCCATATCTTTGATACAAATCGTTTCGCAACCCATCTTTTTCATCGTCTTGCCGACTTCCACGAAGTTCGCAAGGGTATGGACGGGGCTGGTCGTATAGCTGATCGCACCGGAAGCGATCGCGCCGCGCTTGATGGTTTCGTCCACGGCGACTTCGATATTGCGCATATCGTTCAAAGCGTCGAAGATACGAATGATATTGATCCCGTTCGCGACGGAGCGTTCGACGAACTTGCGAACGACGTCGTCCGGATAGTGCTTATATCCGAGCAGGTTTTGCCCTCTCAAAAGCATTTGAAGCTTGGTATTCGGCATCGCTTTCCTGATGCGGCGAAGTCTCTCCCACGGATCTTCTCCGAGGAAGCGCAAGCAGCTGTCAAAGGTGGCGCCGCCCCAGCATTCGACCGAGTAATAGCCCGCTTGATCCATCGTGCCGAGGATCCCTTCGAATTTATCAATGGGAAGCCTCGTTGCGATCAGAGACTGGTTCGCGTCTCTAAGCACCGTTTCGGTAAACTGAACTTTCATATTCCCTCCTATCTGAATGGCGGCGAAAGCCGCAAACAAAATTTTTCCGTATAACAGTATAACAAATTACGCGCGCGCGGGCAAAACGTTTTTCAAATAAAAAAGAGAAAAAGATAAAAATATCAACCGAATAGGACGTTTTTAAGCAAGACCGACGTCAAGCGCCAGCATAACGACGAATCCGATCGCAAAACAAACCGTGGAAATATTTGTATGCTCCCCTTTCGCCGTTTCGGGGATAAGCTCCTCTACTACGACGTAAAACATCGCGCCCGCCGCAAATGATAAAAGATAAGGCAATATCGGAAGAAAAATTTTTGCGAAAAAAATGGTCATAAGCGCGCCGATCGGCTCGATCACCCCGGACAAAACACCGTACCAAAAAGTTTTGCCCTTTGCCATGCCCTCCGCACGAAGCGGCATGGATACGATGGCGCCCTCGGGGAAATTTTGCAACGCGATACCGATCGACATAACGACGGCACCCATCAAAGTAATACTTTGATTACCATACAGCCAGCCCGCAAAGATCACCCCGACCGTCATTCCTTCCGGCAGATTGTGAAGCGCCACGGCAAGAAACATCTTGGTCGTATTTTTGAGTCCGCTATGCACGCCCTCTTCCGTTTTGTCATTATGAATGTGCGGGATCAAAATATCCAGCGCAAGCAAAAACAGCATACCGATCAAAAACCCGATAACCGAAGGGATAAACGCCAGCCTTCCCATCCACTTGGATTCTTCCAGCGCCGGAAGGATCAGGCTGAAAAAAGAGGCGGAAACCATGATTCCGGCGGCAAACGCCGTCAAACCTTTTTTCAGCTTGGGATCGATTTCTCTTTTGAGGAAAAACACGCAAGACGCGCCCAAACAAGTACCGAACAACGGCAACAGTATTCCTATGATAACGTTCGTCCATTTGCCCAACATTCCGAAATCCCCTTTACAATCAATACAAATATACTATATTAAAAACTCAATGTAAATCGAACGTATATGTTTTTTGTTTTTTTTCTTTAATGAAAAAAGCGCGCCCGGTAAGGTGCGCTTCCATTAGGGAATTTTCGGTACGGCTGTTCTTTGAGAATCAGGCGTGGCGTGATGCCACGGTTTTTTCTTTGTTTGGTTCAATCAAAGTCCGGAATTTCTACGGATCCGATGAAGTTGTAAATGATCGTTTAAGTGGGCGAGAAGCCTTGCAGAACCTACGACCAAACAACGTTTGGTATAGTAGGCTAAATTATCCTTTTCTCCTATGCAGTAATCCCCAAGTAATCATATAAATTCTTGAAGAAATCACTCAAAGTACGTTCAGCATTGCCATTTAACAGCTCCTCGTTACAAATGCGAAATATGTCGTAACCTAAGAACTTCATAGCTCGATCGTATTCTACTTGTTTTGCATATTTTTCTAAATCAATTTTATTTTCTGATAAAAAATGAGAGCTACCATCTAATTCGATAATTATTCTTTTTCCAGCATATATTATAAGAAAATCCATCCTTTGAAAGGTTAGCTCTTCATTAAAAGCGCATTTTTTTCGCTCGAATTTTGTTTTTGGGTCATAATGTAAGTACACCTGCGGGATTAATACAGGATGATCTTCTTTGTAGTAATTCGCCCTATAATAGTCTTGGACAAGCAATTCATTTTTTTGCAATTGTTTCTGTTTATCATACCAAAAATATTTTTGTTTATTTTTTAACCACCAATTATTAAAATCCTTATATAACAAACTATCGCCAATTTCTTCATCATACACTAACATATCATCGGAATTTATAACTTCCAAATCTCCATCCAAAACTTGTTTTATTCTAATATCGGGTTTTGCTTTTGAAACGCCAAAAAGCAAATATTTTGTTGCAGAAAAAACCTGCCTATTTGAAATCTTAAAAATGGGTTCAGCTATTATGCTTTGTTCAATTGGTGTAAATGTATCGGGTAAAATGAACTTACTCGTATTGTCATTTTGTATAAAATGGCAGATAACATCAATTTTACTTGCATACATCGTTTCTACATCAAAATTGATATGTATTTTGCTAAAAAATGATTGGAGCTGACTTAATATATTACTTATATTTTCTATTTGACTTCTACTCCTAGAAGTCAAATAATAATTGCCTTTATTGAGCCTTGACGTGTTTTCATCAAACCAATTTACAATATAATAATGCAAACGTCCGAACACAAAATTTACTTGTTTTTCCTCATAGTGATAAAGAGGCGCGTAAATATCCGCATCTGCATTAACCAAAATATCATGCAATATATTGCCTGTCTCTTCTCTAAGCATATATTCAGGGAAAAACTTCTTGCATATTATTTCAAATTTTGTTACTTGTTCAGCCGTAAGAAGATTCATTGATTTTCTCCAAATAGTTTTACTCCATAGGTTTAATCATTGACTCGATGAAGGCGATTTCGGATTCGTCGAGGCTGTATTTGGCGTATAGTTGCTTATCAATTTCAGGAATGGATTTGCTCCAATCAATATCCGAATTTGCAGTAAAATCTTGAAGCGGAACATTTAGCCAAACACCCTTTTTATTGTCTTGCGTTACCTTTAATGTTCCAAGTAGTGCTCTTGCAAATTTGCTCTTTATATATTTAAAAGCCGCATTTGCCTCAAATAAAGTATTGAATGCTCCAATGCTTATAAATGTTTGAGTATGTCCGATCAGGGGTTCCCCAATCAGGGGTGTTGATAAAACTTCGCCTATTGCACCTGAACCATTTGCTTTTGGAATTATGATCTTATAATAGTCGAGATTCGCATGCGGCTCCAAATAATCTTTTTGGATCCATTTGTAATACCTTTGAGTCCCGATAAGACCAATCAATTGGACATACTCTTTCCCGTCAATGGGTTGATCATCATACAGCACATCAGCCAACTTTGAAAAAATATTTGTTGTCACGTCATAAGTGTGCCCCTTACTAAGTCTATTCGCAATTTTAGGGTGCTCTTGATGCAACTTTTTGCTCAATTTATAACTTTCCGGCGCAAAAACAAAATTGGCAATACTGACAAACCTTTCATTAACAACCTTGTGTAAAATTGAGTTCAACTCCGGGTAAGCTGTAAATGTACCAATTTTGCCGAAGCTTTGATTTTTATCATGATAGGTAATAACTATTCCGCCTTTCGCTCCTGTTTCAGGGAACACCTTAGAATTATCAGGCTCATAAAATGTTACCTTTAAATGTTCATCTTTTAACATTTTTTGATTCCATGTCTTTGGTGTTTTTCCAACGTTAAATAAAAACTTTGCAGGGGTAATCATACATGAAATGTTTGATAATCTGTATGAAATATCCATAAAATAGTTATATATTGCTGGCTCGCTCGTATCTGAGGCAATTCCTTGATACGGCGGATTTCCTACTACTGCATCGAATTTAATCATATCTGTTTCTCCTTGTTCGGGATCGTCTGTCAAATTAACCTCATTAAACGGTTTGTTTTGTGTTAGAATTTTCGTGATTTTATCGTAGTCGATTTCATCATCCGTTTTCACTTCCAACAAATCCGTTGCAACAAACTCGCTTGCGATATTCGCCACGTTCAGTCCGAGCATTTCATAGAGTTTTCTTGTAAGTTCATAGCAAACGGACGATTTCGGAATGGTATAAATCATATTTGCGACGATTGCCTTATCTATTCCGATCGTCGTCATTTTTTTGCAAAGCGCAACGGCGTATTCGCCAGACGTGCCGGCAATATCCAAAATTCTGCCGTGTCTTTCAGCAATTTCTTTCATGAAGTCATCGGGGAACAGATTTACCATATCATCGCAGATCTTCGACGGGGTAATGACGATAGCGTCGCCAAGTTTACCGAACTTTTTGACTGCAACGTTCGCCTTATCTTCGGGCGACATATCAGACTGCGACAAATCGTTCAGGTCTTGAATTCTATAATCCAAGTCGCTTAACTTAAATTTGTCCATCTTTTGGTGAATCAGCCTCAGCACCTGTTTATTTAGCCCGAGATTTTTTGCAATACGGCGATTGTCTTCCGAATCAAATTTGTCTATGATATCGGAAACGGAAATCACCCTGTCCTTTGTAATGAAAGCAAACAACAGGATACGGACATAATAGCTTTGAATCTTTTTAGTCAGGCTTATTTCTTGTTTACGCTGTTCATCCGCTGTCGTCGGTTCGGATTGCCCGTTTTCGGCCGGGTTCGCCCCCGTTTCGTCATCGTTATCGAGCGTTTCTCCGTCGGGAACATCAAGATTTCCATTTTCGTCGTCATCTTCGCCGCTACTTTCATTCGCAGGTACAGACAACCCCGATTTGGAGCCGATTTCGTTTTCTTGCTCGATAACAGAACGGAAAAAGTCGTCTTCCAACAAGCTCAAATCGACAGGTGTTTCAAGGGCTTCATCCTTAATGCCTTTATCCTTTTGATAATTGCTGACCGCCGTCAAAATATCCGCCGCTTTTACCTCTGCAATTTTGTCCGCATTGATCGTGACGATAGGAGAAATGCGAAGTTCTTTTTGGATACGACTTTCCAATTCGGAATTACCGCCTGTCTCCACATTGGCGTTGTAGATTTTGGATTTGGTTTCTTGCATGACAAACATTCTGTTCGGCATAAAATCGACGAGCAGAGTTTGAGGTTTCATATTATATTTGATCGTATCGCCGCTATCGTCAACGTACGTTTTGATATATTGGTTTTGCAAGCGGAACACGGCTTGATCGTATTCCTGCGGAGAAGCCGTATCTTTCAAATATAACATCGTATCCCATTCGGGGACTGTGCTACCCGTAAGCATACGATTGACGGTAAGCGTTATTGTTTTTTCTCCGTTTGTTTCCGCATTGTGGATAGCGGTTTTTATTGAATTGGAATCTCTGTATGCGTTCGGATTATCCACACCGGAGATATTGATGATTTTATAACCATTCAGATTGCGGAACTTATCGGCATTGTCTTTGATAAGCGTTTCCAAAGCATCGCAAGAAGCACAATAAGGTAAGACTATGACAATATGGCGGCACATTTTGCCGTCCTTGATTTTGCCATAATCCAAAAAGCCCAAAAGATTATCATCGTTCTTGCTACCGTCGATAACCTCTAACAAGTCAAGGATTTCCTGCTCAAACTTGAACTTTTTATGTAAACCGGTATCAACTTTTCTAATGGATTGCGGTTTGAAAAGCGCAGAGAAAGCATAGGTGGTGCCTGATTCTCTCAATTCTTCAAGCCGCTTGCGGGAAGACTCGTTTGGATGAAAAGCAAAACGGACCATTTGAGGAAATCCATAGTATGGGTTATCCCATTCTTTATAGTTATCGTCCAAAATGTGCGCTTTGTCCCACGCCTTCTGCTCGTCAACAATATCTGTGAACTGATAAAAGGCAATAATATCTTCTTTTTTGAATTCGCTGCCCATCAAAATACGGTAAGGCGTACCGGATAGGTGGATCGTCGTATCCGCAGACAGCGTTTTGACAACGGTATCCGCATCCTCCACGTCCACAAAGTCATCTTCATCTTTCTTGTTTTTTACATCCTTTTCATATCCCGAAGCCTTCAAAACGGCACCGTATTTTTCGGCTCGTGCGCCGAAATGCGTTTCATCAACAAGCAAAAGGTCGATTGATTGACCAAAAACCTCTTGATGTTTGTCTTTGATCATGTCGCCTTGTAAATCCTGAAGAGTCAAAAAGACTGCGACTTTCCTATTTTGAGAAAGTTTTTCCGTAATGATATGATTGTTGCGGCTTAATTCATCGCTCGAAATAAAATCATAATCGGCAAAGTTCACATGACTCTCGACCGTCTTTTTCCATTCAAGACGAACGTCGGCTTTTGCAGAAACGATTACAACCAATTTTGCATTCATTTCTAATGCGCAGCACATAGAAGTAAACGACTTACCAAAACGCATAACCGCATACATCAAAAGATTTTTATGCCCGTTTTCTCGCGCCATTTTGAACGCTTTTACTGTTTTTTCTTGATTGGGACGGAGCGGATAGTTTTCTGTACGAGCAAACGTAAACGTTTCGGTTAAACGGTTTTCCGCATTGTAGAATTGATATTTTCCGGCATTTTCGGAATAGTCTTTTTCTATATCGGTGATAGCTTCCGTGACATCTTCAGCGGTTGCATTCTTGAAAAACTCTCTCGAATAATAAACCCCTGTCGGTAAGCCAGTCGGCAAAAGCCTTTCTCTGTGTTTGTCTGTTTCCAAAAATTGATGTATGGCAAAGTCGCGGAAATAAACATTGTCGTTTACTTTCGCCGTGCCTTCAAATTGTTTGATCAATTCTGGAAAGTGTTCGCGCCATTCTTTCAAACGATCCGATACAGGGCGGTAAGTGTCGCCGACCTTCAAATAGTTCGGGATCGTATTTGTTGTAAAAGCATAGATACGCGGCTCAACTCTTCCAATTATGATTTCATCTAAAAGTGTTTTATCTACCATAAATCATCCTTTTTTCAGTAAAGACACGAACTTTACTTTCTTTGAGGCATCCCAGTCCATCACATAGCAATAAATTCCGTTATGCTTGTTGGGGTTATTCGTTTTACATCCGTCACAAACCTCTTCGTGAACTTCTTCGCCAAAGAGAGTGTAATCAATTCTTTTTTCGTTGTGGCAACTTTCGGGAATAACGAATTTCAGTCCATCCATCTGCCAAATATTCCACGAAAGTATCTCGGCGATTTCGCGCAGGTACTCTTTGATGGGATAGACGCCGAATTTGTTTTCGTAATAGTCGCAGAATGTGAATAAAAGGTTTTCTCTTGCGAGCAGAACGTTATCGCCTTGCCAGTCGTAGCCGTAGATACTCTTGTATGCTTCTTTTGCCCACGCACACCAATCTTGCTCGACGTCGGTGTTTTCGGAAACGATACGGAGTTTCCTGTCGAGCAAGCCGATACGGTCTTTTACTGGTATGACATCACCCGTAACGGTATCATATCGGCTGGCAAGATAGGGTGCTTCGCCGCAAGTGATCTCAAGACGTTGCGCCTTGACGTATTCTTGCCACGTTTTGCCGTCGGGGAAGGTCACTTTCTCTTGGTTTGTCGTCCAGCCTTTTTCCGTTTCTGTGTTGAAAATATTTTTGCGCCCAAACCAAGCGTTATCGACGAGATTATTTTGCTTGTTGCATATCCACGAGGGCGTAAAAACTTCCGCTTTGTCGCGGACACGGGAGAGCTGCTCTTGCTTCGTCTTCTCTGTGCGCGGTTTTATGAGATTGCCGTTCGTTCCGGTGATGGCATAGATTTCTATATGGTCGTTTTTGCCGTAACCGAAACCTTTTTGAGCGTAGTTATCCGTAGCCCAAATGATATTCTTGCCGGAAGAATTGTCTTTGAGCAGAATAGAAAGCAGAGATGAGTCCATCTCCAGTATCTTATTCTCTTTTACGTCAACCCTGATTTCTTTTGCCATTGAGGTTACCTTCTCATTAAGTATGCGAGTAGGTCGCAAGCTTCTTTCATGTCTTTTGCTTTTGAATACGCATCAATAGAATTGATCCATGCCGCCTTTTGCTGATAGGATAAACTTATGTCATTCCATATTATTTGCTTAATGGCTTCCGTTTGGGCTTTTTCTAATCTTTTATGGTTAATATAATCATATAAATTCATTTGGTTAAATTCCTTATGCGCGCATTATTCGTCCGTCTCAACGATTTCCATTATATCGGAAATATCGCACTGTAAGACTTTACAGATTTTAACGAGGATCTCCGTATTGACGTTTTCGTTACGCCCGAGTTTCGCAAGGGCCGTCGTCGTAATACCCGTTGCTTCTCGCAAATCCTTCTTTTTCATATCCTTATCAATCAATAATTTCCATAGTTTTTTATAACTGACAGCCATATTGACACCTTCCCGGTTAGAATTAAACATATTATATCATAAAAAGCGAGAAATTCAACATTAAATCCAATATTTGGATTGAAAATCCTAAAAAAATTTATATCATCTGTCGATGATGTACTTCGACGCTCGAATAATTGCGCAAGCGCTTATTCTCGCTTGCATTATAAAACAAAATAGGCACTTGGAAATTCCAAATACCTGTTTTGCTTGACCGCTTGAAAGTGCAATTACCATAAAATTTTATTTTTTCATAAAATCCCTAATGGAACAGCACTAAGGTGCGCTTTTTATCTTTGGATCCGTTTATTCTTCAATGGAAATCGTAATGTTTCCGGTAGATGCGGTTAGCTCGCATTTGTGATCGCCCGCGCTGTCGGGAACGCGCACTTTACCCGTTCCGGAGTCCGCTACGAACCTTTTGGGAGTTCGAAGAGAGCCCGTGATGTTACCCGTAGAGGTCTTTGCCTCGATCTCCGCCGCGTCCGAACGATCGAACCTTATATTTCCGGTACTCGTTTTCAAGGTAAACTTTTCCGCCGCGATGACGTTTTCCAGAACGATATTCCCCGTACTTGCTTTTGCGTCAAGATTTTTGCAGGTGACATCCGTAAGGCAAGCGTTGCCCGTAGAAGTCCGTGCTTCCATATTCTCGTCGCAAACACAGGAATCCGCCTTAACGTTGCCCGTAGAGGCGCAAAGCTCCACCGCCTTCGCATGGGCGTTTTTCACCTCGATATTCCCCGTACTTGTCGAAATGCCGAGTAGCCCCGTAGTCGAAGCATAGCATCTTACGTCACCCGTTTTGCCGGAGACGCCGATACTCCCAAAAGTAAACGTTTCGGGAATGTTGACGTTGCCCGTACTAACCTTAACCTGCAAAGACTCGTATTCTTTTGCGGGAAGGTACACCGTCATCGTAAGATTATTTAAAAAGAAGTTGATATGCTCAAACCATTCTCTGTTTTTTTGCCCGACAATTTTCAAAACGCCGTTCTCGATGATAACGTTATGCTTCATCTTTTTCCGTTCCGTACATACCACGCTGAACGTGCCGTTTTTCGAAAGTTCAAAGTTTACGTCCGTAGCCTGCGTGTCGATTACGATCTGATCAAACGCCCCTTCTGCGGTATAGGTATTGATCTCCGCTTTTGCGGTTCTGAGTTTCGTGTAGTCGTATCCGACGGAAGCGAAAACGCCCCAAAACAGCGCACCGCCCGCGATAATAAGAATAATCGCAACTACAATCAATCCTTTCTTCATTCCGCCTTCTCCTTTTTGATAAACAATCTTTTGATAGCGACGCCAAGTTTGCCGCCAAGCTTCATAATTCCTTTGGATGCGACCTTACAAGCGACAATCCAAACAATTGCGGCGCCCGCCGAGATCGATCCTATGCTGAGCATCGCAAATCCCTGCGTTAAAAAACCTTGAAAACCGTACGCTGCCGCTATGACTACGCCGCCGATCGCCGCACCGCAAAAACCGACTTCGACGCCCCAAAAGGCAATACAGAGGGAAAACAACGCGAGATACAACGAAAAGATGATCGCAAAAAAAATGATGAGAAGTGAAAACCATAACGGAAATCCAAGAATAAGAAGCACCGTCTTCCCGCCCGATGTGGATTTTTTCGGCTTGATCCTTTCCTTGACAAGCTTCCCGATCGGCACCTCCGAAACCGCTTGCGATACGATGCTGCCCATCGAACCGACTCCGGCGACCGCGGCCTCTTCCGAGAATCCTTCTTCCATTCGATCGTCGATCATCTCACTGTAAAAAGACAAACGTTCGTCAACCTCATCTTTCGGAAGTCCCGCCAGGGCAAGTTTAAGTTTGGACAAAAATTCTTGCTTACGCATGATTACCTTCCTCCTTACTTACAAAATGATAAATGCTGACCACTTCTTTCCATTCATCTTTAAAATCTTCAATGCGCCCTACCCCTGCCCGAGTAATATGATAGTACTTTCTGAGCCTGCCGGCGTGCTCCGTAGAGCGTACCGTCAACATATTTGCCGCTTCCAAACGTTTCAGGATCGTGTACAACGTGGATTCCGATAATTCCACGTAAGGTTTTAAGTCCTTGATGATCTTGTATCCGTAGGAATCTTCGTTTTTAATGGCGGCAAGGACGCATACGTCCAGCAAGCCACGTTTCAATTGGATATCCATGGAATACCTCCTCCTTTTCAATACATCATAATGCGAAGTATTGCGCGTTGTCAAGTATCGACACAAAAAAAAAGAACTCACTCTTTCAAGCGAGTTCGACCCCCGGGCTCTTGTTTACAACAAAGCAAATCGTTTTTATTATTTTTCTGCTTTGTTTTAAACTTCGGTCAGCCGCTGAAAACAGCAGAAATCAACTGCTGTTTTTTCAAGTTATATTCTCCCTTCGGGACAGTTATATTTCTCGCTGCCGCGAGAAGTTATATTATATTCGC
>DGWX01000014.1:0-138 GCA_002395405.1 Christensenella sp. UBA4247
ACGATCATATCGGAAATGCTCATAGCTTCTTCCTGATCGTGCGTAACGAAAATAAACGTGATCCCAAGGTTTTGATGCATCTTTTTAAGCTCGATCTGCATCTCTTTCCTCATTTTGAGATCGAGCGCGCCGAGCGGC
>DGWX01000014.1:271-618 GCA_002395405.1 Christensenella sp. UBA4247
GCTGCTGACCGCCTGAAAGAGAATTGACGTCGCGATGGCCGTAATCCGCAAGCCCCACGAGGGTCAAAGCGCGGTTGACCTTTTCTTCGATCTCCTTCTTCGTCAGCTTGCGCTTTCCCTTTTTGGCGGTCGGATCGTCAAGGCGCTTCAGTTTGAGGCCGAAAGCAACGTTTTTGAAAACGTTCAAATGGGGGAAAAGAGCGTACTTTTGGAAAACCGTGTTTACGGGGCGCTTAAAGGGAGGAACGGACGTGATCGGTTCGCCTTCGATAAAGATCTCCCCTTCCGTCGGGGTTTCAAAGCCCGCGATCAAGCGAAGAAGGGTCGTTTTGCCGCAGCCGGACGGG
>DGWX01000014.1:671-11055 GCA_002395405.1 Christensenella sp. UBA4247
GCCGCAGCCGGACGGGCCGAGCAGCGTTACGAATTGACCGCGCTTGATGCCGAGGCTGAGATCGTCCAAAACCGTTACTCCGTCAAAGACTTTCGTGATCCCTTTGATCTCGATGATATTTTCGTTTTTCCTCTGCGAGACTTGTTCTTTTTCAGCGGGTTCCGCCGCGCTTTTTTTACTTCCGAACAAACCCCTCATTTTCTCCCATGCGTTCACTTTTCTTCTTCCTTACTTAAAAATTGGGCGGGCAGGAGATCCACAAAACCGTGGCTCTCTCGTCCGTAACGTTTTCGATCGAATGCTTTTTATCCGCTTTATAGTAAAAGGTTTCCCCTTTCGCAACCGTAAAGGAGCGCCGCCCCACCGTCAGCTTGATCTTTCCTTCGGCAACGAACCCGAATTCTTCGCCTTCGTGCGGCATATCGGTTTCCTTCGCGCCCTTCTCGTTCAGATGCAAAAGGATCGGCTCCATCGCGTTCTTTTGCGCAGACGGAACGAGCCAAGTCGTTACGCTGTCGCCGTAATCTTTGGAAAAATAATCCTCCTCGTGGAATACGAGGGGCTCGCTTTCCTCATTTTGAAAAAACTCTCCGAGGTTGCTTCCGAGTACGACGAGAATATCGCCGAGCGTATCGATAGAAGGATTCGCGAGGTCATTTTCCAGCTGACTGATAAAGCCTTTCGTCAGCTCGCAGCGATCGGCAAGTTCTTCTTGCGTCAGATTGTTTTTCAGCCTGAGCGCTTTGATCTTGGTTCCGATTTCCATTCCGAATGCTCCTTTTTTCTTCTGTTTGATAAAAATAAACTTGCGGTTTTGCTCTCCTAATGACACTAAATCAAAAGTTTATTTTTTCTAAACAAAAGCAATTATAAAGAATACCTATTGTATTGTCAATAAAATGAAATATATTTTTTTCAGAAAAACATCCTTACGTTTCGTTTTCTTTCTCTTGGCGAAGAGATAGGGATTTGTTCTTGCTCCTCGAGCCGCAATACTTTTTAATTTTTTTTATGCGGCTTTCGGAGCAGCGGGCGCTAAGGCTTCGCCTACGCGGACCTGCGCTTTGCTTCGGTACATCCGCTAAAAACGCGCCAAGTCAAGGCGCCTTTTCTTAACGCTCTCGTTCAAATCCCTATAATTAAGTTCGCGTAAAAAAAGCCCGAAATATCAGGCTTTTTTCTAATTGGCGGAGCGATAGTAACCAAAATTGAATTTTATCTGACTGTAAAGCCGATGATAAGGCTAACAATAGTAGCTATAAGCGATATTAAAGCAATAATGAGCATAATGACGTTGAATCTTTTGGCTTTTCGCAATTCTTCTTTTTGTTCGGCGTTAATTTGTTTTAAAAGGTCCAGTTCTCCATCGATTGCGTTCATTGTTTTTTCTATGCCTTCTACTATATTTGAAAAATCCTTATTGAAATTATTCATTTTCTCTTTTCCCTATGTTTTTAATAACATACTAAATCAATTAAACATATAGTGCTATTTTATTGTCCTTATCGAAAAAGCTTGGATTGTGTAATAGAAGATCATACCCATAATCATAAGCAGGGGCTGGAAACAGATTATCTTGAGTGAGTAAATGCCCTTGCCCAATCCACTGCGCTGCCCGATCAATACGTATTTTTATGATCCCTATAACACTATTTGCCATATCGTAAAGGGATAGATCCCCTTCGTGAGGTCTTTTACAAACAACAAGTCCATGTTGTGCATGGGGGCGCAAAAAAATGGATGGCAATGCTTGTCGTAAGTCAATCTTATAATAATCACTAGAAAAAAAGATACCATTATTAATGCGTTTCATTTTCCCTGGGACCGCAATAAGAAGTATATACTGATAAATGCTTTCCGGGTCAAAGTTATCTTTTAGTACAATATCGCCAAGAGGTATAGATCGTTCTCTATAATGGTAATAAACATCAACTTGCTTTAATTCTTCTACTTGGTTAAGTCCCATCCACAATGCAACCCAATGATTGTCAACGATATCAATAAATCTGGTCTTAACACCATAATGCTGTAACATGCTTTCGATCGTTAGCGATGCACTTGTATCGTCAAAGTCTTCAATTTTCATTCCGCGAGGGAAGTTGACATCATTTTTTATTTTTGAAATGATTTCTTTTAAATGTTGAAGGCGCGACGAATTTGTTCCTTCTCGAAATATAGAAGGCATTAAGCTTTTATGAAGACGGCGTTCGCCCCTATAGTAAACATCCCCATATGAGCGATTATTGAATTTAGCATATCCAATAAGCTGGTTAAGCGCATGCACCGTTTCAACTTCATATACTGGAACCTTCCATCCACAGTTAAACTCATAAAATCCGCGAAAAGCAGTATCTGATACTGATAGGCTGCTTTTCATGATTTGGATATCTGTAGCGCTTATTGCGGATGGTTTTGTTGTATAAACTTTTTTCTTTGAAGTGGTATTACTTTTTTTTGTGATGGTTGCAGACGGTTTTGATTTTTTTTCTTTTTCCATTTTGTATCTCCTTTTAGGGCAGTATCACTTTTTGCAATTAGGACATATAGGATTCGCTTTAAAAAGCGGGGGCGTTTCTTTCCACGTATGTCCGCACAAGGTGCATCTATACTCGCTTTTCAGCTGGATGCCATTGTAGCAAAGAACTTCAATGGTTTGAGTCATTTCTGCGACTTTGGCTTTGTATTTCTGCTCTTTTTTTGACAAGTCAGTTTTTATGATGCTTGGCTTTTGACCGGTGTTTCTGTTCGTGGATTTATTACCTGTTTTTTTCTTTCGTGGAGGGGCGGGGACTGATCGTGGATCAATTAACCCGCTTACAATTAATCTTCCACAAGCTTCAGATGGCTCGCTAACAAATACATCACTCCACATTCGAACAATATTATATTTTGTCGTGAATTGAAGTCCTTTTAATATCCTTGAAATCTTATACATTTCAGTGCTTTCTACGAATTGTTCTTCTTCTGAAATAGTAAGATCGTTATCTAACGTGATCAATTCTCTTTGTGTTTCACTTTCAATGCACAGCTGTTCGTATTTTTTAAACAACTTGGGACAATTTAGTTTTAACAGACTGGCAATGTTCTTGAAAACAAATTTGTTGACCATAGAAAAAGCAAAGTATGGTGTGATAGTCCCATCCAATGGATTCAAATACAAATGGTTTAAAGAGTCTATATCTACAATACACCCGTGTATCGTCCCATAACCGCCCAAACTCTTTATGGCTTTTGATACTTTCTTTTGAAATGAATCAAACCGCGACAAGAAAAGTTTTATTGATTTGGAATATGAAACGAGATTGTCATAATAGTACTCAAGCGAATCGTTTTCTGCGTGTTTGATAGATCCCCCGTTGAGTATTAGCAAATTACCTGTAGGGTTAATCATCAAGAACATATAGACACCCTCTCGTTTTAACATATAAAGGTGTTGGAATTCACGGTTAAGGCTTACATTCCCTTCTCTAATCCCTCGATAAAAATTAATATAATCTTCTCGAGTTATCTCGTAGATGCCATCTTTGTAGTCAGAGAACCAATCATAATCCATATTGATAGAAAGATGCTTTATATTGACATTCTTCTGCTTGTAACCTATTTGGTTGTCGGCATAAATTCGCGTTTTACCATCGTCGAGATAATAGTTTCTATGGTTATGACCGCTTACGAAAACAAATCCGTTAGTCGGGGTGTCAAGTGCAGACCAATCTTTCATTGGCATATGAGTGAAAACAATAACATTTTTATCAAACAATGCTTTTGAAACCTTGATATAGAGCATTTCAAACTTGGCACTCTCTTTAATCTCGTTTTCTCTAGACAATACGCCACGATAAATGCCTTGATTGGCATTGAAGTCTTGATTTAATCCTGAAAAGCCTGTTCCTCCGAATATTATCAATGATGCAGATCGTAACTTATATCTTAACTCTTCTGCTTCCATTTGTTGTAATTCTTGGAACGAGATTCTACTCGGAGAACGATAGCCTTCGTAATAGTACAAGTCATTATGGACTAGATACATATCGTGCTCGGATAATAGCTCACGATAGGTATCTTCTATATGATCCAGTTTTTCTCCGGCAAACGGCCATAACTCATGATTGCCCAAAGTGAAAAAAATATTCGAATGAGAAAAACTGTGTTCTTGTTTGTCACAGTTGCTCAAAGAAGAAATGAAGGTTTTATATATTTCATAATCGCTTGAAATATCGCCGCCCAACAGTTTGATTCTTGTCTTGGGTGTATCATTTATGATCGTGTTTGATATTGATCGATTAATAAACTCCTGATCTTCTAGTGTTACACAATTCGAAAGGTTATAACGATGAAGTAAATGAAGGTCTGAGATATAAGCGATTCTATCGGAATAGTCGTCATCCTCCGCCCGTTGGAGCATATATTCACTGTTAGAAAGGCTTTCGCACGTTTCGGATTCTTCAAATTCTATCAATCCTTTTTTTGAGGACAGAGCAAGGTGCAAAGGTATTCCCAACTCTTTGGCAACCGTACTTCTAACGATTATCCCATCTATCTTTAATCCAAGCGTTTTTATGTTTGCAATGTTGTCATCGCACATTAAGAAGTCTGCATTTGTCAAATCGCCCTGCAAGTAATGAACATAGTCAGCAAAAAAATCAAAAACACGTTTGTTTTCAAGGAGTTTCTCTTCCAAAGGAGCCCATTTGTCTAATCTGTATTTGTATGTTTTGAACCACTCTTGATGGACTACAAAACTATGATCTTTATAGTATTTTTTGATGCGATAAAGCGAGAACTTCCTCGTTACAGGGAAATCTGAAATGGTTTCATTTATGAATGAATCGAAGTTTAACAATTCAACATCGATGCCGAATTCATTTATTTCATAATTGGAAAACTTGTACCCATAATAACATGCACTGGTGTAGATTGTCCCATTAATGTATTCGAAATACTCTTTAAAGGAGCAAAATGTGACTTTACTTTTTTTTATCTCTAAATAATCATTGTCCAAAGAACATTCATATACAAAAAACAACTGGGTTAAAACGTCAAATCCACGTTTTTCGAAAATTTGGTTGGTCAGCTTCTTTTCCTGCAAATACTTTAATACTGAAACCTGATCCCAGCGATCCAAAGAATCAAAAGGCGTTGTTCCTTTTGTTATTTTTCTCAAGAGATAAGCCCTAGGATCTCTTTTTATTCTTTTCTTTTTTTGTTTCTTTGGCATTGTTTCTCCGTTGGTTTTAGCATTTTTATAATAGCATATTCGCAACACACTTATCAATAGCATGGGAAAGATTAGAGGTATATTATTGGGCACTGTGTTGGAACAAAAAATAACCCAAGTCAAACTTTAGGGGTTCAACTTAGGATACGCTTGGCGGAGAGATAGGGCGCGACGCGTTAAGAAAACAGCACAGTGCGCTGTTTTTAGCCAAAGCGCGCGAAGAAGCTATGCTTCGAGCGTTTGAACCTTTAGGTTCGAATCCCGTCTCCGCCAAATAAAAAAGGCCCGAAATGATCGAGCTTTTTTCTAATTGGCGGAGAGATAGGGCGCGACGCGTTAAGAAAACAGCACAGTGCGCTGTTTTTAGCCAAAGCGCGCGAAGAAGCTATGCTTCGAGCGTTTGAACCTTTAGGTTCGAATCCCGTCTCCGCCAAATAAAAAAGGCCCGAAATGATCGAGCCTTTTTTATTTGGCGGAGAGATAGGGCGCGACGCGTTAAGAAAACAGCACAGTGCGCTGTTTTTAGCCAAAGCGCGCGATGAAGCTATGCTTCGAGTGTTTGAACCTTCAGGTTCGAATCCCGTCTCAGCCAAATAAAAAGGCTCGAAATGATCGAGCCTTTTTATTTGGCGGAGAGATAGGGATTTGAACCCTAGGTACCGGTGAAGGTACGCATGATTTCGAATCATGTGCATTCGACCTCTCTGCCATCTCTCCAACGCTACTTATATTACACTAAACGGCGATCAAAAGCAAGCGTATTTCCGAATTTTTCGCTTTTATCGCGCGAATCCGCATTCTATCAGCAGCGGTATCCGTCTTTTTGCATCGCAAGGACTTGCAAATTCAGTTGTTTGATGAGTTCTTCGTTATTCGGTGTTTTTTGCATTAAGTTTATAATGCTTTCCGCCGCTTCCTGATTATCCCCTGCGGAAAGAAGCTTGCGGATCAAATAAGCCCCTTCGAGTTCCTTTTGCGTTAAAAGCAATTCTTCCCTTCTCGTTCCGCTTCTATTCAGATCGATTGCAGGGAATATTCTCTTTTCGGAGAGTTTTCTATCGAGATGGATCTCCATATTCCCCGTGCCCTTGAATTCTTCGTACACGACGTCGTCCATACGGCTGCCCGTATCGATTAACGCGGTCGCGATAATGGTCAAACTGCCGCCGTTCTCAATATTGCGCGCCGCGCCGAAAAAGCGTTTCGGGAAATATAACGAGACGGGATCCACGCCGCCGGACAAAGTTTTTCCGCTCGACGGAACGACGACGTTATTTGCCCTTGCCAGCCTCGTTAAACTATCCAAAAGGATAACGACGTCCTGCCCGTCCTCAACGAGCCTTTTCGCTCGATTTAATACAAGCTCCGCGACTTTGATATGATTGTCGCTTTCTTCGTCAAAGGTGCTGTAAATAACTTCGCCTTTGATACTTCTTTGCATATCGGTAACTTCTTCGGGGCGCTCGTCGATCAAAAGGACCATGAGTTTTACTTCGGGCGAATTGACCGAAATAGAATGCGCGATCATTTTCAAAAGGGTCGTTTTACCGGCTTTCGGCGGAGATACGACCATCGCGCGCTGCCCCTTTCCGATCGGAGCGATCAGGTCGATCGCGCGCGCCGCGAGTTCGTTTCGAACGTTCGGGATTTCGAGGCGTAATTTATGATCGGGGAAAATCGGAACCAGATCGTCAAACTTAGGGCGACCTGCCGCTTTTTCCACCGGTTTTCCGTTTACTTCCGTAATCGCAACGACTGCGGGCGGCTTTCCCTCCGCGGCGGATTTGCAATACGCTTTGATCATATCACCGGCGCGAAGAGAGCATCTCTTGATACGCTGGGTACTGACATAACTGTCGCGCGAGCTGTTTCTGAAATTATTCGCGCGCAAAAAACCGTAACCGTCCGGCAAGATTTCAAGAATACCCGAACGGATCTCGCAGGTGGAAAGAAACGCTTCGTCGTACTCGCTCTCGAACAATTTTTCAGGGGAACGATCAAAACGCTCGAACGGTCTGTCTCCCCTATCGGCCAAATGATCGAACTGTCTCGTCCGAATATCCGAAGTCGTATAATTGAATCCGGTAGAGAACGGGCGATCCACGGGCCTCTTCCGAGCCGCAAACGGGCGCTTCGGATCCTCTTCCCGAGAGGTGGACTCGGACGGTTTTTTCTCTTCCGCAGCAGATTCTTTTTTTTCTTCTTTTACGGATTTATCCGATTTTTTGTCTTGTTTTGTCGCGTCCTTCGCGTCGATTGGTATCGCATTCGTTTTAGGAGGTCTCCCTGCCCTTTTCGCGACTTGCGGCGCCGCCTTTCCGTCTCGAATATCGATAATGCAATCGATCATCTCCTGCTTTTTAAGAGACGTCGGGTGCGGAACGCCTACTTCGCGAGCCAGCGTACGGATCTCGTAAATGCTCATACCGTCGAGATATTCGCGCGTAATATCGCCGAGTTTGACTTTATTATCCATAAAAATCCTCCGAAAAAATGCCGAAATCGGCTTTTACATACTATGCGTTTTGAATCGTGAATAGACGAGAAATCTCATCCGAAATAAACCGAATCTCTTCAAAAGGAGTTCTTTCAAGGCAAACGGATCTGCCTTGAAAGAAACGGTTTTTAACTGAAAGTAAATCAAAATTCCGACCGAATTATAGACCGAAATTTATTTTTCAAAAACAAAAACTTTGGTGTTGTATTCGTCGTCGAAATCCGCCCTGTCAAATTCCAGGTGATCCGCGCGAACGTAGCTTACGTCCTTTTCGTCGAAACAATCGAGGAACGCGTCAACTTTTTCAATATCGAGATTGATCTTGTCCGTTTTGTAATGCATGGGTATAACGACGCTCGGAAGCAACCGATCCACGTAATCCTTTGCGATCTCCGCGTCGATCGTGTAATTTCCTCCGACGGGGATCAAAAGAACGTCCACCGGTCCGATCGCTTCGATTACGAGCGGAGAAGGTTTTTGCCCGATATCGCCGAGGTGGCAAACGTTTACCCCGTCCATACGGAAATTAAAAATGATATTGCCGCCGCGAACTTTTCCGCCGTGCTCGTCGTGTTTCGCGTCGATCCCGAGAATATGAACCCCCTTCTCTTCGAACATTCCGGGCTTGTCGATAACAAGGGGATTCCCCGAAACGGCTTTAACGTTATCGTGATCGCTGTGATGGTGACTCACCGTTACGATATCCGCCGAAACGGCCGGTAATTGGAGCCCAACGTCTTTCGCGTAAGGATCGGTAACGACCGTAGTGCCGGTGCTTTCTTTCAAAAGAAAACACGAATGCCCAAGCGGCTTGATGATCATAAATATCTCCTTTATTTATTTTTATATTTCTCCACGAGCTCCACGATTTTATCGTGCGGATCGAGAAGCTTGCCGACGGAGCATTTTTGATGGCAGGCGCTGATGATATAGGCGCCATACTTCGCCAAATTCGCCTCAATGAACCAAGGTTCGTTGCGAAGCTCTTCGGGAACGTAGGTCAAATTCGTCGTGATGACCGCGTCGAACAATTTGTTTTCATACGCCTCGCGGAACTTTTGGATGCCTTCGGTAAAGAGACCGAACGTTGCCGAAAGGAAGATCCTGTTCGCGCCCCTTTCCTTCAAATGGGAAGCAAGGTTGATGAGGCTATCGCCCGTTGCGATCAGGTCGTCCGCCACAAATACGTCCATTCCCATCGGAGAATCGCCGATATATTCGTGCGCCACGATGGGGTTTCTTCCGTTTATCACCGTGGAATAATCGCGCCTCTTATAGAACATTCCGAGATCGATACCGAGGAGCGAAGCGTAATACGTATTGCGATTCATCGCGCCTTCGTCCGGGCTGACCACCATAAAATGATCTTTATCCAAGCGGAGATCTCCGAACTTCTTCAAAAGGGCTTTGATGATTTGATAGGAAGGCATGAAGTTGTCGAAGCCCATAAGCGGCGTCGCGTTTTGAACGCGCGGATCGTGGGCGTCGAAGGTGATCAGTTCGCTGACGCCCAAAGCTTCGAGCTCTTGCAGCATCATCGCGCAGTCCAAAGACTCGCGCGCGTTTCTCTTATGCTGGCGCCCGCCGTACAGGATCGGCATAAGAACGGTAATGGAATTTGCTTTTCCGCCGATCGCGGAAATGATCCTTTTGAGGTCGGCATAGTGATCGTCGGGCGACATAGGAACGTTCATTCCGTACATATTATAGCGAATGCTGTAATTGCCGACGTCGCAAATGATAAAGATATCCATTCCGCGAACAGACTCTTTGATCAATGCCTTCGCGTCACCGGAAGTAAAGCGCAAGCAACCGTGTTCCAAAAGAAAAGTCTTTTTGGTAAACGCCTTATTGTGCTTTGCGGCTTCTTCATTATACCATTCCACGAGATACTTGTCAATGCGCTCTCCGAGCTCCTGCGCTCCCGCCATCGCGATAATACCCATTTCGGGGATGTGTGCTTCGAAATCGAACGCCTTTTCAAGAAAAGATGATGCCATAAGTTCCTCCTTGGTGATTTACATATATAAGTTTGCGTCGGGAAATTCCGGCTCGCAAGTCAAATTGATGCCCAATCTCTTGAACACTTTTTCGTCCGTCTCGTTCAAAATACAGGTCGAATGCGCTTCGCATCCTTTCAGTTCTTTCAAATGATGGACGGCAAGTTCCGCGGCGTGGTTGCTCGTTTGACTTACGACGAGCGCCATCAAAACTTCAGATGGATTGAGCTGATAATGCCTTTCCTTATAAACTTTCTTTTTTAAGTTGACCATCGGGCGGATGACCGCGGGAGCGATCAATTTGATGGGATCGGCGATGCCCGCAAGAATTTTGATCCCGTTTAACAGCGCGGTGGACGCCGCTTCGAGATCGTCCGTCGTTTTCCCCGTAACGATCTGCCCGTTCGGCAGTTCCAAAGAAACGACCTGTTTCCCGCATTTGGCGGCTTTTTCGAGAGCGGGAGCCACAACCTTTCGATCCGCAACCGAAAGGCCGAGTTCGCTCATCAAAAATTCGAGTTTTTTGATGGTATCCATTTCGGCGTTGCCTTGCTTATAATAGCAAAGCGTTTGATAGTATCTGCGGATGATCTCTTGTTTGGCGGCTGCTTGAACGACCTCGTCGTCCACGATGCCGTAGCCTGCCATATTGACGCCCATATCGGTCGGCGA
>DGWX01000007.1 GCA_002395405.1 Christensenella sp. UBA4247
GCCTCGGACTTTTTTTGATTTTGAAAAATCGAACTTACTTGATTTCGACTTCCGCACCCGCAGCTTTGAGAGCTTCGGCAGCCTTGTCGGACTCTTCTTTGCTGACGTTCTCTTTGACAGCCTTGGGAGCGCCGTCAACGAGGGCTTTCGCTTCGGCAAGGCCGAGGCTGGTAAGTTCACGAACCGCCTTGATAACGGCGATCTTGTTTGCGCCCGCCGCCTTCAAAACAACGGTGAACTCGGTCTTCTCTTCCTGAGCGGGAGCAGCAGCGCCTGCAGCGGGAGCAGCGGCAACTGCAACGGGAGCCGCAGCGGACACGCCGAATTCTTCTTCGAGAGCTTTAACGAGCTTGCTGATTTCAAGCACGGTCATACCTTTAATTTCTTCAATCATCTTTTCGATATCTGCCATTTTAATTTTCCTCCGATTTTAATTTGTTTTTTTATAAATATAAATAATGATTTAATGGGTGAATTGGTTTACTTTTCCGCAATCGCGTTGAGGACTCTCGCAAGTCCGGCAACGGTTTCGTTAAGCACTCTGGCAAGGCCGCTGATCGGCGCTTCGAGGGTACCGAGAAGTTTCGCAACGAGAACTTCTTTCGGCGGCAAGGTCGCAAGCTCCTTTACTCCGTCCACGTTGATATAAGAACCTTCGATCATACCGCATTTAACGGTCATTTTCTTGTACTTATCCGCGCTTTCGAGAAGGATCTTCGCGGGAGCCACGGGATCGCCGTTTGCAAAAGCAACGGCAGTCGGTCCGTTCAGCGCTTCGTCAAAATCGGTATAACCGAGTTCGTTGAACGCTTTTTGCACGAGCCTGTTTTTCAAAACGCGGTACTCGACGTTTGCTTCGCGGAGCGTCTTACGAAGTTCGGTATCTTCGAACACGGTAAGTCCTTTATAATCCACGATAACGACGGAACCCGCATTGGAGATCTTGGATTTGATCTCTTCCACAAGCTGCTTTTTCTCTTCCAATGCTGCTGACATTTCTTTACCTCCTTTTCAGAATCAGGGAATAAAAATACTCCCCACGCCAAAAGACACAGGGAGCATAGTTTCTTTTCATGAAATCGCATCCTCGGCAAGCCCTTTTTTGTTATGGGAAAACCCGCTTGCTGTCTTAAGACGAATTTATTATAATTGAGTTTTTACAGCGCCGTCAAGCAAATTGAATTAGGAATTTGCTTTCGCGTAGCTGACTTTGATGCCGGGGCCCATCGTGGTGGACACGCTGACCGAACGGAGATACGTTCCTTTCGCGGTGCTCGGCTTCGCCTTGATGATCGCGTCCATAACGGTCGCAAAGTTTTCGTGAAGCTTTTCCGCGCCGAAGCTGGCCTTACCGACCGCGACGTGAATGATGTTCGTCTTATCCAGTCTGTACTCAACTTTACCGGCTTTTACTTCTTTGACCGCCTTTTGAACGTCCATCGTAACGGTTCCGCTCTTCGGGTTCGGCATAAGTCCCTTAGGACCGAGCAAACGAGCGATACGACCGACCATACCCATCATATCGGGGGTGGTGATACATACGTCGAAATCGAACCAGTTATCCTTTTGGATCTTGGCGATGATCTCTTCCGCGCCGACGACATCCGCGCCTGCCGCCAAAGCTTCGTCCGCTTTGTCGCCCTTCGCGATCACGAGGACCTTTACGCTCTTACCCGTTCCGTTCGGAAGAACGACAACGCCACGAACCTGCTGATCCGCGTGCTTGCTGTCAACGCCGAGCTTAACGTGCAGTTCAACGGATTCGTCGAACTTTGCGCTGGCGGTTTTGACGGCGAGAGCCATCGCTTCCACGCTGTCGTACACCTTGTTCTTTTCTACTAATTGAGAAGCCTCTTTATATCTCTTGCTGACTTTCATTTTGCCCCTCCTTAGTCCTCAACGGTAACGCCCATGCTGCGCGCGGTACCGGCGATCATGCTCATTGCCGCTTCCACGGAAGCCGCGTTCAGATCCGGCATTTTAAGCTCCGCGATCTCTTTTACTTGCGCCTTGGTCAGTTTCGCGACCTTGTCCTTATTCGGCTTCGCCGAGCCGCTCTCGATGCCGCACGCCTTCTTAATAAGAACGGGAGCGGGAGGCGTCTTGGTGATGAAGGAGAAGGAACGATCGTTGTAAATGGTCATGACGACCGGGATCACGAGACCGATCTTATCCGCGGTCTTGTCGTTAAATTCTTTAACGAAACCGGGGAGGTTGATTCCGTGCGGGCCGAGCGTGGAACCGACGGGCGGTCCCGGAGTGGCTTTACCTGCGGGAAGTTGCAATTTTACTATTGCCGTAACTTTCTTTGCCATATTGTTTCCTCCTATATAGCAATCGTGGTACTAACGAGCGAAAATGGAAATATTTTTCCGCTCTCCCATAAAAAGGCTTGCGCCTGTTTTATTTGAATGAAATTACGCTTTTTCGACTTGATTGAATTCAAGCTCGATCGGCGTGGGTTTGCCGAACATCGAAAGCACGACCTTGACGATCCCGTGCTCCGCGTCGATCTCCGAAAGCTCTCCGAAATAGCTCTCGAAAGCGCCCGAAATAATGCGAACCTGATCTCCGACTTTCAGATTGAGATCTTCCGCTTTGACCTTTTCGAGCCCGTTCCTTCTGACTTCCTCGGCGGAAAGCGCTTCGGGCCTGCCGCCCGCGCCTACGAATCCCGTAACGCCGTGGATATGAGTCACCATATAGTAAACGTGATCGGAATAGATCATTTTGATAAACGCATAAGTCGGGAATTTCTTTTTCAGAACCGTCTTACGCTTGGTTTTGGTTTCAACGATCTCCTCTTCTTGGGGAACGACGACGTCGAAAATGCTGTCTTGCAAGCCGTTGTTCTCAACCATTTTGAGGATATTGTCGCGAACGGCAAGCTCGTAAGTCGAGTAGGTATGGATTACGTACCACTTCGCTTGCGCCGCGCGCTCTTGGACTTCCGCTTCTTTCTTCTCGATATTGTTATCCATAAGCTTATTTCACCAATAAAGTAAAGAGCCAAGAGAGCAAGCTGTCAAATCCGAGAATGATCAAAAGGAAGAATACCACAACGGCGAGCACGATGCCGGTCTCCGCCATGACTTTTCCGAAGGTGGGCCAGCTTACCTTTTTAAGCTCGGAAATGATCTCCTTGATGCCCTTCCCCATTCTTTTGAAAACGTTGGGCTTCTTGGTAGCCGTCTTAGTAGCACCTTTCATAAGAACCCCCCTTATTTGCTTTCTCTGTGAAGGGTGTGCTTCTTGCAGAACTTACAATACTTCATAAGTTCGATTCTGTCGGGAGTGTTCTTCTTATTCTTGTAATCGTTATAATTGCGCTGCTTGCACTCCGTGCAGGCAAGAGTAATCTTCATGCGATTTTCTTTTTTCGCTGCCATACCTTGTGACGCCTCCAAAAAAATTACACCCGTCTATCGAGAGTGCTTATTTAGTGTAACACACCGAAAAATGCCTGTCAATGTTTTTTATCCTCTTATTTTTATTTATTTTTCGCGCGGTTGTATTTATCGTTGCGCGCGTGAAAAGCAACCGCGACGCATCGCGTTAAATCGTTTCTTCGATCCGGTTATCCGCGAAATTGACATACGGCTTTCCGCGTTTGACAGCGTGCGAAAGCGTCTTGGCGGCGCCGTAAAAAAAAGCCGCTCCCGATGAGGAACGGCAAATACAGCGGGAATGCCATGATCCGAAGCCGCAGAGCTTCGATCCGCTATCGATTGGGCGAGTCGAGTTTATCTTGTCGCGAGATCGTTCATATACTCGCAAGAAAGGCGAATGATCTCTTCCACGTCCTCGTTCGAACGGAAAGTTTCGTCCACGACGGCGGCGTACCATTTATACCCCGAAGCCTTGGGGAAGGGAGAAACGCTCGCTTTCGGGTGTTTTTCGCGGATCGCCGCGAACTCTTCTTCGGAAGCGCGGAAGATCATTCGGGAAACGCCGTCCTTCTCGTACGCCATCATAAAGGTTTTGCCGCGCACTTTGAAAGTAGAGGGAGAAAGAGGATTGTCGCTTTCGCTGACGGAAACCGGATAGGTCTCGCCGAGGCTGCGCGCATAAGAAGCCATTTCCTTTTTGCCGTAAAGCCCGTAAGCGCCTTCTTCCCATTCCGTCGCGTCACTCGCTACGATATAGTCGCGATCCGCAAGGTATTGGTATTTTACGATCGCCTCATTGATCTTTACTTCTTCCTTATTTGCGTAGTCCACGTTTACTTCTTGGGTCGCTTCGTCGTAATTGAGCAAATACACGTACTTATACGCTAAGCGAACCGCCGCGGTAACGATATTGAGATCGGTTACCTCCTGCGAAAGGATCCACTTATACCAATCCCCGCCCTTGGGATAAACCGCTTTGGTAAACAGCTTGAACTGCTTTTGCAGGGCGGCAGCCGTCTTCTTATGCAGGCGGAGAACGAGTTTCACCATATTTTTGCGCTCGTAAACGAGCATAAACGTACAAATTCCCACGCGGCAACTGTCCGGCAGATCCTCTCCGCCGCGCTCGTAAACGTTCGCGGGAAGGTATTCGTCCAATCCGGCGGCATAGTCCAAAATCTCTTTTTTCGTCAGAAGCGTGATCTTTTTCTTTCTCTCTTTCGCGAGGATCGCGGCAGCCGCCCCTGCGTTCGCCGCCGCTGCCGCCGCCACGGCGGCCGCCTCGCTCGCCTTGAGTTTCTCGATCTTTTCCTGCGCTTTTTCCGCGCTTTCATTCGCCGAACGGGCTTCGCTTCTCGCTTTTTCGAGCGCTTCCTTGGTTTGCGTCAGCGCCAAGATCTCTTTTTCTCTTTCCTCCTTGGCTTTTTCCTGCTCGGCAAGGAGCCTTTCTTTCTCTTCTTGGGCTTTTTCCTGCTCGGCAAGGAGTCTTTCTTTCTCTTCTTGGGCTTTTTGCTTTTCGGAGATCAGGGCGGCTTTTTCCGCTTCGGCTTTTTGCTTTTCCTCAATAAGAGCCGCGGACTTTTCTTCCGCTTCGCTCTTTTGCGCTTGCAAGAGCGCGTTTTCTTCTTTCGCGGCGGAAAGCGCTTTTTCGATTTCTTCTTTCATACTCTCCGCCATCTTCTTTTTCGCGAGAGCCGCCGAATTTTTCTCCCCTTTGCGTCTGCCTTTCTTAATGCCCGCGGCGTACAAGGCGACCGCGCCGATAAAAAATCCCAAAAGAAGGGTCAGCCCGCCGAACGCGCCGATCGCGATCATTTGATTGAGGGTAAAACCGCCGACCGTTTCTTTGAAAGTATCGATAAAAGCACAAAGATTATTTGTCATATTTGCCTCCGAGTTCCTTTATATCCACGCTCTTTTTGACCTTTGCAAAAAGGATAATAAATACGATGAGCAGAACGAGCGCGACCCCGCTTATCTCGACCAAAAACCAATCGGAAAGAAAGCCGACTCCCTTTGCGGGAGGCGCTTCTTTAACGGGGATCTCCAAAATCTCCGACGCTTCGGCACCCGATCGCGCAGGCTCTCTGACTTGCAGAACGTACGATCCGTCCTTGTCGAGCCCGTCGAAATCTCCGCCGTCGGCCCAGTCGGAGAGGATCTCGCCGTCTTCTCCCAGCAAGCGGTATTCGAGGGTCAGTTCGCTTTGCACGATCAATTCGCCGCGCGCTTTGTTATACGAAAGTTGAACGGACTTTTCGTCCACGGCGGCGCGCGTCGTTCGAACGGAAAGCGAAGACGAGGCGCCCGCGGAAGCGTCGTTCTTCGCGCGGAAAGAGATCTCGTAAGGGGTATTTGCCGCCAATCCCGTTACTTCGAGTCCGTCCGTCCAATCGGAGATCCATTCTCCGTTTCGCCTGACGCGATGCTGGACTGTATAATCCGCGGCGTTTTGAATGCGCTCGGCGGAAAAAGTCAGGGAAGAAGAAGTCGAAGCGGTTTTTTTGCAAACGGGAGCCGGAAAGGCAAGCGCAAAGGAAACGGGTTCGCTCCAATCCCCTTCCGCCGTTTCGTAATTTACGCTGTCGGATACGCGCAAACGAACGTAATACGTAACGCCGTATTTCAGAGCGGTAAATTTAACGGAAGCGTTTCCCGAAGCGCCCGTTTGAGAGGCGAAATTCGATTTTTGGGAGATCTGCCCTTCCAAAGACGTTTCTCCGCCCTTGGCAGACGCGATCGCAGCCCGACCGGAGAAGGAAACGGAAACCTCGACCGCGGCGGGCGCAAGCGCTTTTACGACGGAAAACACCGAAGTTTCCTCGTTTTCGGAAAGATCGTGCAAAATGACCTTTTTGACCTCGTAGATCGGAGAAGTCAATCCGGAGAAGTCGATCTCGTAAGAACCGACCGGAGATGCTTTCGCGCCGCCCGCGGAAGTAATTCCCGTTCCGCCGAGCGCGCTTCCGAGCGCGGATCCTTCCGCAAGCCCGTCTTTTTCCCTATTCTCCGCGCCGATCGTCTCGTCGTAAAAATACAGCGATCTCAAAGAAACGGTAGCGGGTGAAAAAACGAAGGTTTCGCCGTAAGGTTTTTTCGCCTTCGTAACGTCGTACAGAGCAGCGACGGGTCGTTTTGCGATCGAAAGAGGGAAAACGCGCTCTTCCGCTTCGTAAAGATCGCTCGAAAGAGCGCAGGTAACGGAAAAATCGCCTACCTGAGAAGGAAGCCCGGCGCGAGAAGCGCTTTCTCCGTTTTTAACATAAGAATAAGAAAGCGTTCCCGGCAAAACGGTTTCCCCTTCCTCTCCGTAATCGAGATAGAGCGCGCAAGGCGCAAAGGTTTCTCCGTAATATAATTTCGGAAGATCGAAAAGAACGATCGAAACGCCCGACGAGCGCTTTACGATGCGAACGAGCGCGGAAGAATAAGACAGCGTTACGTTGTCATCCGTCAAACTCGTCATTTGGGAAAACGCCGTTTCGCTTCCCACGCTCAGCCCTACCGTCGGCGCGGATAAAAGGAAGGAGTATTCGACGCCGTCGAAGGTATAGACGACGGTCTCCTCGTAATCGGCGTCCGATCCGTACTCACACGCAACGGTTTCGGAATACTCTCCCACGACTCTCTTTTCCACCGTTAAACGAAGATCTTCGAGGGATACGCTCGTTACGGCGGAGCAGTAAAAACTTTCGAGGCTCATCGGATACGTTCCGCACGGGAGATCGCCTTCGCCTGCCGAAAGAGAACAAGTCAGATCGAGCGTCACGCCCGAATAAAGAGAAAGTCCGGTAAAGGTGATCGATCCGCTGAAATCTTTGACTTTTGCGTCCAAATAAGCGTAAGTAAGTTCTTCGGGAGAAATAAACACGTATCTTTGATCCCCCTCTCTTTCCGCTCTTTTGGATTCGTCCGAATAAATCGTAACGGAAGAAACGATCGCGCGGATGGTCGAAACGGAAGAAAGATCCGCCGAAACGGCATAATTCGACGCATCCCCTAAAAGATAGCTCGAAGGATCGCCCGCGGAGGGCGTTATCTCGTAAAAATAAGGTTCGATCTCGTAAGAAGAACCGACGGAGAGAACCGACGCCGATTCGGTAAGGCGGAAGAACAAAGTTACGATCTCGCCGTTTTCGCCGTTTTCGGTAAGGGACAAAACGCTTTCGCCATCGGACAAATAAAAGTCGTTAAAGGGAACTTCTCTCTCTTCCGCATAAGTAAACGCCAGCGTTTTTTTCAAAACGGAGAAAAGCGCAAGCGAAGAACTCCCCTCTTCGTACACGGTAACGGTGTAATAATCGGAAACGTCATCTCCCCCTTTCGTAACGGAAACGGCGGAGATCTCGTAAGAACCGACGGAAGCGGTCGGCAAAAATCCTTCGGAGGATAAAACGACGGAGAGAGACGAGTCCTCGTCTTCCGGGCGCAGGAACGACCAAGAGAGAGACGAGCAAACGGAACCGTACGTTTTGGAAAGATCGGAAGCGGAAACCGTCAGATCGAGCTTCTTTCCTTCCACGATAAAAGTGATCGTTCCGCTGCAATCGATTCCCGAAAGAACGTTGCCCGCTTCGTCCGTTGCGTCCACGTTGCCGAAAGCGCTCATATAGTACCGCCCGGGAGAGGCGGCAACCCTGCCGTCCGCACCGAGAAGAGAATTCTCTTCACCGCCTTTCTCGATAGCGCCGACGCAAGAGCGGATCTTATAATATTTGCCCGTTCCGGAGATCTCGTTTACGTAAAAAACGGGCAGGTCTCCGTAAGAAAGATACACGGTCAGATCCTCGCCGATCGAATAGGTTTCCGCCGAAGCGGAAAAGGCGACGGGACAAATGAAAAGCAACGCCGCGAAAATCAAAATCAAACAAGTATTCAGAAACAAACGCTTCATATCTTCTCCCGAACGAAAGGCGCCCGCAACAAGCGTCTTGAAAAGTTATTATATCATATTTACTTAAAAATCACAATATCTATTATTAAAATAAGGAGGCTCGAAAGATGGAAAACGAAGAAAGATCCGCCGAAGAATTGTACGGCGAAGAGGAAAGCTCCGATTTCGGTTATATGAACGATCTTTTGAAAGCGTATCATGAAACGCTTGCCGAAAAAAAGGCAAAAGAAAGCGCGCTTACAAGCGAAAGGAAAGAACGCGTCGGCGAATCGCAAAAGGAGATCCGATCCATTTGCAAAGAGCTTTTAACGCGCGGCGCGGAGGCGGAAAGAAAGGAATTGGTGCTTACGGCAAAAGAAAGCGCCGAGGAATGCCTCGGAGCGCTGTCGATCGATCTCGAAGAAAAGGAGAATCGCTACGCGCGTTACGCCACGTCCGAACTCTTATCGAGATGCGTGCTTTTATGCAATCGAGATCTCAATCTTTTAATCAGACACGGCATAAAAAGCTCCCGTTTGATTTTCTTGATCTTATCGGAATTATCCGCATTTTTCTCGATCGCGGCAATCAAATGAAAACGCATTCTTTCATAGCGTAATAAGCGGCGCCCACGGCGAAGGTCAAGCGGCTCGGAGAAAAGCGGACGAGCGCCTCTCCCCTTCCCGCGCTTCTCTTAACGCGCTCGAAAAAACCTTCCGTAATATAATCGCCGAAAAGATAGAGCTTTCGAGGAGAGAGAAAGGTGAAAACGTCGTTTACGAGAGACGAAAGCGCCTTTGTAAGCGCCTCGGAATAGGAGCGGACGTCCTGCGCTTCCGAAAGCTTTCCTTCGTCGAAATAAAACGTCCCTTCGTATCGTTTTTCCCTTAGCGCGCTTTCAACGGCAGCTGCGGAGAGAACGGAACCGTACGTTTGCGTTCGACCGGAGAAAACGGGAGATAAAAGATCGGAAACATCCGCAAGGCGCAGGGCGCCGTCTGTACAGGCGCATTTGATCCGATTCCCGACGCCGAGCGCGCAAACGGGAAATTCCTTTTCCGAAAAAAGCGCGTAACACGCCGCGGCGCCGCTGTTCGTTGTCAGATAGATAGGAAAAGAATGATTCTTACGGATCTCCTCGCAAAGAGAGTCGAGCCCGACCGCGTTCATCGCAAGACCGATCGCGAGAGGCGGCTTTTCCCCTTTCAGGATCTCCTTCAATAGAGAAAGAACGTAAGAAGAGGCAGGCGCGCTTTTATCCAAAATTTCGATCGCCTCTTCTTTTTGGATCTCCCCTTTCAAATTCAAAAGGACGGCGGAGAGAACGCCCGCCTTATAGGAAACGCCGCATACGGTTTTCTTTTCGTTTACGTTGATGACCGATCGCGGTTTTCCTCCTTCCTTTTTCTTTTCTTCGTAAACGGTTAAAAGATCGTCTTTATACAGAGAGTCCACGGACGAAATTACCGTGCTGATCGAGATACCCGTTTCGGTTTTGACATCCAGCTTCGAGAGATCCCGCCCCTGCGAAATAAAGTATAAGATCTGACCCCGCCTCGTCGGAAACAGATCCGTCATTTCTTTTTTGAAGCCTTCCATAGCGTTATTGTATCAAACGAGAAAGCGCGGCGCGCCGATCTCTTCCGCGTTTTTAAGGCGATCCCGTCCTTTTTTGACGAAACCCGCTTTTACGTTCGACGTTCCTCACGAAGAAACAGCGTAAAAGCTCGAGAAGAGTTTCCGAGCGCGATTGATTTTACTCGGATTATTTGCTATAATTTTTAGAGATCAATCGGGGGCTTTTCCCAAAGTGAGCGGCGAAAAGCCTTTACAAGGAGGTAAACCATGAAAAAGCAAATCACCGTTACGGAAGCGATCTTCCCGATGCCCGTTCTTCTCATTTCGACCTTTAACGAAGACGGCAGTGTGGACGTTATGAACGCCGCTTGGGGAACGATGCTGGACAGAGATATGGTCGCGCTGAATCTGACCGAAACGCACAAAACCGTTCAAAACATCAAAAACCGCAAAGGCTTCGTGATCCATATCGCAGACGCAAAACACGTTAAAGAAGCGGACTATTTCGGCATCGTCAGCGGAAATAAGGAACCGGACAAATTTAAGAAAAGCGGACTGACCTTTTCTTCCTCCGACCTCGTGGAGTCGCCGATCATAAACGAATTCCCGATCGCAATGGAATGCGCCTTCGTTGAATATCAAAGCGACGAAACGGGGCTCGGCGTTATCGGAAAAGTTCTGCGTACTTCCGTGGAAGAAAAGAATATCGTTAACGGCAAAGTGGACGTTCATTCCCTCGAAGCCATTGCCTTCGATCCCTATACGCTCGGCTACTACAAAGTATCCGAACGAGTAGGCAACGCTTTCAAAGACGGATTGGCGTTAAAATAACGCCCTATCTTTCGCGCGCAAGTAAAAAACCGAGAAAGCAAAACTTTCTCGGTTTTTTCGTTTTTCGGAAATCACGCTATATAAAAAAACTTTTTTTGATCCCTTAATTCAATCGGGAATCTCTCGCTTTTTCGAGAAGCGGTGCCCCCGGCACGCGCGCTTAGCGCGCATGGTTCGGGATAAAAAAAAGGAACTACCTTTCGGTAATTCCCCATGGCCTCCGTGAGAAGACTTGAACTTCCGGCCTCATGCTCCCACACCCCACCCCTCTCGATCATTCAATCGAGCGGGGACCCCGGCACGCGCGCTTAGCGCGCATGGTTCGGGATAAAAAAAGGAACTACCTTTCGATAATTCCCTATGGCCTCCGTGAGAAGACTTGAACTTCCGGCCTCATGCTCCCACACCCCACCCCTCTCGATCATTCAATCGAGCGGGGACCCCGGCACGCGCGCTTTGCGTGCATGATTCGGGATAAAAAAAGGAACTACCTTTCGGTAATTCCCCATGGCCTCCGTGAGAAGACTTGAACTTCCGGCCTCATGCTCCCACACCCCACCCCTCTCGATCATTCAATCGAGCGGGGACCCCGGCACGCGCGCTTAGGGCGCATGGTTCGGGATAAAAAAAGGAACTACCTTTCGGTAATTCCCCATGGCCTCCGTGAGAAGACTTGAACTTCCGGCCTCATGCTCCCACACCCCACCCCTCTCGATCATTCAATCGAGCGGGGACCCCGGCACGCGCGCTTAGCGCGCATGGTTCGGGATAAAAAAAGGAACTACCTTTCGGTAATTCCTTGGTCGGAGTGAGAAGACTTGAACTTCCGGCCTCATGGTCCCGAACCATGCGCGCTACCAACTGCGCTACACCCCGATATATTACGATGT
>DGWX01000023.1 GCA_002395405.1 Christensenella sp. UBA4247
CTGCGCTACACCCCGAAGATTTGCGACTACATAATCATACAATACCGATTATTTATTGTCAACGTTTTTTACCCAAATTTTCAAACTTTTTTTTAGAGAATTCAGGAAAAAACGCAAGGCCTATTCTTTTGCGACTTCGACGTGAAATACGACGACTCCGCATTCATATTCACGAGAATCCGAATAGATTTCATACATCGTTTCGAGGTACTCGATCAACGTAACTCCGCGAAATCCAAGCGCAGTCGCATCAAAAGAAGAATAAACTTCGTCGAAGGATGAAAAGGCGTCTATTCCGGTAACGATAACCTTCAAAACCTGCGGTTTTTGACTGTTTCTTATAAAATAGATAGGGTCGCCCACCTTAACGGAACGTCTTTTTTCGTCCAAAGTTCGTACTTCAAGGGTTTTGGAATGACATTTCATCAATTCGAATTGACGCGGTTCAAGATGCATTGTTATAACGCCGCCCTTTTTTACCTCTCTTTGCCATTTTTTTTGCAAAGCATAGGCTTGTTTGCGACGACGCACACGTAGGTCGTTCAATTCATTGCAGCGCATCGAAACAAAAGAACCACCGTGCATTTTCCCGGGCGTGATCCCGAATTTTCGAATCATCTCGGAATAAGAAAGATTCGTTTTATCGAGGCAATGTTTCAATAAATACAGTGCCATTTCCGCGTCATCATCCGCTCTATGATGGGTAAATTGCGCTCTGCCGAGCTGAACGGCAACTTTATCCAGCCCGATCCCGTTCTCCACATTATAAACGGCGGAATAAATCATTTGCGTACAAATAAAACGAAATTCAAAGGGTTTAACTTTTGCTCTTTTACATGCTTCGTTAAACATAAACATATCGTTATTGGCGGAATGCGCCATAACAACGGTATCCGGATCTTCGAGATAGGAAGCGAATTCGTCTCGCATTTCAGAAAAAACAGGCTTATCGGCAAGGTCTTCTTTCGTAATGCCGAATTCGATCGGTTTTCGAAATTTCATAGCAAAACGACATAACGGATTAATAAGGTAATTTCTCTTAAAAAGGATATTGAAGTTTTCGTCAGCAAGCACCATTCCCACGCTGAAAACGCTGCCCTTAACGAATGTATTACAAGCTTCAAGATCGACCGATAAGTATTTCATTTGTTTTCTCCGAATCTATTATATCATCTTTTTCACGCAAACGGAAGCAACCGCAATAGATATTTAAAAAAGATTGATCCTCTGTTATCCGTTCAAAAAAGCGCAATCTTGACATAAAATATAAACTGAACTATAATAAAGAATCAAATATGGCATACTTGGTCATCCTATTGATCTTAACGTCCGTATATACATTCTATATGGGCTACACAGACGGATCCAACGCCGTCGCAACGTCCGTTGCCACGCGAGCGATCAAACCCCGCTTGGCGATCTTTCTCGGCGCGCTTACGCAAACGGGAACGGTGATCGTTATGTATTTGTTATCGCAAGATTTGTCCGTTGCCGCAACGATCGGAAAAGGGATCGTGAAAACGGAATACTTTTCTTCCTTAACTCCCGCCTTCTCTTTCGTATTTATGCTCTCCGCATTAACGTCTTCCATTCTTTGGAGCGCTTTGACTTACGTTCTCAAACAGCCGAACAGCACGTCGCACACCCTGCTTGGAGGAATTATCGGAGCCGCTATCGCCGCATTCGGATTTCCTTCGATCCTTTGGAAAAACGTTCTTTTACGAATCGTTTTAATGATTTTTTTAGCCCCGCTCATTTCCGTTGCGATCGGCTATTTGATCAATAAACTTTTGCGAAAAATCGTACTAAGAGCGCCGGGCGGAATCGGAAAAGTCGTTAAAATCCTTCAATGCGTCAATATGATCGTTATTTCAGCCGCAATTTCCGTCAATGACGCGCAAAAATCAATCGGTATTTATCTTTTGATCGCGTCCCTCGGAATCGCGGTGATCCCGGCAAAACCGCCCTTTTTCCTTATTTGCATATTTGCCGTATTACTCGGACTCGGAATGCTTTTCGGCGGTTATAAAGTAATTGAAACGATCGGAAGAAAACTCTTTAAAATCAAACCGTTTATGTCATTATCTTCTCAAATCGCAACCGGCGCGGTAATGTTCGGCGCGTCTGCGTTCGGGATCCCGATCAGTACGGGGCAAGTCGTTTCATCCGGGGTGGTCGGAATCGGAATATCCGAGAGAGCAAGCGGCGTAAAATGGATCACGGTCAGAAAGATCGTAATCGGCTGGGTCATAACAATGCCGGTTACCATCGCGTTCGGCGCCCTCTTCTTTTTGCTGACTAAAACAATTTTCGGAGGTATCCTATGAAAAAACGAGTAAGCTTTTTTATGCTCTTAAAAGATCAATGCGAAATGATGTGTAAAGCCATGAAACTCTTACACGAATACTGCGAAACAGGCAACGAAACGCTTGCCGACGAGATCATTTCCGTTGAAGACGACGCAGATATGATCAGACGCGTTTTGATCGAAACCTTAAACAGAACCTACATTACTCCGATCGACCGGGAGGACCTCTTTCACCTTTCTCGTCAGCTGGACGAAATTATCGACTACACAAAAACCTCGGTGGATGAAATCCGTCTTTTCAAACTTTCTCCGAACGAAGACGTAATTAAGGTCACGGAAACCTTGCTTGAAATGACCGATCACGTTTACAAAGCCGTTACCAATATGGAGAAATACCCGGAAATCGTAAAGGAAGAAGCAATTAAAGTAAAAGCGCTTGAAAACGAGGTCGACGCACAGGTAAAAGGCGCTTATGCAACCTTATTTAACGGAGATGACTTCCATTCGATCTTTAAATACGCTGAAATATTCAGGCACTTAAATCATACGGCCGATATTGCGGACAGCGCAATGGATTTTCTTTTAGATATCCTTGTTAAAATGTAAAATTTACTTCGTAAAAAAATAAAAAAAATCCGCCGAATTGAATTGCATCCCAAATCGGCGGATTTTTATATTTGTTTCAATTAGTCTTTTTTGTCTTCCAAGAAGCCTTTCAAAAGATCGTTGAAAACGTTGTTCGAAACGGTTTCGGTATTGCCGTAATTCGCAACGATTTCTTGCTCTTCTTTGGAAACTTCATCCACAACGGGCTTTTTACCCTTGCGTTCGGCAGTGGGACGAGCGCTCGAACGAACTCTCTTTTCGCCTTCTTTGGTTTCTGCGGTCGATTCATTAGGAGTATTAACATCCTTGATCGAAAGAGCCATACGATTATCTACGAAACTGATAACTTTCGCTTCGACTTCATCTCCGACCTTCAAAACATCAGCAGGAGAATTCAATCTCTTATCGCTGATATTGGAAACGTGAACAAGTCCGTCCACACCCGGCTCAATGCTGATAAACGCACCGAAGTTTACGATGGTTTGAACCTTACCCTTTACGATCGATCCGACGGGATATTTCTCTTGCGCGATCTCGTAAGGACGTTTTTGGAGAAGTTTGTAAGAAAGCGATACCTTGTAGTTTTCGGCGTCCACTTTGATAATAACGAACTCGTATTCCTTGTTCAATTCGAGAACTTCGTTCGGAGCTTTATCTTTCGTCCAAGAAAGTTCGCCCTTCGGAGCCAAGCAATCGAAACCGTAAACGTTTACGAAAGCACCGAAGTCGGCAAATCTTTTAACTACGCCGGGAACAACGTTGTTTACTTCAAAACGATCTCTGTTCGCTTCGAAGATCGCCTTCTTCTCTTCTTCTTCGCGGGCTTTCTTCTCTTGCCATTCTTTTTCCGCTTTTTCACGCGCCGCTTTCTTTTCCGCGATCAAAACTTCTTTATGAGACGCAACGATTCTGTGACGCTTGTTGCTTTCGCCTTCCTCTCCTTTCTTATCGGGGAGCTTTTTGACGAGAAGCTTTTTACCTACGTAAGATTGAAGATCCGCGTCCTCAACTCTGTGAAGCTCGATGTGAGAAGCGGGAATAAATACGGTATAAGAACCTTTCTTGCCGAGCAAGCCGCCCTTATCGACCGCTTTATCTATTTTTAATTCGAAAACGCTGTCAAGTAACGCTTTATCCATCTCTTCGATCTCGTCAAACTTAACTTTGTCGAGCGCGATGTAATCTTTGTTCGCGGTGTTATTCGGCACGACGATCGCGGTAAACTTCATACCTACGGGATAATCCTCGGGCTTGTATTCTCCGCTCGTTACTCTATCCGCAGCGATAAAACCGTCTTTCTTTCCGAGGCCGGATACGTACACGCCGGATTCGTCACTGCGAATGACGGTCACCTTTGCGCGCATTCCTTCGCGGATCTCAAAGCGGGTTGACGCCATAACGTCCGCCATCGTGGTGATTTTGGCGGGCTTAGCTTCGGTCGCTGCTACTGCGGCAGAAGTTTCTTCTGCCTTCTCATTCTCCGTATTTTGGAGAGTCACTACGTTTTCGCTATCCATTACTGATAATACCTCCATGATCAACTCTCTCGGAGTTGATGCTCCTGCTGTAACGCCAAGCTTTTGTATTTCGGAAAAATCTATCGCAAGTACGTCTTTCGCCGAACGGACGAGGGTCACCTTTTTGCAATTCTCTTTGCAAATATCCACGAGCTTTGTGGTATTCGAGCTGCTGGGGCTTCCCACGACCAAAACGCCGTCACACGTTCGAGAGAGTAGTTCCGCCTCTCGCTGTCGTTCCTTTGTAGTATAACAAATCGTGTCCTTTATGACAAGCGATTTAATCTTATTTTTCAGATATTCTATTATAATATTCGATATTTTTTCGGAGAAAGTGGTCTGACAAACGAGCGCGTAAGGCAAATTATTATCAAACGCCGTTTCTTTTGCGTCTTGCACAGAGGAAATGACGATCGCGTTCGGCGCATAGCCCTTGGTTCCCACGACTTCCGGGTGCTTCGGATCTCCCACGATCACGATCCCGTATCCTTTGGATGAAAAATCGGAAACGAGGTCGTGAATCCTCTTAACGCGCGGACAAGTCGCGTCAACGATTTTAAGCGGAGAACGTTTCAGTTTTTCATATAAAGAAGCGGAAACGCCATGCGCGCGAATGACGACCGTTCCCGAGCGCAATGAATCGATATCTTCCTCGCCGATAACGACGCATCCTTTTTCCGATAACTTTTGAATGATTCTCTCGTTATGCGCGATATTTCCAAGCAGATAAACGGGAGGTTCTTCCGCTCCGAGTGCAAGAGAGACCGCCCTTTCCACACCTCGGCAAACGCCGGCGTGTTTCGCAAGTAAGACGATCATTTCTTTTTGCCGCCCTTTTTATTCCGAACGAATGCGTCAAGCTCGACGTGTAATTCTTCCATTTTATCGTGAAGATATCGCGCGACTTCATCCTTAACGTCGTGCATATTTTTTCCGTAAAAAGAGGAAAGATCGATGCTTTCACCTACGATCAAATAATTACGCTTGAACGCTTTCCCCTGATGATGAAACATTAAGGGAACGATCGGAACTTTCGCTTTCATGGCGTAAACTCCGGCGCCGGATTTAAAATCCGTCATATCGTGCGTTCCGGCAAGATTTCTCGTTCCTTCCGGAAATATCAAAATTTGTTTTCCTTTTTTCAGACGAGTCAGGATCTCTTTATGAACCGAGACTTCGGGCGTTCCGCGATTGACTTTGATCGCACCCATTTTTCTTAAAAACCAAGAGGAAAACTTTCCTTTGAAAAGCTCTGCCTTCGCCAGAACGTTCAAATCCTTTTTGAAAAGTTTATTCGCAACGACGATCACATCGGAAGAAGCATAATGATTACAGCAAACGACCGCGCTTTCGCTCGTAAAGCGATCCTTATGAATAACGGTCGTCGGATAGATCAAATTCAGAATAGGATGCAAAATAAAACGTAAAAAACGATACATCATTTCTCCTTTATATAGGAAAGAACGGTTTCAATGACTTGATCGATCGAAAGATCGCTCGTATCGATAAACACGCTGTCTTCCGTTCGCGTAAGGGGTGCGAAAGGACGATGGCTATCGTTATAATCACGCTGTTTGATATCTTCCAAAAGAACGGAAAAATCGACCTTTTCACCTTTCTCTTCCAATTCAAGCAAACGGCGGCGCGCCCTTACTTCGGGCGAAGCGGTTATGAAAAATTTGTAATTCGCATTCGGAAGAACGTACGAAGTAATATCTCTTCCGTCCAAAACGGAATCGTATTTCGACGCAAGGTCACGCTGCATTTCAACGAGTTTCAATCGAACGGCGGGAATGCGGGAAACGTCCGACGCCGCCCTGCTGATCCTATGCTCCCGAATCGCGGTCGACACGTCTTCCCCATCCAAATATACGTGTTGCACTCCGTCTTTATATCGAATATCGAGATCGACCGACGGAAGAAACGCGGCGACTTGCGCCTCGTCGTTTACATCCACCCCGAGATTCAGACCTTTAAGCGCGACGGCTCTGTACATCGCTCCCGTATCGAGGTACGTAATATTTAATCGCTTTGCGAGTTCTTTCGCGATCGTGCTTTTTCCTGCGCCGGCAGGTCCGTCTATTGCAATATTGATCATAATCGGCTCCTTTTAATCAAAATTGTAACATATCGTTTCCTATTTAGCAAGCGGTTGCCGCAGAAGCACCCGCCAAATATCCCGTTGAAAAAGCGATTTGAAGATTGAAGCCGCCTGTTAAAGCGTCCACGTCTAAAAGTTCGCCAGCAAAATAAAGCCCCGAAACGAGTTTGCTTTGCATATCTTTCGGGTTGATCTCCGACGTTTTAACGCCGCCCGAAGTAACGATCGCTCCGTTAAAGTCCTCAAATCCCAAAAGCGCGATCGGAAGTTTTTTCAAAACGGAAGCAAACGCCGACCTTTGCTCTCTCGTAACGGAATGACATGGCGCTTCCAAGGAAATATTCGCTTTGGACAAAACGAAAGAAACGAGCGATTTAGGCATCAAATTTGTCGAAACGTTTCGTACGGTTTTATTCGGCGCCGCGGAAAACTCCCGAATCAGTCGCGCGTTTACTTCGTCCAAGGAAAGCGCAGGCTTCAAATCGATACAAACGGAAATTGCGTTTATTTCTTTTTTATTTATATATCCAGAAAGGGATAAAACGAGCGGACCGGATACGCCGCTATGCGTAAAAAGCATTTCTCCGAATTCCGAAAATATAATCTTTTTCCCTTCCGAAGCCGTTAAAGTTACGTTTTTCAGAGAAAGCCCGGCAAGTTCGGTCGGAACGTCCGCTTTCAGTCCTACGAGAGAGGGATACAAAGGCGTTACGGTATGACCGAAGCTTGATGCAAAAGAATATCCGTCTCCCGTGCTGCCCGTTGCTTGATAGGTAAATCCACCCGTACATACGATCACTTTATCAAAAGAATAGGTTTGTTTTTCGGTTTGGATCGAAAAGGATCCACGGGGTTTGACGATCGAGAGAACGCGCTCAGAGAGTCGGACCGAAACATTTTCTTCCGAGAGCATATTTTTAAAAGCGCGAATAACGTCGGACGATTTATCGGAAACCGGGAAAACGCGCGCACCGCGCTCGGTTTTAAGCGGCGTACCGGCGGAAATAACGAGTTTTTTCAGCGAATCGGGCGATAAGGCTTCATAAGCGGAATAAAGAAAACGAGGATTGGTCAGAACGTTCGACATATGAACGTCCGAAGAAGAATCGTTCGTCAGGTTACAACGGCCTTTTCCCGAAATAAACAGTTTTTTACCGAGCTTTTCGTTTCGCTCGAAAAGAACGACTTCAGCGCCGTTTTTCGCAGCCGCATAAGCCGCCATCATTCCGGACGCACCGCCTCCGACGACCGCTATACGCATAGATCACACCCGTTTTGCGAGGAATAAAGCGCTAAGTCCGTATCTTGGATACGAACGGGCGTAACGGTGATATAGCCCTGCTGGATCAGCTCGACGTCCGAGTCCGGCGAATTGTCCAGCGGAATGGGTTCTCCGAGCAGAAGGTATCCGCTTCCGTCGGAATTTTCGCGAAGCTCGTAACGGTCGCTGAATTTTCTGAGGCCGAGCGTTGCGAAACGAACACCTTTTATATTTTCTTTTTTATTGGACGGAAAATTTAAACTATAACAAACGGTATCGGAGCGATCCAGTGCCATGAGCGCGTCCAAATTGTTTTTTATAAAAGTTGCGGGATAGGTAAAATCGTCCGCATTTTCCCTTCCGATCGAAACGGCAAAGGAAGGAAACCCGAGAAGCGCGCCTTCAAGAGCGGCGTTTACCGTTGCCGAGTAAACGACGTCCGTTCCGAGGTTATAATCGTCGTTAATGCCGCAAAGGATCAAATTCGGGAGGTCGTCTTTCATCAAAACGTCGATCGCGAATTTAACGCAATCGCATGGGGTACCAGTTAAAGAATACGAACGGATCGGAAGGCCGAGATTATAGGGAGCATAAGAAATCGTTTTATGAAACGAAAGAGAATGGCTGAATCCCGATTTTTGCGTGTGAGGCGCAACGACTGTTATTTCGTGTTCCGGAGAAAGAACCTCGGCGAGTTTATAAAGCCCCTCGCCCTGCACACCGTCATCGTTTACGATCAAAATTTTCATATTTTTATTATATAAAAAACCTCTTTCTTTGGCAAGGAAAAATAGGTAAAGGAAAAACGAAATCTCAATCGCAAAAAGATTTCAGATAAGCGATCTCTTTATCGGTCAGATAGCGCGCCGTTCCGCGAGAAAGACCGCCGAGGGAAAGCTCTCCGATCTTCTTTCGGCAAAGGAAAACGACGTTTTTTTGAACCGCTTCGAAAATCTTTCTGACTTCGCGGTTTTTCCCTTCCGTAACGGTAATTTCGATCCTTGTATAAGATTCTTTCGACTCTTTGATCGAAACTTTTGCGGGAGCATAACGCGTTCCGTCCAATCCTTTAACTCCATTGCGGATCTTTTTTACTTCCTCTTCCGAGATCGTGCCTTCGATTTTAACAAGATAGGTTTTCGGTACTTCATAGCTCGGATGCGTCAAAACCTGAGCGAGCGCGCCGTCGTTCGTTAAAAGGAGAAGCCCTTCGCTGTCATAATCCAAACGCCCGACGGGAAAAAGTCCGCGCCCCGAAAACTGTTCGAGATAATCGTAAACGGTTTTCCTTCCGAACTCGTCTTTGGAAGAGGTAATACAGCCTTTCGGCTTATTAAACATAATGTATGTATAACGTTTTACGGGTGTGATTTTACGGCCGTCCACGAAAACGGTATCGTTATCTTCGTTTACATCGAGACCGCATTCTTCCGTTTTCTTTCCGTTTACCGATACTCTGCCCGCCTTGATAAGCTCATCGGCGCCGCGCCTGGACGCAACGCCGCATTCCGCAATATATTTATTGATTCTCATAGCATTACTCCTATGAAAATGATAAACGATTTACGCCGTTTTATCAAGCGATTTACCGAATATCGGAGAGAGAGGTTTCTTCGGAAAAATATTTTTCGAAAAGAGATTTTGTTACACCATACGTGTCGTACACGTTTAAAACTACACAGATCAGTTTTTTTCCTTCTCTTTCTGCGGAAGAAACCAGACACCTTCCGGAGTGCTTCGTATAACCCGTTTTTACCCCTGTCGCGCCTTCGAAGGAATACAGCAATTTGTTTTTATTGTAAAACACGCCTTTGATTCTCTCTCCCTCAGCGTTTTCATACGAATACGAATGCGTCTTCGTTTTGCAAATCGCCGCAAAGATCGGGCATTTCAGTGCATAAGAGGTAATCAGAGCCATATCGCGGGCGGTCGAATAATGGGCGTCATCGTGGAGACCGTGCGGATTTACGAAATGACTGCTTAGAGCTCCTATTTTTCTTGCAGTCTCGTTCATAAGGTGCGCAAAAGAAGGGATCGAACCGGATGTTAAAACGGCTAGCGCCGCCGCCGCGTCGTTTCCGCTTCGGAGCATCAATCCGTATAGTAGATCCAAAACGCGCCACCGATCTCCTTTTCTTAAATAAATCGAAGAACCTTCCACTCCGACCGCCGTTGCGGGGATCGAGCCGATCGCAAATACGTCGTAATTTTCGATCACGCAGAGAGCGGTCAGTATTTTCGTTGTGGAGGCGATCTCCATTTTAACGTCCGCCCTCTCCTCGAACAAAATTTCTCCCGTCTCACCGTTCATCAAAACGATGGAAGAAGTTTTATTATAAGCGTTTGCCGAAATCGTAGAAAAAAAAGAAAAGGTTACGATCAAACAGCAGAATAAAACGATCAGGAATCTTTTTTCTTTGAAAAAAGCTTTGCGACCGATTGAGCGACTCCGAGCCATTTATTCTCTCCCTCCTGTGATTCCACTTTTACAAAACTATGCGAATTTTTACCCAAAAGCAAAAACCCGAGAGGAGTTACGGAAACTCCGGCGCCGCCGGCGCCCGCCCCCGAAAAATCGCCGTTCACTTTCTGCATTCCGTACTCTCCGCCACCGGATACCATTCCGACCGTTACTTTCGATACGGGAAGAACCATCGTTCCGTCGGGAGCATAGATCGTTTTCCCGATCACGGTATCGCCGTCCACGAGGTTTCGGATATTATCCAGCGTTTTCTCCATAATCTTTCCTATTACGTCGTTTTGCATAATTTACCTCTTTTTCAGTATGCGTAAAAGAGGATAAAAACCGAACGATCGAGGTATAAATTTTTATGGAAAAATGTACCATCGTTTGATCCGCCGTATAACACGGAAGTACCGTGATCGATCCGCGGTCCATGAGTTTTGCCTTTTCAAGATATTGAAAAGCCGAATCGAGAAGAGACAAGACAAAACCGCAAGCATAAGTGGATTCTTCCACACTACCGCTTGTATAAACTTTAACGTCAACGGTCAAAAAATGCAGCGCATAAAGCGAAAAAGGAACGGAAACGCTCTTTTTTTCGTCACTTTTCTTTCTCACGATCTTTTTTCCTTTCTTGCCGAATACGGAATAATATACCCCTTCTTTCGAAAAATACAGAATAAGGGAAAAAACTCGAATTCCGAAGAATTTTACAGCGAAAAAAAGCGTCTTTTTCGTAAGACAAAAGTTCCCGTCCATTCGAAAAACGAAGGGAAAAAGGATCAAAAGGATCGATAGCACGATATAAAATAAAAAGCTCACGAAAATAGTATGAAAAAAAATTTCCGCACTATCATTCGATAAGCGGAAATTTACAATCGTTTTCGAGCTGAAAAGAAACTATTCTTCCTCCGTATCGGCGGCAACTTCGAGCTCCACACCCGAAAGATCCACCTCGTAATCCTCCTCTTTCGGCTTTTCCACACGGATCTCTTCTCCGACGGCAAGAAGAGGCGCGTCCACTTCGTTTACTTCTTTCTCCGGGAAAAGCTCGAGCGATTTTTGCATTCCTTCGTCCAAAACTTTGATGCGCTCCTGAACTTCTTTAACGGAAGGCAATTCGGAAAGATCTTTCAATTGAAACTTTACGAGAAAATCTTCGGTCGTACCGTACAAAAGCGGGCGTCCGATCGCGTCTTTCCTACCGACTACGGTGATCAAATTATTTTTCAGAAGCATCGAGATCGCGTAATCGGAGGAAGCGGATCGAATATCGTCTATTTCAAGCCTTGTAACGGGCTGCTTATAAGCAACGATCGCCATTACTTCGAGCAAAGAGCGGCTAAGCTCGCGTTCTTTCAGCGGCTTTAAAACTTCGGCAACCGTTTCGCCAACGTCCGGCGCGGTTACGAAACGAAGCGTATCGTTCGTCTCCACGAAAATAATACCGCCCTTTTCCGGCGCGTACTTCTCTTTAAGGTCTTCTACGATCGCGTCCAATCTCCTTTTCGTCATATCGAGTTTTTCCAAGATCTCCGCTCTCGTAATGCCTTTTCCGGAAGCAAATACGATCGCCTCAATTATACTCATCTGGTTGTTCATCGAATACCCCCTCGTAAGAAAGATTTTCCGCACCCGCTCGAATCGTGATCCTAATATCTTCAAACGGTTTATCTTGCACCGCTTCCGCGAATTGCTTTTTCAAAAGTTCCAAAAGCGCGAGAAACGTGTTTATTTTTTCGCTGTCCGTATAATCGTCGTCAAACAAAGAGAAAAACGTAAGTTCTCTCTTTTCGATCAGCGCAGCCGCCAAAGATTTGGTTTTTTCTCCCACGGTAAAACGATCGCGTTTGATCACCTTCGGTTGAACGGCAACCGACTTGGTTTCCGCTTTATACATGATCTTTGCGAATGCGTCCAATAAATTATCCAATTTGAAATTCGTTAAAAGGATACGGCAGTCTTTTTCGTCGAATTCCGGTTCTCGGAAAAAGCGGTTCGTCGTCTCCGAAATTTTTAATTTTCCCGCCGTTTCTTTGATGAGATCGTACTCTTCGAGCAAAAGTATAATGGAATTCTTGTCCTCTTCGAGAACCACGTCTTCCTCTTCCGTACGCGGAAGAACGCTGCGGAGTTTGATATCGAGAAGCGTAGCCGCCATTCCGGCAAAATTGCTTGCCTTTTCAAGGTCAAGTTCCTGCATTTGTTCAACGTATTTGAGATATTGACCCGTAATGTTTGAAACGAAGATGTTTTTGATCTCGATCTTCGCTTCTTTCAGCATATGTAACAGTAAATCGAGAGGGCCTTCGAAATCGTCTAACTTAAAACTGAAAGTTTCTTTACTTTCGGCGAAAAAATCTTCCATTATACGATCAGACCTCCCATAATTTTATAAAACAAACGAATGATCCCGTTTTGGATCCAAGAAAGGTACGTTCCGAATAAGTCGCCTTGCGGAAGCCCGAGCCGATCGAATAAAAAACCGATCGCAACGATCGCGATCAAAATATATTGCCCGTAGCTACGCATAAAACGGACGTATGCGTTATTATAGGGAGTCAAGGATTCCACGACCCTAAACCCGTCCAATGGATAGATCGGCAGCAAATTAAAAGCGATCAAAGCCACGTTGATCAAAGTTACATACAGCGCAAGATAAAAAAGGAAGAATAAAAGATAGGAAAGAGCTTTTCCGGTTTCCGCGGTGAAAAACAAATACCCGAAGCCGACAAGCATTCCGAAACCTACGAGCGCCTGCAACAAGTTTGAGAGAACGCCGGCAACGGAAACCCAAAACATTCCCTTTCTGAGATTTTTGAAATTATAAGGATTGACGGGGACCGGACGAGCGAAACCGAAACCCACAAAAACGAACATCAAAAAACCGAAGAGATCGAAGTGACGAACGGGATTCAGAGTCAGCCTTCCCTGATATTTCGCCGTGTTATCTCCCATTTTATAAGCGGCAAAACCGTGCGAAAACTCGTGCAAAGAAATCGCGAAAAGCGCGCTGAAAGCGAATGCCGCAAGCAGAAGGATCTTTTGAACGGCGTCATAAACTTGGCTGAATAATATGCTATAAATCATTTTTCGACCTTTACTATAAGTATAATTAAAAATGAAAAATAAAGTCAACAAAAAACGCTTTCACTTTTCGCGAGAGAAGTTGTATGTAAAGCGATCTCCCGCTAAAAAGAGAGAGATCGCGCTTTTACCCCCAATATTCCAGTATCTTTCCGTATGCGTCTCCGAGATTCGCTTTCGGAACGTCGGTAAGAGCAATTAAAGGAACGGTGTATTTCTTTTCGCCTACGGTCAACGTACATTCTCCGACAACGTCGCCTTTTTTTATCGGCGCACGAAGCGAATAGAACTCGGCGGAACAGTCGGGATCTTCTCCCTCCGCACTCGTTTTCGAAAGAACGGTCAAATCCTCTTTGACGCCGCAAGGCAGTTCGGAAGTAGCGCCACGCTTCACGGGAGCGTAAAAAGCGATTTCGCCTTTTTTCAAGAGAACTTCCGTTTTATAATGCGAAAAACCGTAACCCAAAAGGCGCTTACTTTCGGCAAATCTCGTTTTGGAATCTTCCACGCCGATCACGACGGATATTAGTTTCGTATCTCCGCGCGTAGCGCTGGCGGCAAGGCAAAATCTCGCTTCCTGCGTAAACCCGGTTTTTCCTCCGTCACATTCGGAATAAAAGCGAACGAATTTATTGGTATTCGTAAAAGTCGTGATCCTACCGTCCGGGTGGACGTAATCTTCCAGCCAAATTTTACTGTAATCGAAATACCTTTCGTGAGAAGTAAGCGCACGAAGCATCAAAGCAACGTCACGAGCTGTCGAGTGTCCGCCCTCTTTCGGAAGTCCGGTTGCGTTTACGAATACGGTGTTAACCATACCGAGTTCTTTCGCTTTTTCGTTCATTTTGGAAACGAAGCTTTCTTCGGAGCCGGAGATCCGTTCCGCAAGAGCTACGCAAGCGTCGTTTGCCGAAACGACGATAACGCCTTTGATCAAGTCTGTTACCGGATAAGCCAGTCCTCTTTCAAGAAACATTTGACTACCGCCCATACCCGCGGCGGCGTCGCTTATAACGACGGTTTCCTCCGGCGTCAAATTGCCCTTCTCGATTTCTTCGAAAGTTAAAAGCGCCGTCATGATCTTAACCATACTTGCGATGGGGAAAGGATCGTTTTCGCGCTGACCGTAAAGGGTTTCGCCCGTTCTTTTTTCCATCAAATAAGCGGCGCGCGCTTTGACGGGAGAAAGCTCTTCCGCTTTTGCCGAGGGTTTCGGAGCAAAAAACGCAAAGGCGGTCAACACGGCAATCAGTGTTATCCAAATCAATTTTTTCATACAATCACCTCGGCGTTAGTATAAGAGGCAATGATGAAAATATACCTAAACGGCGATCGCGATCAAGTAGATCACGCCGCAACATATCAAAAACAAAAATAATAAAAGAGCAAAATAAATCATCAAAAAACGCAATAAATAAAGGAGAATTCGAAAAAGGTTCTTCGAATTCAGGCAAGCGCCGTAACAAATCTTCATTTCAAGAACCTTTACCAACGTCGAAAATATAATAAAGACACCGACGATAAAAAGAACCAAGTACAAAAGGAGCGAAAAACATGCGGAAACCAAGGCGTCGATCAGAAAACAAAAAGTAACGGTTTGACCGATGAATTTGCCGTAAAAGAAAAGCGCGACGCAAGGATAACATTGCGGCAGAGGAAGAAAAAAACCGAGAGCGGCAACAATCAAATAAAAAGTAAATCGAAGAAAACAAGGTAAAATATAAGAAAAAGGCTTGAACGAAAGACGAAACAATGCCGCAAAAACCGAATACGGGGTTTCTTGTTCACCGATTTTACAGGCGACGACAACTCCGAGAATAACGCCGAGAATCGCAAAAATAACGGATATTACAAAAGATTTCAGGTTTTCTTTTATGTAATTCCCGAGATCTTGCTTGAGAAAAAAAGGCTTGCATGAAAAAGAAGGCGTCATAGAATCATTCTATTCGCCCTTCCTTTTTTTATGCATTCAATCGTCTTTATTCGCTATATTTCAGCATCCAATCGATAAACAATCCGTAACCGAGAGTTCCGTCGGATACGAGAACGTGAGTAACCGCACCGACCAGTTTTCCGTTTTGAACGATCGGGCTGCCGCTCATACCCTGCAAAATGCCACCTGTCTCAGAAAGGAGTTCCGGATCGGTTACTTTGATCAGCATACTTTTTTCTTTCGGAGCTTTTTGGTTTTGGATCTTAACGATGTCGATCTCGTACATTTTCGCCAAAGAGCCTTTGATCGTCGAATAAATATACGCCTTTCCGGTTTTTACGTCTTTTTTCGAACCGAGCGGGATCGATTTCAGATCCCTTTTCAGCTTTTCATGCGCCCTGCCGAAAACCCCGTATTCATTGCAAATATCGATCGAACCGACAGGAGAAAGTCTATTCACGAATCGCCCGATCAGTTCGCCGGGACGCCCCGCCTCGGAACGGCGAAATCCGTTTATAGAGCAAGAATAAACGGAACCTTGATCGGTAAAGAACGGTTTTCCGGTATCCGCATCCACAATTCCGTGTCCAAGAGCGCCGAAGCGACCTTTTTGCGTCAGATAAGTCAACGTTCCGATGCCGTTTATCCCCGTTTTTACCGTTAAACCGAGTTTTTTAAGTCCGGTCAAACTATCGGTGACAGGAGCAAGCGAAGCCGTAAATTCCCGCTCGCCCCTTTTTACAGTCAAAGTAACGTCGCCGATCGAATCTTGCAGTAAAGACTGAAAACTTTGAACGCCGTTTACCGTTTCCCCGTTTACCTTGATGATAACGTCATCGGTCGATATTTCGCTGCCGCGAGCGGGACAAAACGCCCCCTCATCGGTGATCACATCAACCATACCCGTTACGATCAGTCCATTTTCCGCAAGTCCGATTCCGAGAGGAATACCGCCCAGGTAAACGCTTTCCGGTTCGGCGTAAGCAATAGACTCGGTAAAAGAAAAACATAAAAAGGCAATTACAAGTAACGTTACGACCAGCCTGACTTTGTTCTTCATTTTGCCACCTCGATACTATGATTTGTCGAACGATCGAAAATTATCGCGGAAAAAAGGAAAACAGTTTTGGAAAAAATTGTACAAAAATTAAGTCAAATTATTCTCATTTACGGATATTTTAATAATAATATTATAAAATAATGCTTAATTTATAATAAAAAAACGAGCAAACGCTCGTTTTAAAAAGATAAGATCGAGGATCGGTCAAATCAATGACGCTTTCTTTTTGTTTGCAAGTTCCCTAAGCTCTTTCGCGTGCAAAGCGCCGTACGTTCCGACTCCGGCAGATAAACGCTCGATTTCGCGAAGAACGCCCTCTTCGGTCAAAGGATAAATCGAAGTATGCGTCTTGCCCCGTTCCGTTGTTTTTTCGATCAGAAAATGCCGATCACTGACGGCGGCAACCTGAGGCAAATGGGTAATAGTCAAAACTTGGCGCGAACGAGAGACGAGAACCAATTTTTCCGCAACGACTTCTCCGATCCGTCCGCTGATCCCTGCGTCCACTTCGTCAAATACGAGCGTACCGATCCCGTCTATCCTTGCGGTAATGACTTTCAGTGCGAGCATAAAACGAGACATTTCGCCTCCCGATATGATTTTCGCAAGAGAACGAAGCGGCTCCCCCGGATTCGGGGAGATCAAAAATTCGACGCGATCAAAACCTTCGGGCGAAAGGAAATCTTCTCCGGATTCGAAAGAAACCTCAAAAATACTCCCCTTCATTCCAAGTTCAGATAGTTCTTTTTCGATTTCTTTCGAAAGTTTTTCCGCCGAACTATGACGAGCTTTCGAAAGCGTTTCGGAAGCGGAAATCAATTTTTCACGAAGCTGAATTTCTTTTCGATTTAATTCTTCCGCCATCTCATCCGCACTCATCAAAAAAGAATATTCTTCGGAAAATTGTTTGTAAGAATTTAATACTTCTTCTACCGATCCACCGTATTTTCGCTTTAAAGAGCGAATTAAATCCACTCTTTTTTCGACGTAAGATGCCGTTGCTTCGTCAAAATCAAAGGATTCGGCATAGGAATTCAGCTCTTCGGTTATATCTTTGATCTCGGTATATGCTTGATCAAGCCGCTCGTAATGCTCTTCGAGTTTTTTATCGAATGACGTTACGGAGCGCAATGCGTTCATTGCGGAAGAGATCGCGGTTTGAACGCTGAAAGCGTCGTCTCCGTCCAAAGATGCTGCCGATTGAGCGACTGCGGTTACGATTTTTTCCGAATTACGAAAGCGATCTCTTGCCGATAAAAGTTCTTCTTCTTCGCCGATTTTGAGCTCTGCCGCCGCGATTTCATCTATTTGATATTTTAAAATATCCATTTTTCTCGCTCGATCGGATTCGTTTCCGAGATCCGAAAGCCGGCGTTCGACTTCTTTATATTCTCGATACAAGCTCCCGACTTTATCTTTCAACGCTCCGATCGAATCTTCTCCGTATTGATCCAAAAGTTCTATATGAGAGGAAACGGAAAGAAGCGACTGGTTCTCGTGTTGCCCCAAAATATCGACTAAAAGACGCGTTATTTCTTTCAGCATCGAAAGAGTCGCCGGGCGGCCGTTTAAGCGAATTTCGCTTTTATTTTCGGTCATAGAACGATAAATGATCAATAAATCTTCGTCGTCCATACCCATGTCCGTCATTTTTCGTTTTACGGCGGGAGAAGACGACAGATCGAAAACCGCTTCGACGGAAGCAAGGGTTTCCCCGTAGCGAATCAGAGTTTTATCCGCACGCGCGCCCAAACAAAAAGCGAGCGAATCGATAATGACGGATTTTCCCGCGCCCGTTTCGCCGCTCAATACATTTAGATTTTCACCGAATTCGAGAAAACAATCCTCGATCAATGCAATATTTTTGATCCGAAGACTTTGTAACATAATTTACGCCATATAAGAACGGAATGTTTGCGCCACGGTTTCAGCCGCGTTCGGCTCGGTCGCGACAAAGATGCAATCGTCTCCCGCAACGGAACCGAGAACCCCGCTCAAATTAAAGTTATCGATAATCGCGCAAACCGCATTCGCGCTTCCCGCCAATGTTTTAACGATAATGAGATTTTGACTGACCACAACGCTCATAACCGTTTGCTTAAACATCAGCGAAATCTTATTATCGCCGTCAACGCTTGAAGAATCGTCCTGCACGTAGCGAAAAACGCCCCCTTCTTTGATCTTCTTCAACCGAAGCTCGTTAATATCGCGAGAAACGGTTGCTTGCGTAACGCCGAAACCTTCCGCGTTCAGCAATTCGACCAATTGATCTTGCCTTCCGACCGTATGTTTTTTGATAAGTTCCAAAATACGAAGCCTACGATTATCACAAGACATAGCCTATCCTTCCTTCGTCATTTTATTTAACATCGTTTTGTAAAAACTGCGTTTTTCCGTTCGAATAAACGAAGCGCATTTGCCGTCCGTCGAAACGCGGAGCGATAAACCGTTTTCCGAGGAAGTAACGCTGACCCCGTCTATCACGACGATGCAATTCCCCACCGTTTTTGCCGTAACGTTAATTACCTCATCATCCGAAATGACGATCGGGCGCGAATGCAATCCGTGAGGGCAAACGGGCGTTACGATATACGCCGGAACCTTGGGGCTGAGAACGGGACCGCCGGCAGAAAGCGAATACGCCGTCGAACCCGTCGGCGTGGCGACGATAACGCCGTCCGCGCGATAGCGATCCAAGGAATCCTCATCCGTCGCAACTTCGATATCCACCAAATTGATCGAATCGGCTCTCCCCAAAACGACCTCGTTCAGAGCATAGTAGATCTCACCTTGGCAGTCTATACGCAAGAGTTTTCGCTTATCCAGCTCATATTCACCGCGAACAAGTTTGTCCACATACTCCGAAGCCGGGCGCTGCGCCTCGGCAAGAAAACCCATTTTACCGCAATTGATCCCGAGAACGGGAACGTTTACGACGCCTGTTCGAATAAATTTTAAGATCGTGCCGTCTCCACCGAAAACGACGGCGGCAGAAGTCCCAAAGGGAATCGATCCGTCGAAATAATAATATTCCAAATTCCGTTCTTCGAGTTCTCGAACGAAATCCGCGGCGATCTCTCTCGCCTTTTTCTTTCCGTCATTTACGACAATACAAAATTTCATA
>DGWX01000051.1 GCA_002395405.1 Christensenella sp. UBA4247
CTCCGAATTCCTTTGTCAAACCCGAAGCAAAATCGGTTAATTCGCTTACGGATTCTTCTCCTCTCGGGATAACGAGGATCGGGCAAACTTTTAAGATCTCTTTCGGCTCATGCCATAAGCGAAAGGAAAGCAAGCTGTCTCCGCCGATCACGAATTCGATCACACCGTATTTCTTTTTCAAAATCGGTAGCACCTCGGAAGAGTACGCCTTTCCTTTTAGGAAAAGTTCCGTTTCGTCTATCAGTACGGGCAATTCCGAAAACGCCTTTTCGATCATTTCTTTTCTGGCGGAAAACGGTGACAGCGCCTTTTTATGAGGAGAATTTCCGGAAGGAAGCAATACTACTTTTTCCGCTTCATTTTTTTCGATCAATTCACGAGCGATCTTAACGTGTTCGGCGTGCGGAGGATCAAAGGCTCCGCCGAAAATTGCAATCATAAATTTATTATACAGTATTTTACTCGCAAAATACAATCAACCAAAGGCTTAAAATATGACCTTTGGTCAAAAATCCCCATATGGGAAAGGCTTTGGATAAAATCATATTAACAGCTTTTGCGTCTCTCATTCTCTTCCTTTTATTTTTAAGATGGACGAACTCTTTGGTTTTCGGAACGATCGCCTCTCTTTTAACGATCGGAATTCTGTTCATCGCTCTCAATATGAGAAAACCGCGCAAACCGAAAGACAGAATGAAAAAACGCGATTTTATTCGCTACGTTCTCTTAAACGGAAACGGAACGTTGAAAACCCTCGTTGAATACGCACTTCGATCGACCGATTCGATTCGCGATCAAGATGGAAATACCATCCTCGAAAGAAACGGAAAAAGAATCGTGATCTATTATGCCTATAAGTTCGGTTCGCTATCGGAAGAAGACGTTGCCAAAAGTTATCGTATCGCGAAAATGTCCGAGGCTGACGAAATTTACGCGCTGACCAATCATACCGAAAGAAAAGCGCTTGCCGTCAGCGCGTATATACCGCAAAAGTTCGTTATAATAAACGCTACGCAGCTTTATAAATTTTTACTCAAAAGAAATCTGATCCCGAAAAAAGAAAACGAAACGAAGGAAAAAAAGAGGATCAAAACCATTCTTGCATCGGCAATCGGCCCGTCTCATGCGAGATACTTTATCTTTGCGGGGATCGCCACCGCTTTTATCGCCCTCTTTACCCCCTTCGTTCGCTATTATATCGTTTTCTCCATTATCAATTTGATTCTTGCCTGTCTTTCGATTTTTCAAGGTGAAAAAGGCGTCGGCAAAGACGACGTGTTTGACGCTTGATCAGTCTTCAAGAAGGAGATGGCGGATCCCGTCTTTATGGGAAACTCGATAAAGAACGATCTTATTCCCGATCGCCTGAACGGGTTCCGACCCCGTTTTTTCCGCAGCTTCCGCAATAACGCCTTTCGCCGTTTGATCGGCGGAACGAAGAACGGAGATCTTAACGAGCTCGTGATCTTCGAGAGATTGGTTGATTTGTTCGATCACGCTATCCGTCAGTCCGTTTTTCCCGATCTGAACGGTAGCGGGCGTCGTCATAGCAAGAGATATAAGTTTGCTTCTCGTTTTACTGTTCATTTTTTTACTCCCATAATTCGAATTCGACGTCGCCCACGACGATCGTGTCTCCGTCTTTCGCGCCCATTTCTTTTAAGCGCGCGATCACACCTTTTTCTTTTAAAATATTTTGAAAATAGCGGTTGCTTTCGGTATCGCTGAGGACGATCTTTCTGATCAGCATCTCAACGAGTCCGCCCGTTACCTCGAAACTGCCGTCTTGTTTCTTTTCCACCTTAAATTCGTTCGGGTCGCTTTCCGGATACTCGAAGGGAACAAACTCCATCGGCGCTCTTTCGGGCAAACCTTCCATATGGGAAAAGATCTCCTTAACGAGCGTTTCGATATTATCATACGATGCGGCGGATATCAAGATCGGTTTGATCCCTGTCTTTTCTTCAAATTCTTTTACCTTATCCTTTTCAAAAAGGAGATCGGATTTATTCGCCACGCATATTTCGGGAAGAGAAGCCAATTTCTCGTTATATTGGCGGAGTTCTTCGCGAATCGATCTGTAATCACTTGCGGGATCTCTCCCCTCGATCCCCGAAATATCCACAACGTGAACAAGAAGACGAACGCGTTCTACGTGACGTAAAAAGGTATGACCGAGACCGAGTCCTTCCGCGGCGCCCTCGATAAGACCGGGGATATCCGCGATAACGTAACTTTTATCATACGCTTTGATCACTCCGAGATTGGGAGACAGCGTCGTAAAATGATAATTGGCGATTTTCGGTCGAGCGTTCGTCAAAACGGAAAGGAGCGTGGATTTTCCGACGTTCGGAAATCCGATCAATCCGATATCCGCAATGGTTTTGAGCTCCAAAGTCAAGTTACGCTCTTTCGTTACTTCTCCGAGTTCGGCAAAATTCGGCGTACGGCGCGTGGGGGTCGCGAAGCGTGCGTTTCCTCTTCCGCCCTTTCCGCCTTTCAAAATCACTTTTCTTTCGCCGTCGGCGAACATATCCGCTATAATGCCGCCCGTTTCTTTGTCTTTGATGATGGTTCCCGTGGGGACTTTGACCAAGATATCCTTGCCGTTTTTCCCGAAGCAGTTTCCGCCTTCGCCGGGTGCGCCGTTCTCCGCGCGGAAATGTTTTTTAAACTTAAAATCGATCAGACTCGTAAGAGAAGAGTCCGCTTCGAAGATAACGGAACCGCCCTTCCCGCCGTCGCCTCCGTCCGGTCCGCCGCACATAACGTATTTTTCGCGATGGAAGCTGACTTTTCCGTCGCCTCCGTTTCCCGCTTTTGCATAAATGTTTACAACGTCTAAAAACATACTCTTATTATTCGCCTTTTGAATCGATTTATTTTTGTGTTTTGATCCCCTTTCCCTTTTCCGCGCAAGTCGCAAAATGGTTTTCTCGGAAATACAGACAGACTTCCGTCAAATTGCAGCGATCGCAGGAAGGCGACTGCGCGCGGCAAACGTATCTACCGTGATGGATCAGTAAATGGTGCAGATGCGACCACGCTTTTTCGGGGAAAGCGGCGCAAAGATCCTTCTCCACTTCGAGGGGATCTTTCCCTTTGGAAAGGCCGAGGCGGTGACTCAATCGAAAAACGTGCGTATCCACAGCGATCGCGTTCCCTTTGAACGCAACGGCATATACGACGTTTGCCGTTTTTCTTCCTACGCCCGGCAACGTCATCAATTCTTCCCTCGAAGAAGGAACTTCCCCTCCGAAACGATCGAGGATCGCTCGCGACGCACCGATAATATTTCTCGCCTTATCATGATAAAAGCCGCAACTCTTAATTTCTTTTTCCAGTGCTTCTTGCGGAAGCGCCGCAATTTGAGAAGGCGTATTATATTTTTTGAACAGTTCCGCCGTTACGAGGTTTACCCGCTTGTCCGTACATTGAGCGGAAAGAATAACCGCCACGAGCAATTCGTAAGGCGACCGATAATCCAGCTCGCATTCCGCATTCGGGTGCATCTCGTTCAACGATTCGATAAGCATTTCGGCGTTCATAGCTAAAATATAACATAAATCGAAAGGTTTCTCAACGATTTTGGTAAAATTAAAGGAAAGGAAGTCCGTATCATTGGGTCCTCTCCTCTTAAAATGCAATAAGATCCCGCAGATGGCAGTTCTCTGCGGGATCGGATCATACTTCGTAAAATCCTTTGAAGGTAAAATAATCCTCTCCGGATAAGACCCTTTGCGCCAAAGGCAAACGATTTCTTTCGAACTTAACGGAAAGTCCGCAACTCGATCCGATCGAAGGCGGCGTATTGACTGCCGCAACACGCGCGCCGTTTCTCATCATAGCAGTACCGAATGCCATCGCTTCCTTTCTTGACTTGAAAACCGCAATAACGTAATTCATATTTTTCTCCTTTGTTCCGATATGTAATCGCACTTCGACAAACGGTTTTCAATATAATATATTAGTTTTAAGAGGAGAATTGTTCAATGATCTATTTTGATAACGCCGCAACGTCCCGATTTAAACCGAAAAGCGCTATAAGAGCGGCTATGCGAAATTTGAAGTGCAGCGCGAATCCCGGGAGAAGCAGTCATGAAGACGCGATCCAAGCGGCTATGACGGTACACGAAACCAGAGAAGTTCTTTGCGATTTTATAGGAGCGAGTCACCACACGATCGCGTTTACGAAAAACTGTACGGAAGCTTTGAATCTCGGAATACTCGGTACCGCAAAACTCGGAGGTCACGTCGTTACGACGGCGTTCGAACACAATTCCGTTCTTCGTCCGCTCTATATGCTGAAAAGAGAAGGCTTGATCTCGCTTAGCGTCGTTCAGCCGACGAAAGAACTTACTCTGGACTTAAATGCGCTTGAAAAAGCGATAAACGAAAAAACTTATTTGATCGCCGTTACGGGAATGAGCAACGTAACGGGATATGCCCCTCCCCTACGCAAAATCGGGGAGATCGCCGCGAAACACGGCGTCCTCCTTCTCGTGGACGGAGCGCAAGCGCTCGGGCATATTCCCCTCGGCGTCGATGAGATCGGGATCGATCTTCTTTGCGGAGCGGGACATAAAGGATTACACGGCGCGCCCGGAACGGGTTTTATCGCTTTTCACAAAAACGTGTTCGTAAATCCTTTGATCTACGGCGGAACGGGAACGGAAAGCGATAAACTCTACCAACCGAGTATGCCCCCCGAGAGTTTGGAATCGGGAACGCTGAATACCCTCGGGATCGCTTCCCTTCTCGAAGGAACGCGCTGGACGAAAAAAAACGAACAAAAGATACGGGAAAAAACCGAAAGGATCTCTTCTTTTTTACACGAAGAGCTTTCCCGAGAAAACGGCGTTGACCTTTATTCCGTAAAAGGAAGTCCGATCTGCGTTTTTGACGTCCGCTCCCAAGATAACGCCGCATTTACCGACGCGCTGGGCGCCGAATTCGGGATCGCCGTTCGATACGGTCTTCACTGCGCACCGCTCATTCACAAAGCGATCGGAAGCGAAAAACGCGGTCTGATCCGCGCCAGCGTCGGATATAACAACACCTTAAAGGACGCGGAAGCGTTCGTTCGCGCCGTTCATACTTTGCTTAAAAGAAATCCTTCTTATTCGACTTGATCCAACACGAAAAGATATTCTTATCCTTACCTCGACACGAGCTTTATCGTACTATAAAACCGAGGTGAGAATATGACGAGATTCAAAACCGCCATGCGCGGCTATGAAAAGAAACAAGTGGACGAATATATCCACAAAACAACCGAATTCGGCGAAAGTAAGATCCGTGAATTGGAAGATTGCGTGGAGCGACTGAAACAGGAAAACGATTATCTTTACGCAAAAAACGCCGAATATCGAAGAAACGAAGAGCGCGTTTCGGGTGCGATCTTAAAAGCCATGGAAATCAAAGGGACGATGGAGAGAGAATTGCAAACGAAAATCGCCCTCGAAGAAGACCGATTGATCGCTTTTAAAAAGAAATGGACGGCGTACGCGCGCGGTTTGAACAAAAGCAACGCAGACGCCGCCATAGAAGACGCAGAAGCATATATAAACGCGTTTCGAGAAAGTTTCATCAAACGCGCCAATCGGGACCTGAACGTTAAAAGCGCAGAAAAAGAAGAAGTTGCCGAAAACAGCTATTTGAAAGAGCAAGCGCGTCTTTCTTCCTTAAAAGGGAGCGTTTTTCCAAACGTATCGGACAAAGAAAAAATGAGCGCGGCATCCGTATTTAGAGAAACGGAAACCGCGCAAAATGAACGATACGGTGCGTTTATAGAAGATTAGTCTTTTCCTTGCGCAAGTAAAACTTGTTTGAGATTGAAAAGCTTTTCCGAAAGATCCACTTTGAAGATCTCGGGCAAAGTAACTCTCTTATATTGCTCCCAAAAACGCGAGGAACATTTTTTATGATACGAAGCGATTTCTTTCACGTCGGGAGAATCGTATATTTGTTTACCGTCCTTAAAAACCTGAACGAGCAAATTCTCGACGTAATAATCCTCGATCGTCATTTTTTTCCATGGATTTTCGGGATCGAAAATGGTATACGGAGAACCATCCGGCTCTTTTTCATCCATCAACATAATAAGATCCGCGATCGCCATATCGGTTTTTTTATCGTAAAACCGAACGACTTTTTTCAAGCCGGGATTGGTTACCTTTTCAGCCGTATTGCTGATTTTGATCTTCGGAACGAGTTTGCCACTCTCATCTTCCATCGCCGCAAGTTTATAGACGCCGCCGAGGCTCGGATTGGAAAAGCTCGTAATCAATTTCGTTCCGATACCGTACGTATCGATTTTCGCATTTTGACTGTTTAAAGCGATCAAAACGTTTTCGTCTATATCACCCGAAGCGCAGATGATCGCGTCGGAATAACCCGCCTCGTCCAGCATTTTACGCGCTTCGTTCGACAAATACGCAAGGTCGCCGCTATCGATACGGATACCGACCGGCTTATGCCCTTTCGCTTTGAGCTCGTCAAATACCCGGATCGCATTCGGAACGCCGCTTTTTAAGGTGTTGTAAGTGTCCACGAGAAGCAAGCAGTTATCGGGATAAAGTTCAGCGTATTTTCTAAAAGCGGTTAGCTCGTCCGGGAAAGACATAACCCAGCTGTGAGCGTGGGTTCCCGAGACTTTGATGTTAAACATCTTTCCCGCGATCACGTTCGACGTGGCAACGCAACCGCCGATGATCGCGGCACGAGCGCCGTATATGCCCGCGTCGGGTCCTTGCGCGCGGCGAAGCCCGAATTCGAGAACCGCGGCGTCCGTATTATTGGCGATTTTGGAGGCCTTCGTTGCGATCAACGTTTGGTGGTTGATCAAAGTCAAAAGCGCGGTTTCCACGAATTGCGCTTGGAAAATCGGCGCTTTGACGATCATCAAAGGTTCATACGGGAAAATGATACTGCCCTCTTTGACCGCATAAATATCCCCTGTAAAACGGAAATCTTTCAGTTCGTTCAAAAACGCTTCGTCGAAACAATTCAAAGAACGCAAGTAAGAAAGTTCCTCTTCTCCGAATCGAATATTTTTGATATAATCGATCGCCTGTTCGAGTCCGGCGGCAACCGCGTAAGACAGCTCTTCTCTGCCTCGGAAAAACAGATCGAATACGGCCACTTTGTCCTTATTTCCGCATTTTTGATAACCATACATCATCGTAAGTTCGTAAAAATCCGTTAATAGCGTTAAATTTCTCATTGCAATTCTCCTTTGGGATTCAATATTCGCGGAGTACCCGTATGTATTTTTCTGACCGAGATCAAAACCGTAATAAATAGCGAAACGGCAGCGGCGAGCGCGCAACCGAGCACGCCGATCCGAACGCCGCCGACGCTGACTGCGTCTGCGCGAAAAATTTCCATGATCGCGCGAACGATCATATACCAAGATAAATAGCTCATAAAAGTTACGAGATTTTTATTCGAACGAAAGAAAACGGTTAATATGATCGCAAATCCGATCAGATTCAAAACCATCTCGTAAAAAAACGTGGCTTGAAACCATCCCCCCTCAAGATCGATAAATACGGCGATCGGAAAAACTTGAAAAGTTTCGTTCGTAATGGCTTTACCGTATAACTCTTGATTTGCCCAGTTTCCCCATCTGCCGAGCGCTTGCCCGAGAACGACGCCCGGAGCGACCGAATCCAACACTTCGGAAAAAGGGATCTTATTTCGCTTGCAAGCAATAAAAGCGCCGAGCGCTCCGCCCGGGATCGCGCCTAAAATTGAGATGCCGCCTTCCCATATAGCAAAGAGTCTTCCGAAATCGGACGCTGAATGAACGATAAAATCTTTCGGATGAAACAAAACGTAAGACAAACGGGCAAAAACGATCGCAAACGGAACCGCCCAAAGAAACAGTTCCAACATAAAATCAAGAGGGATCCCCTTCTTTTTCGCCAAAAAACAAGATATACCGTATCCAACGAGGATCGCCAACGTAATAAAAATGCCATACCATCTGACGGTCAAAGAACCGATTTCGAAGGCAATTGGATTTATATTTGCCAATATCATTCAAAACTCCTTTTCTCTTTGCAATGTTTCCCCATATTCATAACAAAGAGAAGCACTCGATCAAGCTATCCGAAATAATACATTTATTCGATTTATTCGGATAATCCTTTATTTTTCGTTTATGAGTCCATTTTTCGTTTTTGCGATTCGTTTCGCGCTATCTCGTCGCAACGATTGTTCATTTCGTCATCCGAATGACCTTTTACTTTTACGAATTTTACTTCGTGAGAAGCAAGTAAGGCAATCAATTTTTCCCACAGATCCGGGTTTTTGACGTTTGCAAAACGATGCGCTTTCCAAGAAGTAAGCCAATCGTTATTGACCGCGTTAACAACGTACGCCGAATCACTATGTATTTCCACTACGCATCTCTTGTTTAACGAGCGCAGCGCTTCAATCACGGCAAGAAGCTCCATTCGATTATTCGTGGTATTATCTTCACCGCCGCTGATCACTTTCTCCGACCCGTTACATTCGAGGATAGCCGCATATCCGCCCGGTCCCGGATTTCCGCTGCACGCACCGTCCGTATAGATCCGAACGAAGGTATCCGAACCGCCGGTTCGCATTTCGATCGACCGCGCGCGGCAACGATCCACACCTTCCGCGATCATATCGGTCAATCCTTGACTTTTATAATAGGTAACCGCTTGAATCGTCGTCCCGCCTTTAGAACAGACGGCGTCCACCAATTTTTCAATTGGCTGAGAGGAAGAATCGATCATCCGAGCGCCGCCGATGACCGTTTGCAACGTGAGCTTTTTCGCTTCTTCATAGCTCAATCCACCGTTCATCCCGCCTTTGATCATTCCGTCTATAAACATATAAACGTAAGCGGGGCCGCTGCCGCTGACAGAAGTCACCGCGTCGAATTTATCTTCACCGAGTTCGATAATGTCTCCCATTCCCGAAAAAACGGAAAGAGGAAATTGTTTTTCCTCGTCATCATACTGTTCGAAGCAAAGTGCGCTCATTCCGCTTCCGACCATACAGGGCGTGTTCGGCATAACACGGCAGATTTTTTCAGCCGAAAGGTTTTCTTTTAACGATTGGATCGTAACTCCCGCCATAATCGAAATGACTTTCGTTTCGGATAGTTTTCCTTTTAATTCTTTTGCAATATCGGGGAAAACTTGTGGTTTTACCGCAAATAAAAGATATTCGGCATTCTCCGCAACATCAAGATTGTTCGTCGTAATTTGAACGCCGAGATCTTTCGCTCTTTCGAGAAACGATATGGAAATATCACTTACGATTATTTCGTTCGGAGCGAGAAGCCCACTTGTTAAAACACCTTTTTGTATTGCGGTGGACATATTGCCCGCACCGATAATTCCCAGTTTATATTTGTACATAATTTTATTTGACTTTACCTTCTTACTCGTTTATAATAGTTCAAGTTAACGAAGGGGAGTGGCTCAACGGTAGAGCAGCGGTCTCCAAAACCGCTGGTTGCGTGTTCGAATCGCGTCTCCCCTGCCAAGTTGCCTTGCTTTGCAAGGCTTCTTTTTTTATGTTTTGCGATTCAAACACGCAACTCGTGTCTTCTTCGAATCCACCTTGCATGTGACGTTCGCTCTTGCGCTCTTCGATCGCGCCCGCTCTCTATTCCGTCTCTTCTTTCCTCGCGAATCGCGTCTCCCCTGCCAAGCCCACTTGCTTTGCAAGGCTTCTTTTTTTATGTTTTGCGATTCAAACACGCAACTCGTGTCTTCTTCGAATCCACCTTGCATGTGACGTTCGCTCTTGCGCTCTTCGATCGCGCCCGCTCCCTATTCCGTCTCTTCTTTCCTCGCGAATCGCGTCTCCCCTGCCAAGCCCACTTGCTTTGCAAGGCTTCTTTTTTTATGCTTTGCAAGGCAATGCGATTCAATGCAATAAAGGTTTCGCTAAATCGGAGAATAGAAGTTTTCGGAAGCTTTTCGCTTCCGAAAACGAATTCTCAATCGGTTTTATTTTGCGTATTCCACGCTCCTGAGCTCGCGTATCACGCTGACTTTGATTTGACCCGGATACTCGAGTTCGTTTTCAAGCCTTTTAGCGATTTCCTTGGCAATGAAATACGTTTTGGTATCGTCCACTTTTTCGGGTTTTACCATAACGCGGATCTCTCTTCCCGCTTGGATCGCAAAGGACTGTTCTACTCCGTCAAAGGAATTGGCGATCTTTTCGATGCTTTCGAGCCTCTTAACGTAATTTTCAAGAGATTCTCTTCTTGCGCCGGGTCTTGCGCCGCTGATCGCGTCGGCAGCTTGAACGAGGACCGCCTCCACCGTTTTTGCTTCAACGTCGCCGTGATGAGCTTCGATCGCATGGATGACGGCTTCGCTTTCTTTGAATTTCTTCGCAAGCTCAACGCCGATCGCAACGTGGGTTCCTTCGACTTCGTGGTCAACCGCCTTTCCGATATCGTGAAGGAGTCCTGCTCTCTTTGCGACTTTGACGTCCGCACCGATCTCTGCGGCAAGAATACCGGCAAGGTGGGAAACCTCGATCGAGTGCTTCAAAACGTTTTGTCCGTAGCTTGTTCTGAATTTCAATCTTCCGAGGATCTTTATAAGTTCCGGATGGAGTCCGTACACGGCAACGTCAAACGCCGCTTCTTCGCCTGCGTCTTTCATTTGATTATCGATCTCGTTTTTAACTTTTTCCACCGTTTCTTCAATGCGCGCGGGATGGATTCGACCGTCGCTCATCAATCTTTCGAGCGCAACGCGGCCGATCTCGCGCCTTACGGGATCAAAAGCAGAGATGGTAACAACATCGGGCGTGTCGTCGATAATGACGTCAACACCGGTCGCGTTTTCAAATGCACGAATGTTTCGTCCCACCCTTCCTATGATTCTTCCTTTCATTTCATCATTCGGAAGAGGAACGACGGAAACCGCGATTTCAGAAGCGTGATCGGTAGCGCAGCGTTGAACAGCCATCGAAACGATCTCTCTCGCTTTTGCTTCCGCGCCTTCCTTTGCCTCTGCTTCTATCTCTTTCGCCATTTGAACGGCGTCTCGCTTCGCGTCTTCGAGCATATCGTCCATCAGGTTTTTTTTCGCTTCGTCTCTCGACATTCCGGAAACTCTTTCGAGTTCAACGAGCATTTTGTTATGAGATTCCGCAACTTCGTTCTCTTTACGAACGATATCCTGCTCGCGAACGTTCAACGCTTGCTTGGCGTTTTCAACGTCGGACAGTCTTTTATCGAGGGTATCCTCTTTTCTCGTCAGGTTTTCTTCCCTTGCCGTTACGCGCTGTTCGAGCCTTTGCACTTCGGCGCGTCTTTCGCGAATTTCCTTGTCGAGCTCGGAGCGCATTTTATGCTGCTCTTCTTTTGCCTCGATCAAAGCTTCTTTTCGCATCGATTTTGCTTCTTGCTTACTTTCCTCCAATATTTTCGCCGCTTCCGCCTTTGCGTTGCCTACTTTCTTTTCGACCAACATCTTATAAAGGAAATAACCGAGCGCAGCGCCGACGATCAAGCCGACCACTGCGAATATTGCCCCTATAGCCGCGGAAGAAACGCCGAGAAAAATAGTTGTTTTCATAATAACGTTCCTCCTAATTTATTTTTAGCGGTATAACCGCATTTTACCTTAATTGTCGGAATGATTCGCGAGCTTTTCTTTAACTTTTGCCTCGATTTCCGAGTAAAGCTCGGGATTTCCTTTCAAAAGGGCGATCACCTTGTCTCTGCCCTGTCCGATCTTTTCGTCATTATAGCTGATCCAAGATCCGCTCTTAACCAAAATACCGTTATCGATCGCAAGATCGATCAAGCTGCCTTCTTTCGAAATGCCTTGTCCGTAAATGATTTCAAACTCTGCCGTACGGAAAGGAGGCGCCAATTTGTTTTTAACGACTTTAACCGTGGTTTTATTACCGATCGCAACGCCGCCATCTTTCATAACGTCCTTTTTGCGAACGTCCAAACGAACGCTCGAATAGAATTTAAGAGCTTTACCGCCGGGAGTCGTTTCGGGGTTTCCGAACATTACGCCGACTTTTTCGCGAAGCTGGTTGATGAAGATAACGCAGGTTTTGCTCTTGTTGATAACCGCCGTTAATTTACGTAACGCCTTGCTCATAAGTCTCGCTTGCGAACCGACGGTAAGCTGCTCCATATCGCCCTCGATCTCCGCTTTCGGGGTTAAAGCCGCAACGCTATCCACAACGACGATATCCACCGCGTTGCTTCTAACGAGGTAATCGGCGATATCGAGCGCTTGCTCTCCGTTATCCGGCTGCGAAATATAAAGTTCTTGCGTATTGACGCCGAGTTTTTTCGCATATTCGGGATCGAGCGCGTGTTCCGCGTCGATAAACGCCGCCGTTCCGCCGAGTTTTTGCGCTTCCGCAACGACGTGTAAAGAAACGGTGGTTTTACCGCTGGATTCGGGCCCGTAGATCTCAACGATCCTTCCGCGAGGTAACCCGCCGATGCCGAGCGCGTTATCAAGAGCGAGACAACCCGTCGGGATTACTTCAACTTTGACGTTGTAACCGTCGCCGAGTTTCATAATCGAACCTTTGCCGTGTGCTTTTTCAATTTGCTGGATCGCCTGTTCGAGCGCTTTCCTTTTTTCTTCAAGGCGCTTTTCGTCCAAGGCTTCTCCGCTTAACTTTACTTTTTCTTCCATAATCGTTTTCTCCTAAATTCATTTTATAATGCAAGCGGAATGCGAAATTCGCAATCTACTCTATAACCATATTTTCGAAATCGTTCGGTTTTACGAGCTTTTTCCATAAGAGAAAGAGCGCGGTATTGGCCGCTTCGTTTCTGATCTCTTCGCGATCTCCCGAAAAAAGACACTTCGTTACCCAAACGTTGATCTCGTCCGCAACGCCGATATAGGTCAGGCCGACGGGTTTCTCTTTCGATCCTCCGCCCGGACCTGCGATTCCGGTTGTCGAAACCGCAAAGTCGGAACCCGAAAGAATCAACCCTTTCGCCATTTGTCTTGCGACTTCTTCCGAAACGGCGCCGAATGCCCGTATGGCGGATTCGTCCACTTTCAAACGCTTGATTTTCGCTTCGTTGCTATACGTAACGAGACCTTCTATCAAGACTTCGCTCGCACCGGGAATCGAAACGATTCTCGAAGTAACGAGCCCGCCCGTTAAGCTTTCGGCAACGGACAAAGTTTTTCCGTAAAGGGAAAGTCTGTCTAAAACCGCTTTCGCCAAAGAGACGTCTTCTTCCGCATACACGGCACCGTAAAATACTTGATAAACGGCGTTTTGGATTTCGCTCTCCTTCCCTTTATCGCATTCGATCTCAATTTTTGCGTCGAGCGCTTCGCAACGAATGCGAACGTTTGCCCGATCTACGATTTGTTCGAGGTTTTTCAAGATTTCATTTTCGGTATAACCGAAAACTTTGAATATCAGTATTTCAGCCATTGTTCTCTCCTTCCGAAAAGATACGGCGATTTTTAACGACGTAATGGATCCCCGAAGCGACCGTTAAGATCGCCGCCGCGGCAAAAATAACGTTTCCCGCGATTTTGATCGCAATATGGAAATGCCCGATCAAGATAACGGGGAGAGATACGTTCAAAAGAATGGTTTTCAGTTTGCCGAGTTTATCCGCGGCAAGGATCGCGCCTTTGTGCGCCGCCATCGTTCGAAGCGCGCCGATCAAGATCTCCCTCCCTACGATCACGGTGGAAAGAATTACGCCGGCAGGATAAAACAGCATCATATCTCCGTTTGCCGCTTCCATGATCATAACAAAGCAAGCGAGAACTTTGTCCGCGATCGGATCGAGCACTTTTCCGAGGGAAGTAACTTCCCCTCTTTTCCGCGCGAGAAGCCCGTCTATCATGTCCGTTATCGCCGCAAGAACGAAAACGATCGCCGCCGCGAGATAATGCAGCGGAAAAGAAAGATAGAATAAAACGACGATGATCGGCACCGAAAGTATTCTCAATAAAGTGATCTTCGTTGGCAAATTCACTTTTCTTCCTCCGCATTTTTTCCGTACAAATCGAGTTTTTTAACTTTCTCGATCGTTACTCTGTAAGTTTCCCCGATCTCAACCGGAGATGTTGAAGTAAAATATACCTTTGCGTCGGCGTCCGGCATCGTTCGATCGGTATGCCCGAAAAAGAGCTCTTTATCGTAATCGATCCCATCGTAAATAACCGGGATCGTCCGACCGATCGCAGCTTCCGCTTTTTCTCTTGCGATCGCGGATTGGATCGCGTGAACGGCGGAAAGCCTTTTCGCCTTGACTTTTTGCGAGATCTGACCTTTCATTTTCGCCGCGGGCGTTCCCTCTTCTTTGGAATAAGAGAAGAAACCTACGTTATCGAGTTTTTCGCTTATAAGGAAACGACATAGTTCTTCGAATTCTTCTTCCGTCTCTCCCGGGAATCCCACCATAAATGTGGAACGAATGGCGATCCCGCTTTTTTTCGAGCGAATATACGAGATCTTCGCTTTAAGGGAAGAAAGCGTATCTTTTCGATTCATTCTCTTTAAAACCGAATCGCTTGCGTGTTGGATCGGCATATCTATGTATTTCGCCATTTTCGGCTCTTCGTCTATAAAGTCGATCAGTTCTTCGGAACACATATCGGGATAGCAATATAAAAGCCGAATGCGATCGACGGGAAGTTTTACGAGCTCGCGAAGTAAAAGCAAGAGAGAACTTCCGCTGTCCGTTCCGTATCGCGTAACGTCCTGCGCAACGAGGATCAATTCGCGAACGCCTTGCCCGATCAGTTCGGAAGCTTGGCGAATAAGATTATCCACGCTTTCACTGCGATAAGCGCCGCGAATCGACGGGATCGCGCAAAACGTGCATTTATTGTTGCAGCCTTCCGCGATTTTCAGATACGCGTAATGATACGGCGTCGTAACGACCCTTCGTTCGGAATGCTTCGGAAGCGTTCCGTCGGCGGTTAGGATCACTCGTTCTCCCTTTTCGAGTCGTTCGATCACTTCGCCTATTCGCTCGTAACAAGTATTCGGCAAAAAAGCGTCCGCTTCGAGAAGCCCGTCTTCAGCCGAAAGTTCTTTCAAATAGCGCATCGGAAGGCAGCCTGCAAGAACAAGATAACGAACGTTCGAATGCGATTTTGCTTCCAAAACTGCGTCCAAGCTTTCTTTAACCGCGCTTTGCAGGAACGCGCAAGAATTAACGATCACGAGTTCTGCGTCGTTTATATCGTTTACGATCTCGTGACCCGCCGCAAGGGCGAACCCGAGAAGATTTTCCGTATCGACTCGATTTTTATCGCAACCGAGCGAGATCGCTCCGATCCTCATCCTTCTTGCCCTCCGTCCAATCCGTCTTCGCCGTAAAGGTCATAATATTCGGAAGCCGTAATCAATACGGCGCGCGGCTTATTGTTAGCGTCCGTAGGCCCGATAAAACCTCTTTCTTCCATCGTATCTATGATTCGCGCCGCCCTTCCGTATCCGATGCGGAATTTCCTTTGCAATTTGGAAATAGAAGCTTGCCCCGCTTCGATAACCGAGAGAAGCGCGTCCGCAAACAGCTCGTCTTCCGCGTCCATTCCGTCGGGAACGGATGGTGCCGCCGCAGGATCTGCGTCCGCCTGCTTGTCCGCTTGAATAAACTTCTCCGCACCGGCATCATAACTGCAATCGTTATGCTCTTTGATGAAATTGACCACGTTCAAAACTTCGTCGCCCACATAAGGACCTTGCAAACGAACGGGTTCTCCTCCGTCGGGCGGGCAATAGAGCATATCGCCGTTTCCGAAGAGAGATTCCGCTCCGCCGCGATCCAAAATCGTCCTCGAATCGTTTACGGAAGTAACCTTAAACGCGATACGGGTCGGAATATTGTTTTTGATCGTTCCGGTAATAACGTCAACGGAAGGACGCTGC
>DGWX01000070.1 GCA_002395405.1 Christensenella sp. UBA4247
CTTTCTTTCAGCGAACGATGCTCAAACGCTTCCTCTTCGCCCGTGATCAAAGCGATCGCGTGATCGAACACGGCATAATAACTTTCCGCGGTAAAGCTATCGTCCGCAACGACGCTGTACCAATCGTTCTCTTTATTCTTCGGGAAACGGCTGCGACTGACTTCCTTATGCTCCGAAGATAGGAAAGAGGCGTAAGGCGCGTCCAGCTTGATCAGGGAAACGACGTGACCGTCGTCCGTTTCGTAAACGTAAGTAAAGCATACCCGCTTTCCTTCCGGACTGAATGCGAAGTGGTTATCCGAAACGAGGAGTTTTCCGTTATCCGTGCGATTTTTCCTGCCCACGAGTTCCACTTTATCCCCGTGCTTCTCGGATAAATACTCGATTATGGACTTTTTGGAAATAACGCCGAGAGATCCGACTTCCTTCGCGGCGGTCAAACTCTCTTTGAGCGTTCTTTCCTTTTCCACGTAAACGATCTGCGGCTCCGGCTTAGGCGCGTTTTCGAGTTCTTCGATCCTCTTCTTCAAAGCCGCGATCTCATCTTCTTTTTCTTTTCGGCAAACGGCGCAGTTTTCTTCTTTCGAAGCAAGAGCGCGTTCCGCTTCTTCGCGCGCCGCTCTTTCCTTTTCAAGCTCGGAAGCAAGAGCAGGATCCTCCTTGGGGGCAGCGGCAGGCGTTCCCGTTTTTTTCGTTAAAGCAAGAAGGCGGATCAACGAGACGGCTCCGAGAAGAACGGCGGCTCCGAGGATGGCGTACACCGCGATGATCGCGCCGCCGATTGCGGCGATCCCGTTATTCGTCAAAAGCGCTGCGTTATTCATTTTTGCTATCCTCCTTCGCTTGCTGCTCGGGCTGTTTTCCGCTCTCAGGCTCGTCGTCTTTCTTCGCCTCGTCTTTCTTCGCCTCGTCTTTCTTTAATTTTTTGATCGTTTTTTCAATGACGATCAGGATCACGATAAACAAACACAGGATCACGGCGATCAGAATAAGGATCCAAAGCCAATTAAACCGAATGCGCATAACCGCTTTCATCGGCTCGGACGCTTCGTAGTTTTCGTTTTCCACGGTAAACGTCGCATATACAAGGTACTTTCCGATCTCGTACTCGCTCTCGATGCTATACGCAACCGACACGCCTTCGGGAAGCTCGCCCGTAACGGCTATCGAATGGCGCTTTCCGTCGAAACGGAAAGTTTTGTCCTTAAATTCAATGCCGGGAATGTCCGAAAGCTTCTTCTTCGCGATCACGAATTCATAGCGAACGGGATCGGAGAAGCCGTTATCCCAAACGGTGGATTCCTCGTCGTTCAACGTTAAAACGACTTCATACTTGCCGGCGTTCGTCTGCCTTCCGCCCGACACCGCGTAATCTTCGGTCGGGCTAACGCCGTACACCTGCTCTTCGCCGTTATAAGTAAAGACTCTATCGTCCTTATCCGGTCTCGATACGACCTTTTTCAAAACGGTAAACGGGACGGTTTTTTCCGCCGCCGCATATACGGACGTGGCGGGAACGAAAGCTTTTACGAAGTATTTTCCCGCCTTTCTCGGCAAGGTTTCCGTAAACTCGCCGTCAAGCGAAGAAGAATAGGAGAATCGAACGTTCTCCGTTCCGTATTTTGCCGTTGCGTTCGGCGCTTTGGGCGCGCCGCCGAAGGTCCAATCGCCGAGCGTTAAACTCGTGATTTCGTTCGAAAGGAGAATGGGATCGGGCGAAACGCCGAATCCGAACACGCTGTATTCCTTTTGACGGATCGCGATGTATTCCGTTCCCGCAACGTTCTTAATGAAGAAGCATTCTTCCTCCGCCTTGTCGCCTTCTTCGGGCGAAACCTTTTTCAGGTTCGAAATTACGACGACGCCCGAGTCAAAGACGTGGCGCTTATAAACGAACAGGTTTTGAGAGGAACCCGAAACCTTCGCGATCTCGGCGCGCAAAGCGGAAGAGATCGGGAAAATGTTCGTTTGATACTGCTCGGCGGTTTTAACGATCTCCTCTCTTACGAAGGAAACGCCGTGAGAATTTCTTTGCGTTACGGTTTTGATAACGGTAACGTCGTAAAAGTCAACGAAATATCCCTCTCCGCCGTCTTTACGGAGTTGCTCTCTCATTTCGCGTTTGATTTCTTCCGAAACCGCAGTTACGCGCTTTTGCGTGATCACGATCTCGTTTACATCGCCGCTTTCCGTTCCGTCTCCGATCGCGGATTTTTCCTCGTCCGAGATCGCGCCGTCCAGCCCGTCCGAAGAGCCGTCGCCTTCCACGATCGTGCTAAAACGGGATTTCGGCAAAACCACGGACACATTGACCTCCGATCGATCGAGGTCGAAAGAGACCGAACGGGTTATGTAGCTGACGCCGTCCGAGTACGGATACTCGGAAACGAGCTTGTAGTTTCCGTAAGGAATATGGCGGAACGCCGCGGTTCCCTCGTCCGAAGAGGAAGCCGACCCGAGAAGGTCGTCGCCGTTATAGATCTTAACGGTCGCGCCGGAAAGAAGGGCGCCCGATTCGTCTTTTACCGTAACGGTTACGTTGCCGAACGCAGTCCAATCGGCAGTAAAGATAACGGTCTTAAACCCGATCGCGTACTCGATAAACTCGCCCGATTCTCCTATCACGACGTAGGAACCGTCGCTGCCCTTCCACGCGGCAAACTCGTAATTTTCGCGCGAAGAGGGACGGGGGAAAGAAACGAATTCGCCCGGAAGGAGCGCTATGCTTTGTTCCTTCGTTACGCCGTCCGCAAAGTCGAAGATCGCCGCGGGACGATCGATCTTAAAAGTATCGCGATAAACGGCGCCGTTAAAGCGAACTTCGGCGTCGTATTCGATTTCTTTGGTTCCGACCGATTGCGCAACGTCCGCCGCGCGAACGATCACGCTCTCGCCGCAGTCGCAGGTAAAGGTCGCCGTTGCTTCGTAACTCTTGTCTCCTTCTTTCCAAGTCCAAACGGGAGAAGAGGAGTACGCGTGTCCGTCCGAGGGAAGAAGTTCGCGAAGAACGTTCGTATAAGTTTCCCCGCCGAAGATAGCGGTCGCGGTATATTCCACGAATCCGGAAGTTTCTTTACCCGGCTTCTCGCTCGCCGTGATATTGACCTCGGCGTCAAGAGTGCCGATATGCGTTTCATCTCTCGAACAGACGACGGTAACGGTAGCGGAAGCGCGATCCGCAGCCCAGTTCCAAACCGCCGCCGAAAAATCGTAAGCGTGTCCGAGAGGCTCCCCTTGAGAGAAGGTTTCTTCTCCCTTTTCTCCGCAGGCGCAGCTCTTATAATAAACCGCCGCGTCCTCGCAAGTCGCCGCGCTCTTCAAAAACGCCTCGTCCGCCGTCCCTTCTTGATAGGAATGATCCGCAAGAAGGAAAACGTCCGAAACTTCGCTTGCCGTAAAGATAACGCCGAGATCGCCGGCTTGGGTCGTTTCGAATAGGACCAGCTCGTCTCCGCGTATCATCGCGGCAAGAATTCCCTCCCTACCCTCGTTCGGATAGGAAAGCTCGTATTCATAAGCGCCCGAAAATGCGGTCACGGGCGAAGTTCCGTTCAAAAGGGAGAGATCCAAGCGCGCAACGACGCATTTACGGGAAAGCGACGAAAGATCCACCGTTTGCCCGCTTGCCGCGATCGGAGTCTTTCCGAAGGCGAGAGAAGTTAGATCTTTTGCGCTCGCCGCGCTCTTTTTCGCCGTCAGCGTTACGCCGGAGGCAAAACCTTGCGCGTTTGTAAGGCGAACGGCAAATCCACCGTCTTCGGCGGAAAGGGTAAGCGCTTCGATCTCGAAGCGATAGGTTTTATTCAAAACGCCGCCGTCTTTCCAAACGGTATTCTCCTTATCGATCAAAGAAACGGTAACGAACTGCCAGCCGATCTCTTCCCTGACGCCGTTCGTTACGGTATAGGCTTCGGTATCGCCCGCGTTTTCAAACTCGTACGTTTGCGGCCTGCCGTTGTAAACGTAATTTTTAACGGAAGGAGTCGGGATCGTCTTCTCCGCCTTCCAAATTTCAAAGTCCACGGTTTCGGAAATTCCGGCGTAACTCGCCGTCTCGGCAACTTCGAATTTTGCGGTATATTTCCCTGCTTTTACGGGTTTTTCCGAGCTAAAACCGCCCGTCGTGTCAGACCTGTCGCGGAAGGTGATCACCGCCGCGCCGCCGAAGAGAGCCTTCGCCGCGCTCGTTTCGATAGGACGGCGGTCGTAAAACTTATTCACGACGTAAGGCGTAATTTCCCAAGTGTTCGCTACTTCCGTAATGCGGAAAACAACCGTTACGGTATCGGTATCGGAGTCTTTCCAAGCGTAATTAGCGGAAACGCCCTCTCGGAAGGTAAAGCGAACGGGATATTCGCCCTTTTCCACGCCGCCTTCGTTCTCGCTGACGACGTAAAGATCCGCGTCGCTTACGCTTGCCGTAAGAAGGGAACCCGTATAGGCTTTCGCGTTTACGATCGGGCTCAAAACGACCTGCTTTTCTATAATGAAAGTAAACGCCAAAGGCTCGTTCGTTTCATCCGCCCATTCGGTGTTATTCAAGTCTTTCAAAGTCGCAAAGACGGAATTTTCCCCGTCGTACGTTCCCGCGTTCGTCCGGCTTTCGTTCGAAAGATCGTAATACGCGACTTCGCCGTCATCTTCAAACACATAACTTATAGATTCGCCCGTGTATGCGTACGTGCGCGTGGTTTGACGGGGCATCTCGACTTTTCTTTTTTCGATGATAAAGGTAAAAGACAGTTCTTCCGTTTCGCCGTCCGCCCAAGTCGCATAAACGCCGGGAAGGGTTTTTAAGCGGACTTTTACCGCTTGTTCTCCCGCGTACTCGCCCGCCGCCGTCCGCGCGCCGTTTGCGACTTCGTAATCGTTCGCGTCTCCTTCCGAAGCGAAAACGTAAGATTGTTCGAGCCCGTTATAAACGTAAGTAAGCGCGGTCTCGGTCGGTTTTTCCACCCTTTTGATTTCAAGCGTATCGGCAAGAGACGCCGCCTTTGCGTACCACAAACTGCCGTCCGTTTTGAACACGGTCAGGTCGCGCTCGCCGGCAAGGGCCGCGATCTCATACGCGCCCGCAACCGTTTCTTCTTTAATGCTGAATTTCAAAGTAACGAGTTCGCCCGTCGCGTAAGCGTTTTCGGAAGAACAAACGAAGGCGAACGCAAGAGACGAGGGAGAATACCCGCTCTCGATCTCCTGCCATACGCCGACCTCCGCTTCTCCCGCCGCAATAGCGGAATTGATCTCGGGATACAAGATTTCCCCGAGCGAAACGAACGGACTGTCCGCCTTAACCTTAAAGCCTTCGAAGGTCAGCGCGCTTGCGTTGAAAGAGGGAGTAAAGCGCAGCGTATTGAATCCGAAATTCCGACGGACGGAGAAGGTTGCATATACGGTACTTCCTTCCACCGTCAGTTCCGTTTGGATCTCGGTTGCGGTCGTATCGTCCGATTCGACGTTCAATTGATAGTAGCCGTAAAGATCCACGTCTTTATCGGGCATCGTGGCAAAAGAAACGGGAACCGTACAAGCAATATCCTCAAACCAACCGACAAACGTGTAATAGGGATGAACGCTGACGTCCTTTACGGGCTTATAATCGTCAAACACGACGATCGAGCCGTAAGGAACGGTCGCGGGATCGGTGTCGTATAAATAAGAATCTCCGAGGAAGGTCGCGATGCGCTCGTCCGAGTAACTGACGGCGCCATCGTCCAGCTCGATCCCTTGATGGAAGGTAATATCGTACGGAACGGAGGTAATCGTAAAGGTCGGCTCGTACACGAGATGGTCGCCCACGCTGCCGTCCGTCTCTTTCCAACCGCGGAAAGTATAGGTAAATTTGGTGGTGGAAGGTTTTTCGGGGGAAACGCCCGGGCGCGTGGCTTCGGCGTCTTCTAGCGTTACGCGGCTTTCATTGCTCTCCGCGAGCGCGAATTGATTGCCGAACGCGTCTAACAAAAGGACGTAATGCTCTCCGTACAGCGTACGAACGGCGCCGCCCGAAACGGGAAGAAGACATTTTTCTCCGAGTTTAACGCGCGTATTGTTTTCATCGCACGCTACGTTTATAAAATAATCCACTCCGTTCTCGCGATCCGCAACGAGGGCGGATTTTTTGGATCGGAAGGTCAAGGTTACGAGCGTTCCGTTTCCTTTCATCAAGTTCGTATTGCTCCAAAGGATCACGAAGGGTTTTTCCTCTTCACCGTAGCTTTCATAGCCCGAGGACGCGTTCGACGTTACGAAATCCGAAGCGTTCCGCAGCACGTAACCTTGCGCCGCCGTTCCTCTTCTGCACCCTACGAGGCTCATCGCCGACGTATCGAACGTAACGAGCAAGCGAAGGGCGTACATTCCGTTTTCGTTGCCGGAGAGAGTCAAATTCACGTCGAACTCCTGACCGCGATGGACGGTTAAGCTATCGACTTCGATCGCCTGCGTGATCGCGGGATCGGCGCTTGCCGCAGTGCCCTCGTAAAGAAATGCGAATGACGTTAAAGCGATCGCAACCGCGAGAATTGCGACGAGTGCGATCCATATTTTCGAATAACTTGCTTTCTTCAATCTTTTTTCCATCATAAATCTCCGAATTGAGTTTAAGCTTGTTTTTTCTCTTCCGAAACCTTTTCGGAAGGAAGGTTTTTTGCATTTTTCTTTCTATACGCGATATAGCTGATCACGAGAAGCAAAAGGACGATCGCCCCGCCGCCTACGGAAAGTCCGATCACGAGAGGCACGTTTCCTTTCGCCGAAGCCGCTTCTCTCCCCGACACGACGTACGTCTCTTCCGCAACCTTAACGCCGCCGTTCAGGGCGTCCGCGCTACCCGAGCCTTTATAGTACTCGGAAGAGCGGATCGCGCTTCCCTCGTAATACGCCATATCGTACACATAAAGCGAGAAATCTTTTTCCCCGTTTATCGCGCTGTCCTTTATGCGGAAAGACAAAGTTACGAGTTTGCCCGTATCCGTTCGATTGTAGCCGTATCCCGAATAGTAAAGGACGTACGGATAGCGATAGGTCACCTCGTCGTCATGGAAGGCGTCGTAAGGATCCAGCGAGGATAATGCGCCGCCGAACTCGCTTCCGAGAAGTTCGAACGTGTCCTCGTCGTACTCCAAGCGAAACCCGATCGCCGCAAGTCCGTCGTTTCTCGTAAGAGAGAGGGTAACCGAAAGAAGGTCGCCCTGTTTTTCTTCGGTCGCGATCACGGCGCGAACTTCATTTCCTTCCGCAAACGCGAAAGAAGACGCCGAAAAGAAAACGGAAAGCGCGAGGCTGAATAAAAGAATGAAACAAACGTATCTTTTCATAGTGCCTCCTCCTTATGAAACGATCTCTTGATCGGAGCCGTCCGTATCCGCTTTGCCGATCAGGTTCTTTATATAAATTCCTCCGTCCGCCCGAAGGGAAACGGAAGTATATTGCGCGTCGCCGTTTCGAACGGTCAAAACGCCGCCCGAGCGAACGGATAGGTTTTCCGCCGTCAGACTATGCCCACCGAGGTCGATCGTTATATCGCCCGCAAACGCAATCGTAAGATCGCTTTCTTCCGCGGAAAGATCTTCCGTAAGAAGAACCGCGCGACCGAGCGAAACGGAAGAGATAAGCTCTTGGATCGAAGATACTTCCCGCAGGTCGCCTTCCTCGATCGCCGCGTCTTCCCGCGCGATCTGTTCGCCGCTGACGTAAAAGCCGTCCGCCGTTTTATCGCGAACGACGGTATAGCCGTACCCGCCGACCAGAGATTCGAGCGAGGTTACGACGTCGCGACCGTCAAAGAATCCGTCGCCGTTTACGTCCTGAGAAGTAAGGAAGAAAACGGGGGATTCCGTTTCGCCGAGCGCCCAAGCTTCCGCCGCGGAAGAAACGCGGGTAAAGGCAAAGTTCGTCATCGCGCGCTTAAAGAGTAAAATATCGTCCACGTTTACCGAGCCGTCTCCGTTTGCGTCTCCCAAGCCGACGTCGAACGCCATTTCGGCAATATAATAATTCTGCGCGCTTGTTTCAAGGCTGACGCTTTCTTCAAATACGGCGACTTCCGTATATTCCGGTTGCGACCCCGAGCCGAGGGTGACTTTCAGCCATCTTACGATCCTGAAATACGGGATCGCGCTCGCTTTGGGGATCGCTCGACTCTCAACGAAGGTTGCCGCCGCGCTCTCGGAAGACACGCGGAACACGCGTTCGTCTTCGTCCCAAACGAGATATTTTTCGCTCGAATAATCCTCTCCGAGAACGGCGCGGAAAGAAAAATCAAAGGATAATTGCGTAAAAGACGCAACGAGATCGAGATCGGCACTCACTTCCGCCGCAAAGGAATAAAGCGCGCCGCCTGCCGTCCACCCTACAAACTCGTATCGATCCAACGCGGGTTCTTCGGGTTCCGCGAGTCTTTCACCGTCAAACAGATACGCCGTGGGCGGGATCGGAGAAGCGGAAGCGAACTCGCTCGGAGTAGCAAACGTTACGCGGCGGACCGCGCGAAGAGAAAGAGAATTACCCGTATAATAATCCACGGAAACCTTCGCGGAAACTTCGTTTCCTTCGCCGGAAACCGTTCGGGCATAAGAAGAAGCGGAAGCCGTGTAACGATCGCCCGAAAGAAGTTCGCCGTTCAGCTTGAAGGCAGGATCCTCCGCGTCCGCGCCTACGAGACCGACCGCGGAGAAAGTTACGACCGCGCCGCTATACGAAGCGGAAATCGTAACGGGGCGTTTCGAAACCACAAGCTCGCCTTTCAGAAAGGTAACCGTGTAATTGTCGAGAGCGTCGTCGTTTCCGATGACGTCAACGTCGTAAACGCCCGGTGCGTCCAACCATTGATAGGAGCAGGAAGGAAGCGGCATAACGAGGAGAAGAAGATCCTCGATCTCGTCGTCCGCAACGGCGCCCGTCGCGTCATAGGTATAGGCGGGAGCGTAATCGCCATAATAAATCTCATTCGATTCCGCCGCCACTTTTCCGGTAATCGTCAGCACCGCGGGGGTCACGGTCACTTTGATCACGATGGGTTCCGCCCCGCCGAAAGTTTCCCTCTCGGGATCGCTCGGTAAGATCTCCGCGCGATACGAGCCGACCGAAAGGTAGCTCGCGGCAAAAGGATTCGACGGCGCGCTTCTCCATTCGTCTTCGCTCTTTTCAAAATAGGAAACGGTATAGGCGCCGAAATCAAAAGGAGATTCGGGATCGCCCGCCGTAAAAGTCAAAGAATGGCCGTAAGTATAAGAAAGCTCGATCAAGCCTTCGCCGTTTTCGGAATACGGATCGGTTTCGCCCGAAACGCGCGCTTTAACGGACAGGCGCTCGACCCTTTCTTTCAAAACCGTAACGATCGCCGACGTTTCGAAACCTTCGAAATGCTCGCTCGCCGGCATTCTCAGTACGGCGTAATATTCGCCGGGGAGAGAGGGGAAAACGGGATCGCCCTCCTCGCTTTCCAAAAGCGCGCCGCCGTTCGCAATATCACCGTCGTAAAACAAAAATTCGATCTCGCCTCCGTCCGCAAGATATGCATTTTCGCCCGAGGAAGGATCGGTCGCGGGTAAAACGATCTCAAAATCGAGATCGGATCGAGAAAGAGAACCCGAGCGCAGTTCGACTTCCTGATCGGGGAAGACGGCGGAGGTCTCCGCGAGAACGCGGATCTCGGCGGTTTTCTCCATGGAAAGCGTTTCTCCGTTTTCGGAAGTAAAGGAAATCTCCATCAAATCGTTTCCGTCCGCGGCGGCTTCCGCGGCGGAGAACCCGAAATAATAAACGGGCGAACCGACGACCGGAGCGACAAGGTCGGAAAGCGCGGTATAAGTAACGGTTATAAACGCGTCGGAAAGAGAAACGTTCTCGAGAGAGGTCGAAAACACTTCGAATATGAGCGCGTCGTACGGAAAATCTTCGCCGGAAGCCGCCGCGGCGTTATAAGCCGCGATATGCTCCGCGGCGGTTTTGTAAGAAAGATCTCCGTTTTCATCCTCGTAAGGATAGGAATCGAACAAATTCCAACCGTTCGAAACGGAAAAGTCGGTCAGCGAAAAAGCGGCGCGATCATAGATCGGCGTAAAATAAGACTCCGCCAATCCGTCGTTTTGCGTAAGAGCGTAGGTTACGGTAACGGTATCCCCCGCCGACACGCGCCTATACACGTTCCCGCGCACAGGCGTCGCGGACGCAACCACAGACGCTTGAAGGGTTATATTTTTAGTATCTTCCGCACGCGCGTAAGAAAAAGGCGCCCGAAAGAAAAGCAAGAGCAAGGCCGCCACGAGAAGCAGCAGCCAAGCGCCCGATAAAAACTTTCTCTTTTCGGATGAAATCATTTTTTCTCCTTTTCGGGGATCGACTCGCCGCGCACGAACGCTTCGAGCGCGCGCAAAAAAAACTGAGAATCCCCCATACAAGAACTATTGTATCATATCGCGCGCGAAAATGAACAGTCTTTTTAATAAATATATTCAGGAAATTACAGGAAATTTTTTCATCAAATAGATCTGACCTTTTTCATTTCCCCTTTGGCGCGAAACTCAAAAAAAGCAGGAAGAGGCGATCGATTTCCTCCAAATCCGTTTGAAACCGAACCTAAAAAAATCTGTTTTTATCGGATATTTCGAAACAAACGGGCATTGCGGCTCGGCCAAAAAAAGAGATCCGATTCGTCGGATCTCTTTTCGGTTAAAAGCAATATGCGCCGTCAGCCCAAAAGGGTAAACATATTGTGCGGCACTCTGCCCTGCCACGTCTTCGCGGCTTTTACGCCGAGCGCGTAGCTGACGATCGGGGCAAGGTCCGTATTGACATACTTGCCGGGCGTTCCCGTCTTTACGGTTTTTCCGGCGAGCGCGAAGGTGATATTGACTTCGAGGCTCGTATTCTTACCGTGGTTTTTATGGCCGCCGGGCGTCCTGTGTCCGTGGTCGGTGCAAAGGACGAAGAGCGTATCTTCGAGCATACCCGCCGCCTCGTAAGCGTCGTACAACCTGCCGATCAACGTATCCACGCGCGACACCGCATTCGTATATGCGGGTTTCGCATAACCGAAGGTATGGCCCGCGTGATCCACTTGATCGAGGTGCATATAAGCGATGCGATATTTATTCGGATTCGAAACGGTCTCGGTAATGATGCGCTGCATCGTCATCGCGTCGCGCATTTCGATGGTTTCATCCGCATATCCGTACATTTTTACTTGGGTGCTGAGATAGTCGTAAAGCTGACCCTCGATTCCCGGGATATCGTCGCGGATCGTGGTGCTCGCGCTCGCAACTTCGGTTTCGTCCACCCTCGTCATAATATTCGAAACGACGCGCGTACCCTCGTCGTATCCATCCAAGAATTGAACGATATCCTCTACATAGCTGTTATACTTTGTAATGCGGGAATCGTTCTCGATTATGCCGTTATTGACGCCGCGCCAAGTACAAACCGAGAGGATTTCATCCGAAGGATTCTCTCTCAAATACTGCCCCATAAAAGAAGGATATTTCTCTTCGTTCGTATGTTCGCCGTCTTCCACCCTTTGGTTCGTATCTCTAAACAGGAATCCGTGATACACAGGGCGGACGCCGTGGAACATACTCATCCAGTTCTCGCAGGAGATCGTGGGATACACGGCAACGCCGCGATAGGTAACCGACGCGCCGATATCGACGCCGTTTACGGTTTTCGCCGAGAACATCTTATCGAAATTGGGGGTATAGATCTTGCTGAAAAAATCGCCTACGCCGTCCACGCCGATAATAACGACTCTCTTGTACTGATTCTCGGGATTATCGCGAATCAAAGCGAGATCGGAATCGGACGGAACGTAGCCCTTCGGAAAACGGTTAAACAAAAACGCGTTTAAGCAACAAAGCGCAACGATGACGCAAACGAGAACGAACGCAATGATCGCGATCGCAATGGTTCTTCCCTTATGCGCCTTCATGGAATCGAACATTTTCTTGAAAAATGTTTGCATACTGAGCCTCCCGGTGAAAATCTTTTATGATTTTACCATAAATACGCCGAAAAGTCCATACTTCGAAAGAAATTTACACGCAAAACGCGTTTTGTTTTAATCGGTTTCGGCTTGCGGATCCGAGGCAATTCGATAAAAAAATCAAACGAGAGGGAGAGAAGCTTTTGCGTCCAGCGCGTCGCTCGCAAAGGCGGAACCGTCTCCGTATCGGATTTGGAGATAGGCTTCCATCGCGATCATCGCCGCGTTATCCGTGCAAGTTTGTTTGGTCGGGAAATGCGCTTTTAAGCCGTTTTTCAAACAAAGATCGGAGAGCGTTTCGCGCAAGCAGCCGTTCGCGCCCACGCCGCCCGCGACCGCCACGTCCGAACAACCGTATCGTTTCGCAGCCTTGACCGCAGCGCGGGAAAGCATCGAGCAAACGGCCGTTTGGAAAGAATACGCCACGTCCGCCACCGGGATCTCTTCCCCTCTTTGACGGGCGCCGTGTACGAAATTGATAACGGAAGTTTTGATCCCGCTGAAAGAAAAGTCGAATTCTCCCTTGGTTTTGGGTTCGGGGATATATACGGTGGGCTTGCCCCCCTTCGCCGCCCGCTCGATCTCGGGTCCGCCCGGATAGGGAAGCGACAGCGTTCGGGCAACCTTGTCAAAGGCCTCGCCGACCGCGTCGTCCATCGTTCCGCCGAGGTACTCGAAGGAGAGATAGTCCCTTACGCGAACGACAGCCGTATGCCCGCCCGAAACGATCAGCCCGATATAGGGAGGTTTCAGCGAGGGATCCGCGAGATAGTTCGCCGCGAGGTGACCGCGAATATGATTGACTTTTACGAGGGGTTTATCCAAGGCGAACGCCAGCCCCTTAACGTAACTGACGCCCACGAGGAGCGCGCCGAGAAGCCCCGCGCCGTACGTTACGGCGAAACAATCCGCGTCCGAGAGGCGAATGCCGGCTTTTTCGATCGCCGCGTTTACGACGCCTTCGATATTTACGACGTGGTTTCTGCTCGCGATCTCGGGAACGACCCCGCCGAACGCTTTATGGATCTCGATTTGCGAAGAAATAACGGAAGAAAGAATCACGCCGTCTCGCAAGACGGCGCAAGCGGTTTCGTCACACGAACTTTCCACGGCGACGATCGTCAGATCTTTTTTTTCGGCAAGGGAATTTTCCATTACGCTTTTTTCAAATATTCCACGATAAACTCTTGCAAATCTCCGTCCATAACGGCTTGCACGTTTGCGTCCTCGTAACCGGTTCGGTGATCTTTTACGAGGGTATATGGGCAAAACACGTACGAACGGATCTGGCTGCCCCACTCGAT
>DGWX01000011.1 GCA_002395405.1 Christensenella sp. UBA4247
GGCGACAGCGCGCGAACCTTTATGATCGGAAAGGTCAGCCGCGAAAAGAAAGATCTCGTGGAAACTGCCGAACAGGCGTTTTTCGAAGGGATCAAGGGCATAAATGCGTCCTCGCGCCTCGGCGACATATCGGGCGCGATCCAAGAATACGTTGAAGGGAAAGGATATTCCGTCGTAAGAGCTCTTACCGGTCACGGGATCGGCAGAGAGATGCACGAGGATCCCGCCGTTCCCAATTACGGCGTCAAAGGGCGCGGGCTCAGATTGCATAGCGGTCTGACCATCGCGATCGAGCCGATGATCAACCTCGGAAGGTACGACGTGTACACCGAGCGAGACGGTTGGACGGTCAGAACGAAGGATCATTCCCCTTCCGCTCATTACGAAAATACCGTGGTGATTTGGGAAGACGGGGTCGAGATCCTTACGATGTAAGGAAAAAAATATGCAAAAAGAAGTTTTCGTGGGCAGTATTGTTTATTCAAAAGCTGGACGGGACAAGGGAAATTGTTATATAATAGTAAGGTTAGACGATAAAGGATACGCGTTCGTTTCGAACGGAAGCGACAAACCGCTATCGTCTCCCAAGCGAAAGAACGTAAAACACTTGGATCCCGCAGGAGACTTAAACGAAACGATACGAGAGAAACTGCTGTCGGAAAAACAAGTATTCGACAGTGAGATCAAGAGCGCGCTGAGACAGTACTCGGGCAAATAAGGAGGTCAGTTTTGTCAAAGGAAGACGTCATAGAGGTCCAAGGCAAAGTCATTGAAGTGTTGCCTTATCAATCGTACAGAGTAGAGCTCGAAAAGAGCGGCGCGCAGATCATCGCCTATCCCTCGGGAAAGATGCGCATCAAGAGTATTAAGATCATCGAAGGCGATTCGGTGAAAGTGGAAATAAGCCCTTACGATCTGACCAAAGGTCGCATCGTGTGGAGAGATAAGAACTAATTGGGAGGATATTATGAAAGTAAGACCGTCGGTAAAACCTATGTGCGACAAATGCAAGATCATTAAGCGTCACGGCAAGGTTATGGTTATTTGCTCCAAGAGCAAGAGCCACAAGCAGGTACAAGGTTAAGTAAATCCGTTATTCGGTCGGGGTGCGGCTGGACGAATTCATTCCAAATCACATTTCGTCCTCTCGATTGAGTAATAAGATAAACACATCAAAGATTAAATGGAGGTATTTTAATGGCTCGTATATCCGGTGTAGATTTGCCAAGGGAAAAAAGGCTCGAAATCGGCTTGACTTATATCTTCGGTATCGGTCTCGCGACTTCGCGCAAAATTTTGGCAGAGACAGGGATTAGCCCTGATATCAGGGTAAAAGATTTGGCAGAGAGCGACGTTGCCGTACTCAGAGAGTACATCGAAAAGAATCTGCACGTTGAAGGCGATCTGAAACGCGAAATCGACATGAACATCAAGAGACTTCGCGAAATCGGTTGCTATCGCGGCGTCCGTCATAGAAAAGGTTTGCCTGTAAGAGGGCAAAGCAGCAAGAGGAACGCTCGTACCCGTAAAGGTCCGAGACGCACCGTCGGCCGTTCTAAGAAATAAGGGAGGACGCAATCATGGCAGTTAAGAAAAGTGTGACTAAAAAGCGTAAGGACATTACGCGCGTTGATAGAGGACAAGCCCATATCCAATGCTCCTTTAACAACACGATCATTACGATCACCGATTTGCAAGGAAACGCGATCAGCGCTTCCAGCGCGGGCAAGCTCGGACTTCGCGGCTCCAAAAAGAGCACGCCGTACGCAGCGCAAATGGTTATGGAAGACGCGGCTAAGGTCGCGAAAGAGCACGGGCTTAAAAGCGTTGACGTATTCGTAAAAGGCCCCGGTCAAGGAAGGGAATCCGCCATTCGCGCGCTTCAAAACGCGGATATCGCGGTTACTTCGATCCAAGACGTTTCGCCCATTCCGCATAACGGATGCCGTCCGCCCAAGCGCAGAAGGTTATAGGAGGTAGAGAAAGATGGCTAAATATACAGGTCCCGATTGTCGCTTGTGCAGAAGAGAGGGTGAAAAATTATACCTCAAAGGCGACAGATGTTATAATATCAGCAGTGACGGAACGCAGGGCAGGAAACTTTGCCCCTTGGAGAAAGGGCGCATCAATCCCCCGGGCCCCGCTAAAACCGGCAGAAGAAAGATCTCCGATTACGCTTTGCAGCTTCGCGAAAAGCAGAAGACCAAGAGAGCGTACGGTATCTTGGAGAAGCAGTTCCGTATGTACCACGAGAAAGCAGAGCGTATGAAGGGTATTACGGGTGAAAATATGCTTATCCTTATCGAGCGCAGATTGGATAACGTCGTTTTCCGTCTCGGAATCGGCGGCAGCAGAGCGCAGGCAAGACAAATCGTTAACCACGGTCACATCACCGTGAACGGCAAAAACGTTAATATTCCTTCTTATTTGGTTTCCCCCGGCGACGTGATCGCGGTCAAGGAAAATAAGCAGGGCAAAAAATTATTCGAGGCGGTTAAAGAAGTGGGCGCGAAGTCCGCTCTTCCTCAGTGGCTCGAATTTGACAAAACCACCCTTACCGGTAAAGTTTTGCAAATGCCGAAGCGCGAGGACATCGACCTCAGAATCAAGGAGCACATGATCGTAGAGTTGTACTCCAAGTAATAAAGGAGGGATATTATGATAAAAATCAAAACACCGCAAATCAACGCAACGGAAAACGCGGACGGTTCGATAGCAACCATTACCGTAGAGCCGCTTGAGAAAGGTCTCGGAACCACCCTCGGCAACGCTCTTCGCAGGATGCTTCTGTCCGATCTTCCCGGCGTAGCGGCGGTCGGCATTAAAATTGCCGGCGTTATGCACGAGTTTTCCACGATCCCCGGTATTGTGGAAGACGTCGTCGATATCATTCTCAATATCAAAGGATTGGCGTTCAAGGCAAACAGCCCCTTGGAAGACGGAGAAAGGATCGTCGTAACCGTTAAGTCGAATACCCCCGGCCCCGTGCTCGGAAAGGATATCGACTGCGGTATGAATCTGACCGTCGTAAACGGAAACCACCCGATCTGCACGATCAACGAAGGCGGCGAGCTTGATATGGAGATCACCGTTTCCTCAGGAAGAGGTTACGTGGGCGCCGATAAAAATAAGATCGCGGATCAACCCATCGGTTACATTCCCGTTGACAGCATCTTTACCCCCGTCCTTGCGGCGAGCTATGCCGTGGAAGACGCGCGCGTCGGGCAGGATATCAATTACGACAGGCTCGTTTTGAACGTTAAGACGAACGGAACGACCCCCGCGAAAGAGACTCTTTCCCTTGCCGCTAAGATCTTGGACGATCACGCGAAACTCTTTATCAACCTTTGTGAAAACGTTGAGAATATGGAAACCACTCTCGAGCCGGACGAACCCGATCCCCGCGACACCCACCTCGAGAAAACCATCGAAGAGCTCGACTTGTCCGTTCGTTCCTATAACTGCTTGAAGAGAGCGGGCATTCATACCGTTGGCGATTTGATCGAAAAATCCGAGTATGAAATGTTAAAGGTTCGTAACCTTGGGCAAAAGTCGCTTGACGAAGTGAAATTGAAGCTCGCGGAGCTGGACCTTTCTCTCCGCAGTAACGACGAATAATTTGGAGGCTTGATTACTATGGATCAAAGAAAATTAGGAAAACCGACAGACCAGCGTATGGCGATGTTGAAAAACGAAGTTTCCGATTTGCTGTGGTACGGCAAAATCGAAATCACCTTCGATCGCGCCAAAGAGGTAAGTCGTCTTGCTGAAAAACTCCTTACGCTCGCAATCAATACCTATCAGGACACCGTCGAGGTGACCAAGGAAAAAGTAAATCTCAAAAATGAAAAAGTGTCCGTTAAGTTCGTAAACGACGGACCCAAAAAGTTGGCGGCAAGACGTCGCTTGATGGCTGAGCTTTACGATATCCAAGAGAAAAAAGGCGAGAAGGAAAGCAAGAGCAAGTACGCAGCCAGAACGAAGGACATCAACCATCCGTTGATCGAGAAGATCTTCAACGAGTACGCTCCGAAATATAAAGAGCGCAACGATAAGCAAACCCAAGGCGGCGGTTATACCCGCATTTTGAGGCTTGGTCAGAGAAGAGGCGACGCCGCTGAAATGGCGATCATCGAGCTCCTTTGATCGTTCATCGAATAAAAAAGCAGTTTGATTAGTGTTGTTCCATTAGGGATTTTATGAAAAACTGAAAATCAATGGTAATTACACTTTCAAGCGGTGGGCATTCAAGGATTTGGATCGTTCCAAATCCTTGTTTTTATTATTTTATAAAAACATTCATAAAAGCGCTTTGTAGTATTGAAATACTTTATAATATATGCCATAATTACAGTAGTAGGGTGTATCCATATCAAACAATCGGAGTATTCGTCATTCAGCCGCAAAGATACAACTGCTAAAAACACAATCATATTGTATATCAAGGAGATACAATCATGAAAAGAAACTTGATTTTTTTGTTGCTTTTAAGCGTTTGTATCATTGGGTTTGCGGCTTGTTCGGCCACCGGCGGCAATAATAATGTCGAAATTACGACTGCCAAGTCGGGGAAAGTCGCGGTCAGCTTATACGATCAAACCGAGCCCGCCGAAAAGCAGAGTGCCTCTACACAACTGACGCCGCTCGTCGGCACGACCGACAAAAGTATCACCGACGACGCCACCGGGATGCATCGTATCATTATACGTACGCAAGGCGAAGGCACACTGACGACCTCTACGGACAAAGCAACGGAAGGCGCGACGGTCACGTTCACCGCCACACCCGCAACCAACTGGAGATTTGTTTCCGTTACCGTAAATGGTGAGATTGTGCAGAACAACGGCACTTCCTTCGTTATGCCCGCTCAAGACGCGAACGTCGTCGCCACTTTTGCGGATATGCGCCACACCGTGTTCGTGGGCGATCATATCACACCGGATTGGGGCGAACTCCGCGATGACTTTTCCACCGCCTATACGATCGTCGAGGGACAGCGGTACGAGTTTACCGTCAATTATCAAGAAGATAATCATTATTACGAGGACAAGGACGTCACTTGCCGTTCGAGGGACGGAAACGAGATCCTCGCAACCGTTACCAAAGTCGGCGACGGGAGATATGAGTTTATCGCGCCCGACAGTGATTGCCATCTGACAGTCACAACGCACGAGTATCGCCATATAGACGCCGTCAAGGTGTTCACCTCTTCATTCGGTTGGGGAATATACTCCGAGCAGGATTACACCGATTATTTTACCGTCGAAATCACGGCAGACGGGCGACCTTACACGTACGGTGATTTCATAAAAGATAATGCGGAAGTGTGTATAACCCTATCGTCTAAAATTGATTTTACGGTAACGAGAATAAACAGGGACAACGGCTATCTCGTACGCTACGAGAAAGACGACTCTAACGACCAATATACTTTTACATTGGATTTCAGCGCACAGTCGCTTGGTATCGAAATCGAACTATCCGAGCAACCGTTCACAGTCAACTGTCCGCAAGCCGAACACGGCAACGTATCTTGCGACAAAGCGGCTGCGTTTGCCGAGGATATCGTCGTTGTCACCGTTACCCCTGACGAGGACTACGCGCTCTATACGCTCAAATATAGCGACGGACAAGCAGAATATGAGATTTATGAGCAAGACGGCGTTTATTCCTTTGAAATGCCCGATTCCGATGTAACGATAACTGCCATGTTCGTTTCAAACACCGCAATCGCTTGCTCCATAAAGGCTTACGATATGAGCGACGAACGTTATATTGAGTTGGCGGACGCGATCGCCTCGCTGGAATACGCGGGAAGATCGTATCCTGTGACGGATGGATCGTTGTTGTTCTTTGACGAAAGTCTGATCGGACAAACCGCTGAGATAAAAGTTTCCTTGGATAGTCATTATTATATGCAAAAAGTGCAATACGTGGATGGGGACGGCAACCAGTATGGCGAGATTGGGCGAAATGAATGGGGGGACGGGACGATCAGCCTCCATTTGACGGTGCAAGAAGAAGATTTCTGCATCGTCTTACGCGTGTATGCTTAGTGAGGTACATTATGAAAAAAGCACGTAAATATTTTTTATTTGTAATTCCGTTCGTGTTGGCTCTGGCGTTTACGTTGTCGGGTATAGCGGGTATAACGACGGCGACAGTCGCCTATGCCGCCGATAAAACGACCTATACTCGTCAAGGCGATACGGTATGGTTCGGGTATTATCCGCAGACCAAGGCTACCGACGAGGAACTATCTAAGATGAGCGCGACCGCGGATGAAAACGGCTATTTCACTTCGGGTAAGGACAAGTTCGTCAAGGTGACGAGCGCAAATCCGCAGTTTCACTTGGAGACGGCGGACACCGATTATATCCCGTTTGACGACGACAGCCAACCCGTAGTCGGCGCGACGTACTACTTTAAGATGGAGCCGATCGAGTGGAAAGTGATGGTGGACGACGCGGATAATAACGCGGTCAAGTTGGTTTCCAAAAGGTACCTGGATACGCACTTTTGGCTGTCCGCCGACAACGTGCAGGAAAGTGGTCCGTCAAAGTATAACGTCGCAGAGGGAGTGCCCGCCAATACGTCCGCCAGCAGTTGGCGATACAGCGAGATACGCGCTTGGCTCAACGACGGATTTCTGAACGCCGCCTTTTCGGCGAACGAGCAAAAGAGCCTGTACGTGTTTGCCAACGTCAACACCATCGACTATCGCAAAGACGATCCCGATACCGTCGTCAACGACTACGTAGCCGTAGGCGATCGTTCGGATTACGACGCGGCGGGGGACGACGGCAGACCCACCGATTACGCCATCGTCAAGGGCGCGACTTGGTGTTACAACAAAGACCATATTTACTACTGGGTCAATTCTCTCTATTCTACCTTCGGCTCGGGATACGTGCGGTTGTATCGCCATGACGAACACGAAAAGGTGGCGTCCGTAGACTCGGTCGAAGCCGTCCGTCCTATCATATACGTCAAACGCGGGGACGCCAAGATTTTGGCGACGGCAACGCAAAAAGAGGAAAAACAAGCAAACCTGCTTCTTATCTTCGGGATCATCGCCGCCGTACTCGGTGCGGCAGCGGCTGTGCCGATAATGGTAATAACGAGCGCACGGTATAAAAAGTTACCTGCCGAACAGAAGAAAGGCAAGTTCCCCTACAAAAAGCACGAAGTGCCTCTCATTGCCTGCGGGCTCGTCCTTCTGATCGGCGGACTTTTAATGATATTCCTTCCGATAGCGATAAACGGCGGCGGCATCGGCGGCGGAAAATTGCAGCCTGGTATCTACGTGCAACAAGGCTCTTACGGCGGCGGACAACAAGGCTCGACGGCGTTTCGCCTCAACGCCGACGGTACGTACAATCATGCTGGGTATTACGATGGCAATTCCACCGTTTGGGACAACGGCGGCACGTGGTCGCAAAGCGGATCAACGGTGACGTTTGTCGCCAAGGGCAATCCAATGACCCCCGCAGGTTATACGGTCACCGCGACCATCTACGACGGCGGCAGTTCCTTCGGCTCGGGCGGCGAGCGATTCAAACGCACCGGCTGAAAACGACAATAATATGCTCAAAAAAAAGATTAGGGTGTTGAAGCTTTTCAACACCCTATTTTTACAAAGAATTTTTTGTGATATAGTATCGGCAAAGTACCGCGAAAGCAAAAAAAATTGTAAAAAACTTTTTCACTTCCCAAAATCGGGAAGTGAACAAGTTGAATTTTCAATGATATGGTGCAGCAGGCTGACCTTTTGATAAAGGTGTAGCCTACTACACCAAACGTTGTTTGGTCGTAGGTTTCTATCGAGGCTTTTGTCCACTTAAACAATCACTTACAACTTTGTCGGAGCCGTCGAAATCCCTGACTTCGACTGAAACGAACAAGAGAAAAGGCGTGGCATTACGCCACGCCTGATTCTTAAAGGTCAGCCTTACCGAAAACTCTCTAATGGAAGTGCGGTTTTGCAGACTGCTTTTTTTTCGTATTTCAAACGAGGTTTCCGCCCGAGCGAAACGATTGGTTTTATCAGTTGGCTTTTATAATAACCGTTCCCGCCGCGATCGCAAGCGCGATTTCGAAAAGGAGAAATAAAAGCGACAAAACGAATAAAACGATATAAAGGATCTTTTTGGACTTTACTTCCGCAACGCCGATCCCCCTTCCGAAATTTATGGCGGAAAGGAGAGAGAAGAGGAAGAGAGGAATGCCCACGATAAACATGATCGGGATCATAAAGATAATACCGAAGACCTGACCGAGGGCCTCTCCGAGATCCGGACTCGTCAGTTTCGTGAAGAAAAGCTCCGCAAAAGGAACCGTAAACATCGCAAAGGTAAAGAAAAGAGCCGCCGCGATCGCAAAAAGGACGTAAGAAACAGCCCGTGGACCTTTGTAAAAGGCGCGCTTTCTTTCTTTGGCGGAAACCGCGTCTATATCAACGCTTTGCGAGGCGCCGTTCTCTTCTTCTGCCGGAAGATCCGTAGCCGCAGTCATCGCGTTTGACGGTTCGGGCGTAAGAGGATCGTCCGTTTTGTCTTCTTTCTCTTCATAAAGGTTCGAATTTTCTTCTTTCATAAAAATACCTCCCTTTAGTATAGACTATATTATAACAAACAAAACATACGAACGCAAGAGGCGCCTTTGCGAAAACCCTTATACTGTAAAAAACGTATAAACAATGCAAGTAAATAGGTTTTGACAAAATAGAAAAACGCCCGAAAAATCGGATGTTTTTCCAATTAATAACATTATTAAGAATTCTTAATATTTATTAAAAGGAATAAATTGTATGGTATAATGATTAAACGAGAGAGTGGAAAACTGTCTATTCTTCGAAAATATGCGAAATTATGCGCGTTTTTTGAAAAAAGTCGTTTCGGTTTTTTCTCGATCGGAGTATAAAACCGCTGAAAAGAACGCAAATCTGCGATAAAAAATGCATTTTGTGATTCTTTTGTATTGTAGGGCATTCGGAGGTTGCTTTGGCATTTAAGTGGCGATCGGATAAAAAGAAGCGTAAGGACGATTCCGCCGTATTTTACGGCGAAGAGTTTGAAGCGCAGAATCAAGCGCTTGGCGAAGAAACGTCCCCTGCGGAGGAGCCGCAGGAGTCTTCTTCCGTTTACGCGGAAAAAGCGCCCGGTCCCGAAGCGCCCGCGGCGGAGAAAGTCGCGGAGGGATCTCCGATCTCCGATGAGATTTTGCCTGTGGAAGAATCTCCGATTGAGGAAGAAGGCGCTCTCCCCGCCGAGGAAGAAGCTTTGCCCGTAGAAATGCCGTCCGAAGATCTCCCGTCCGAAGGAGAGGTCGAAACCGCTCCCGAAGAAGCGGAAACCGTTTTGTCGGCCGATCCCGAGGAGCCCGTTCTTTCCCCTCAATCTGCGGAAGAGAGCAATGAGGCTCCGAGCGAAAGCGCGGAGGCGGCTTTCGATGAGGTAGCGCCCGTGGTAGAAGCGGGCGAACTGCCTTCGGAAGATAAGCGCGCGGAAGAGTCCGTTTCGGAAAGCGCGGAAGAAGCTCCGTCGGAAGCCCCTCGGGAAACTGCGACCGAGCCGGTCGTTGAGGAAGCGAAAGAAGAAGGCGCCGAAGGCGAATCTAATTTCGTTATGGACGACGAGTATATGAAAGCCTTTATGGAAGAAGGCGCGCTGGACGATTATGTGTACGGCGGCAACTTCGAAGAAAGGCAAGATCTTTTGGATAAGATCGCGGATAACGCGGAAACGCTCGCCGAAGAGGGAACCGAGCTGCTTGAAAAGCAGGAGCAGGAAAAACAAGAAGCGAAGAAGCAAGAGCCGAAGTATAACGAAAAGGGCGAACTTTTGAACGAGAACGGAAAAGCCGTTCTGAAACGCACCTTCGAGAACAAGCTGATCTTGGCGGACACGCGCGAACGTCGCTATTATAACAAGCTCAAAAACGAAATTTTATCATACGAAGGCGTCAAAGCCGAAATGCAAACGGCGACCGAGGTTTTCCGTCGCGGAAAGCAGGTCGTGGCAAGGCTTGCGATCGCAGGCTTTACCCGCGTTTATTTCGCGCTCGATCCGTCGGAATTCGATACGGACAGATATAAGCAAGAGGATCGTTCGGAAGTTGATTTCGAAGACGCGAGAATGATGCTTCGCGTTCGAAACGACGACGAGTTCGCGATCGCGGTCGAACTCCTCCAGCTCATGATGGGCGCTTTGAACGTAAAACTCATCGAAAATCGCCCGCAAGAGGATTATCTCCCCGCCTTCCCGCGCAGAGAAGACGCCGTTTTGGATAAAAAGGGAAAATATCTCTCTCTCGAAGAAAAAGACGAGCAAGCTCTGATCAAGGAAAAGCGTGCCGAGGAAAGAAAGGCGGCGGGGCTTTCGGAAGAGCCGGTGGAAGAAGTGCAAGAAGAGGAAGTAAAGGACGAACCGTTGACCGTTCTTCCCTTAACGCTCGAAAATAAGATCCACCAAAGTCCGAACACGATCAAGCTTTTGTACAGCAAACTCAAAAACGAGATGCTGTCGTATAAGACGGTAAAAGCGGATCTTACGATCAAGAACGAGAATTTCAGGGCGGGTAAAAAAATGATCGCCCGTATGACAATCGTTGCGGATAACGTTCGCCTCTATCTCGCGCTCGATCCGAAGAAGTATTCGACGAGGAAATACAAGCATAGAGACGCGTCCGACCAGCAAGGTTACGAAGGAACGCACCTTATGCTGAAAATCTCGGGCGAGAAAGACCGCGAGATCGCCGTTAAGCTCATTACCGAGCTGATGAAAGACAATAACCTCGAACGGAACAAGCGCTATGCGTACGTTCCGTTTGCGGAGAAGTATCCTTATATTAAGAACGCCGTCTTTAAGGGCGAAGAGGATAAGCCTTATGTAAAACACGAAGGCGAGGAATACGCTGATATTTACGGCGAGCTTACCGAGCACCTGCGCGAGCAAATGGGCGCGACGGACGCTTGGGGCGTTCCCAAGGGTTATACGCCGGACGACGGCTTGACCGCGCGCGATCTGCTCGAATTGCAAAGGAGCAAAGCCAAAACCTTAAACGCGGGCGTTGCTCTCGCGACTCCGATCGTTTTCTTTTACGACGCCGCGATCGACGAAGAAGGCAAAGTGCAGTACTTGAACGTACAGCAGGTTTTGAACGATAAATTCCTCGGCAAGATGATCCCGCAGGAGTATTTTGCGATCGCGGAAAGCAGCTCGCGTATCGAGGAGCTGAACTTTATCGCGCTCGATAACGTCGTTAAGGATTGCAACGAGAATCCGGACATTCGCTTTGTCGTTAAGATCAGTTGCCGCCTTCTTTTGAAGCAGGAGACTTTAACGAAACTTGTGGACAAAATGCACACGGAGCACGGGAACTTGATCCTCGCGTTCGACTGCGCGATGCTCGAAGCGGTGGGTTACGTCGGCATCAGCGCGATCAACACCTTGAAAACGCAAGGCGCGCTGATCATGATCGATAACGCGGAAAGCGCGAGTATGCGCGTTTTGACCGAGTACGAATTCGATTATTTGCGTTTGGACGCGCGCTATTACGGCGGCGACAGTTCCAAGCGTCTCGCGCATCTCGATATGATCACGGGATACGCCGCCGTGCAGAATATCATAACGACTTCCATCAACTGCGAGCATAAAGAGGAGGCGAGGATCCTTCTCGATCACGGCGTAAAAGTGATTCAGGGTGACGCCGTTGCTCGCCCGATGAGACTGATCAATTTGGCACTGACGAACATAAAGCCCGTGCCGAAACCCAAGGTAAAGGATCATGGCGAAAAGTAAGAACCAAGCAGAAAAAACTCCCGAGCAAATCGCACAGGAGCAAATCGCGGCGGAAAACGAGTACGTTATTAAAAACAAACGCGTTCGCCGTCAAGCCCGCAGAAGAGCGATCATTATCATTCTTCTCCTTTTCTTATTGATCATCGCGCTTCTTGCCGGCGTTACGTACGCGATCATGCGCTTTGTGGATAACAATAACTTCCGCGTTTCCGTTTCGCAAACGGGTACCGCGTGGCTTTCTCTTTCCAAGGATTACGAGTTTACCAATCCGACCAGCGTTTTGGACGTGTCCGCGCCGAGGGATATGGATAACTGCACACTTTGCAATTATTTGGACGGAAAGCTCGAAGATATTTACAATACGGACGGTCCCTACAAGGGCGAAGGGTCTAAGGATTATTATATCGCAACGACCTTCTTCTTGAAAAACAGCGGCAATACCGCCGTTGCGTACAGCGAGAAGATCTCCATCGAACGCGCGATGCGCAATATGGATAAAGCGATCCGCGTGCTTATGATCAAAGACACCGATCCGACGGACGAAGATCTCGGCGTCATTACCGTGTACGCCGCGAATCAAACGGACGATAAGGGAAAAATGCTGACGGACGAGAACGGAAACGCTCTTCTCGAAGAAGTCGTTCCGAACAAGGAATACAAACCCGAAAAGATCTCTCTTTACGACGGATTTCAGATCGGAGAAGAAGACCTGACGGAAGACGGCGTTTGGATGACGAAAGCGTTTCAGGGGAACGGGTACGTTTTGAACAGCGAACTCTATCCTTTGGACCCCGGGCAAATTATTAAATACACGATCGTGATCTGGCTCGAAGGAGAAGACGCGCAATGCGTGGGCGATTCGTCCAGCGACGTGGATAGCGAGCGCGGCATTCTCGGCGGGCAAGTTAAGCTTGCGGTTGAATTCGTGACGGAAAGTAAATAGGAGAACGGTAATGGAAGAAGAAAAGAACAGACAAGAAGCGGCGGCCGAGGAGCAAGCGATCCAATCGAAAGTCGAGGAGAGCGGCTCTATGGAAAATGCGGTAAAAGACGCACCGAAGGAAGAGGATAAGAAAGAAGAAAAAGGCGGCAAAAAGCCGATGTCGAAAGGCAAAAAGATCGCAAACGGGATCATTCTCGGCGTGCAGATCGCGTTCGTCGTGATCGCGATCGTGATCTGCCTTGTCGTTATGCTGAATCCGCAGCAGGGCGATAAAGTTTCCCCCATCGGGCTGAAACTGCTCCCCGTTCTTTCCGGATCTATGGACGGAGATAAGAAAGACAGCTTCCCCAAGGGAGCTTTGGTTTTCGCCGTAAACCCGAAGAACCATGGTGAAAACTTAAAGGTCGGAGATATCGTAACGTTTACGATGTTTGAAGAAAACAGTGGGCAGCAGATCCTCGTTACCCACAGGATCGTTGAAATCGTTACGATCGAAGAAGGTCTGTATAAGTACAGAACGCAGGGCGACGCGAACCCCTTGCCGGACGAATCTTTGAAGCTTCCCGGCGATATTTTGGCGGTTTACGCGTTCCATATAAACGGGCTCGGCGCGGCGCTCAGCTGGATCCGAAGCGGCTATAATTTCATTTACGTCATCATCATTCCTTTGGGATTGTTGTTGATCTATAACATTTATCTCGTTGCGCAGATCGTCGTCGAATCTAAGATGAAGAAAGCGAAAGCGGCGGCGGCGGACGCGGCGAAACAGGCGGCTCTCGCCTCGATCGACGAAGAAGAGATCAAACGCAAAGCGATCGAGGAGTATTTGAAGAGTCAGGGGATTACCCCGAACGCGGAAGGAGGGGCTCCTTCCGAAGAAAAAGGAGAAGAGAAAAAAGAGTAGTTGAGTTTCGGCGCGTGAAACGGAAGAGCGGGAGCGCAGCGCGCGACCGCGCGAAAAAGGGAAAGGAAAGGTACCGACTATGTTTACAGATTTTATTAGGGAATTTTTACAAGTATTCTTCTTTGGATTTCTTGGATTTTTCTATACGCAACCGAGCGGCATCTCCGGTTTTAATTGGTACGGCGGTTTGTTCGGCGCGTTCCGTCAGCTGTTTGCGATAGACAGCTATATCGCGGTCGTCGAAAAGTTCCAAGCCTTGAAGCAAATGAGTACCGGTCAATGGATCGGCGCTTGGGCGATCGTGATCCTTGTGATCCTCGCGCTTCTCGCGATCCTCATCGTCGGCATTTATTTCCTCGTAAGATTCTTCAAAAGACTGTTCGGTTCGAGAGTCCTGAACCAAGACCTCGTGGACGAGATCGGAAACCTCAAAGGTCAGATCGTAAAACTTACGAGAGAGAAGGATCGTATTCTCGGGCTCAAAATCGGTTATCAAGGATATGACGTGCTCGAAGGAAACGAAGGCGAAGATACGTCCAGCCAAAAGAAGGAAGGAGAAAGCCGTTTCTACAAATTGACCGAAGTTGATAACATGTACGCAGAAGAAGGCTCGCAGCGTCATACCGAATTCAATAAAGAGATCTCCCTCGAAGAGATCTGCGATACCTTCCGCAACTATGCGGCGAACAACCCGGACAGACCGTGGCGTAAGCTGTATTACGAACCCAAGATCATTCGCTTGTTCTTCGCCAGTTTGGCAACGACGCGCCTTATCATTCTGCAAGGTATATCCGGTACCGGTAAAACCTCTCTTCCCGAGTGTATCGGTCACTTTATAGACAATCCCACGACCATCGCTTCCGTTCAGCCGTCTTGGCGTGACAGAACCGAAATATTCGGATACTTCAACGAATTTACCAAGAGGTTTAACGAAACGGAAGTTTTGAAAGCGATGTACGACGCGACCTATAACGAAGACGTGTACTTGACCGTCCTCGACGAAATGAACATCGCGCGTGTCGAATACTACTTCGCGGAAATGCTCTCCATTCTCGAAATGCCGTCTCGCGATCAATGGATCGTGGACCTTGTTCCGAGCGGTTGGCCTTCCGACCCGAAGCACGTTGAAAAAGGTCGTTTCCGCTTGCCGGAAAATATGTGGTTCGTCGGAACCGCGAACAACGACGACTCGACCTTCGCGATCTCCGATAAGGTTTACGACCGTGGTATGCCGATCAACATCAACTCCAAGGCAAAACCCTTCGACGCGCCTTTAACTTCCTCGATGCCCCTTTCGTATAAGTATCTCGAATCGCTTTTCGCGAAGGCGCAGGAGGAGCATAAGGTCAGCGAAGAAAACCTCAAAAAGTTCGAAGAAATGGACGATTACGTGATCGAACACTTCCGCTTGGCGTTTGGTAACCGTATCGTAAAGCAGCTCAGGGAATTCGTTCCCGTGTACGTGGCTTGCGGCGGAACCGAGATCGACGGATTGGATTACGTTCTCTGTAACAAGATCCTTCGTAAGTTCGAATCCTTGAACCTTGCTTACATTCGTGACGAGGTTGACGATTATATCCAATATCTCTCCGATCACTTCGGCGAGGAAAATATGACCGAGTGTAAAGAATATCTCGAAAGGTTGAAGAAGCTCTTCTAAGAAAGGACGCAGGTAAAGAATGGCAGACAAGAAAAGGTACGAAGAATATCTATATTACCTGAGCACGCTCCTCAAGCAGGAGGACTTTTATTCCGATTATTCGGATTATATTCAGCAGGGTAAAAATAGCTTCCAAGTGTCGCAACGCTTCCAGAAGCAGATCTTCGATGAAAGTTGGATCGATACGCTCGAAGATTGTATCGTCGCGCTCGACACGATCGTACGTAACCCGCGTAAGTTCATCGTCGTGGAAGAAGATATCGTCGATATCTCTCTTGCGAGAAGTATTTCCGTAGAATCGGTAAAGCACCTCGCGCAGCACACGAACTTCATCTCTTCCGTTACGAAAGACGGAATGGTCATTCCGAGTAAGATCCTGAATACTTCGAAAGAAGAATCTTACGAGATATACGAAAACCGCTTTATCTATACCCTTCTTCTCAAAACGAAGGATTTTATTACCCGCCGCTATAATTTGATCAAGCAGGCGAACGCAAACAGCGACCAAATCGTCGTCAACGTAACGTCCGATTTCGCTCTCGAAAAGGATAATAATATTAGCTATACGATGTCTACCACCGCGAATATGCCGGTGGAGAACTTAATGGGAGAAGAAGGCAATCACACCTTGATCGAGCGCGTGGAAAGGATCAACAGCATCGTGTCCAGCTTCCTTGCGAGCCCGTTTGCGAAGGAAATGGTCAGCTGCGCGCTGGTTCGCCCGCCTATTACCCGTACGAACGTTATCTTAAAAGACCCGAACTTCAAAAAAGCTCTCGTGCTTTGGCAGTTTATCGAATCGTATAACAAGGTCGGTTTCGAGGTGGAAACCGTTACCGAAACGCGCGATCTCGCGCCTTCCGTTGCGGAAAAATATCGCGATTTGATCTACCTGAACACGCTCGTTATCGAGTCGATGGCGGCGAAAGCGGAAGGCGGGATCGTCGAAGAAAAAGAACTTGAAAAGCAAAAGAACGTTGAGAACGAATATCTGACCAAGAACATCGACGATTTCGTTCCGGACGATTTCCCGCAGCTCCATATGGATCTCCACGAGATCCGCCGTTTGTACACGACGGTTCCCGGAGAGAGAGAAGTTCCGACCGAAGATCTTAAAAAGATGAACGCAGCCCTTGACAGGGTCATTCGTCAATACAAGATCAACGTGGCGAAAGAAGACAGCGCGCGCCAAAAAGCCCTTTTGAAGCAGCAGCTGAAAGAGGAAGAGCAGTTAAAACTCGAAGCCTTAAAGCAAGCGGAGAAGGACGCGAAAGAGGCGGAAAAGCGCCGTAAAGCCGAGGAGAAAGAGCGTATTCGCGCGGCGAAAGAAGCCGAAAAAGCGCAAAAGCTCGCCGAAAAGGAAGAAAGAGAGCGCATAAAGCGCGAAAAGCAGGAAATGCACGATCGCGTCGTTCGCGAGGAAGAGAGATTGATGCGCTTGCGCCTCTGCCGCGAAGAAGCCGAAATGGAAAAGCGCCTTGCCGCGGAAAAGGAAAGGCTGCTTGCGATCCAGCGCTCGGAAGAAGAGCGTATGGAGAACGAGAAACAGCTCCTCGCCGAACAGCTCGAACGCGAAAAGGCAATGACGTATATCGCCCCGATCGAGGGCGAAGCGCTCCTGCTTCTCCGTAAAAAGGAGATCCGCCGTATCGAAGAGATGCGTCGCGAGCAGGAGAACACGATGCAGCAGCTCATCACCACCCACTACGCGGATATGGAAGCGCAGCAAAAGCAGGCGATCATCGATATGGAAGAGCTTGCCGCGCTTATCAATTTTGATAACGTAACGGCGTCGGAAGAGGAAAGAGCGAGCGCGATGGCGGCGGAAGACGTCAACGTTTTGACCTACGGCAAAGAGAAGATCAACGAGATCCTGAACGATAAGCTGACGCCCGAAGAACTCGAAAAAGAGGAGGAAGAGGCGAAGCCTCCCGTTCCGGAAGTAGGCGATTACGGCTATACCGAGCTTGGGCAGGACGCGGAAGAGGTCGTATTCGATCTCGTTCCCGAAGAAGAAGCGCAGGAAGGAGCTCCCAAAGAAGAAGCTTCCAAAGAAGAAGCGCCCAAAGAAGAAGCGCAGGAGAAAGCGCCCGAAGAAGGGGAAGGCGATCTCCCGACCGCGCAGGACGATTGGAGCTTTATCGACCAATTGAACGTGGACGACTCGCTCATCAACAAGGATCTATCGTCGCTCAAACTGACCGAGGAAGACAGGGAGAACGTTGCGGTAACGAAAGAAGAGATCAAAGCCTTCAAACAGAAGCAGAAAGAAGAAGAGAAGGCGCGCAAAGAAGAAGAAAAAACAAGGAAAGAGCAGGAAAAGAAAGAGCGCAAAGAGCGTATCAAGAGGCTCGAAGAGGAAAACAAGATGCAAAACACGGCAAGTTTTGCGCCTACGAATCCCAAAAAGAAGAAAGAATCCAATCCGTATACGCCGTCGGCGCAGGAGATCCTTTCTCCGAAGCCCGCTTTCGAGCCGCCTAAACAAGAGCCTCTTTCGGGACAAAAAACGCAGGAAGAGCCCAAGATCACGGTTTCCGGATCGGGCGGAGAGGGCGCAAGCGGAGAAGCGCGTCCGCGTACCTTTATTCCTCGCTCTTATACTCCGATCTCCATTACCCCGGAAAACGTCCATGACGTCCTCGGAGATAAGAAAGACAGGAAAGATAAGAAAGAAAAGAAAGATAAAAAAGATAAGAAAAAGTAAGGATCAATGGCAAAAAGGGGCGGCGTAAACTGCCCCTTGCGATTTATATGAAAGCAGGCAAAGAGAAAAAAGAAACCCAAGATCAGGGAAAGCAAAAATCCAAAGCGAAGAAGATCGCAAGCGGCGTCGTTACGGGGTTGCTCGTCATTATTCTCGTGTTTTGCGTGTTTGTGGTCATTCAGGTAAAGACCGCCAAACGCCCGAATTTATTCGGGTACGGCGTATATACCGTGGTTTCGGGATCGATGGTTCCGACTTTGGAGGTCGGAGACGTGATCATCATCAAGGCTGTCAAAGACGGATCCGAATTGCAAAAAGGCGATATTATCACCTTTAACGGGAAAGGCGATTTCGCGGGAAAGGTCGTTACTCATAGGATCGTCAGCGACGGCGTCGTGGACGGGAAGATCACAACTTGCGGCGACGCGAATTACGGTATCGTGGATAAGACGCCGATCGGTCCCGAGGACGTTATCGGGAAATACGTTCGAACTTCCGCCGTTATGACTTTCATTTATTCCGCATTTCGCTCGAAAGTAGGCTTCGCCCTGATCGTGTTCGTTCCGCTTCTCGTTTTGCTCATCGTTCAAGTCGTTAATTTCGCGCGCGCTTGTAAGATGGATAAGGACGGAAAGCCGGAGAGCGAATCGCAAGATCCCGCGGGCGCGGTCAAAGAAAAGGAAGAAGAGATCAAGCGAAAGGCGATCGAGGAATATATCGCGTCGAGAAAGCGGATCGAAGAAGCGCAAAAGAAGAGAAAAAAGGATTGAGAAAAGGGGGAGAATCGTTCCCCCCTTTTTATATCTCGGGCGCGGACTTGATATTCGAATATAGAATGCGTATAATAAGAATAACACGAAAAGAAAAAGCCGCTTTTTATAGGCGGCGGATCGGGAGGGCAATATGCTTGAAGTAAAAGATCTTACCAAGGTCTATTCCGGGAAAGGCGGCGTAACGGTGCGCGCGCTGGACGGCGTGTCCGTTCGATTCCCCGAAACGGGAATGGTGTTCCTGCTCGGGAAAAGCGGCTCGGGTAAATCCACGCTTTTGAACGTTGCGGGCGGACTTGATAAACCGGACGGCGGAGAGATCATCGTAAAAGGAAGGAGCAGTAAAGATTTTTCGGCGGCGGATTTCGACAGCTATCGAAACACCTTTATCGGCTTCGTATTCCAAGAGTACAATATTTTGAACGAATTTACGATCGAGCAAAATATCGCGCTCGCTCTGCAACTGCAAAGCAAACCGAACGATAAAAAGGCGGTGCAGGCGCTTTTGGAGCAAGTGGACTTAAAGGATTACGGCAAGCGCAAACCGAACACGCTGTCGGGCGGTCAAAAGCAAAGGGTCGCGATCGCGCGCGCTTTGATCAAGCAACCCGAGATCATTATGGCGGACGAGCCGACGGGCGCTCTCGATTCCGCAACGGGAAAGCAAGTCCTCGATACTTTGAAAAAACTTTCCGAAACCAAGCTCGTTATCATCGTTTCGCACGATCGCGAATTTGCCGAGCATTACGGCGATCGCATTATCGAATTGAGAGACGGGAAGATCATCTCGGACGTTACGAAGACTTTCGTTCAGCCGGAAAACGCGGAGGAGAACGTGACCGTTTTGTCGGACGATACGATCCGAGTTAAAAGGGGAGAGGATATTACGGACGAGGACGTAAAAAAGATCGCCGCGCTTTTGAAAAAGAGTAAAGGCGAAGCGATCATTACTTCTTCCGAGCACGATTTGAAGGACGTTAAACGCGTTTGCAAGATCAACGAAGACGGTTCGAAGGAAAGTTTTAAGGAGACGACGGAGGTCCCCGTTAAGGAATACGACGGCACGAAAACCCGATTTATCAAATCGCGCTTGCCTCTGTCTCACGCCGTAAAAATGGGCGCGAGTGGTCTCAAAAGCAAGCCGATCCGTTTGATCTTTACGATCCTTTTGTCCGTGGCGGCGTTCGTTATGTTCGGCGTGGCTTCTACTTTTATGCTGTACGACGAAAACTATTCGATCTCCGAAGCGCTGAAAAAGGCGAATTATCCTTCGGTCGTGATCACGAAATCGTATAAAGTAACGAACGAAAGCGTTCGCGTTAACAATCAAACGGGAGAGGAGTCCGTCCAAAATTCTTATACGGATTATCGCCAAGCATTGTTCGGCGTTTCCGAAGCCGAAAAGAAGAGTAAGAGCGGTTTGCGCTTTGCCGGCATTTTCGATTTTGTGCCTTCATATTACTCTTCTTCGAATTATTCCCTGAATTTGATCGTAGGGGATTCCGCGATCGCGCCTTCTTTCCCGGCGGACGTCCGATATTATTATCCGAATACCGACATCTTGGGTTTTTCCGATTGCGGCGCGACTTACCTTGAAAGCAACGGTTTTTCTTTGATCGCCGGCTCTTACCCCTCTTCGGGAATGGAGATCGCGATCCCCGAATATCTTGCGGAATGGTTCGTAAATACGGACGGCGCGGGCGTTTCATCCGCCGCCGATATGGTGGGTAAAAAGATCAAGATCATAGGCGGCGGCATTTTTAACGGGGACGAGCGCTTTACCGTTTCGGGCGTTTATTCCGTGGGTGCGATCCCGCAAAAGTACGGAATTTTGAAAACGAACGTGAACTCGATTAGTGATAAAGAGAGAGAAAAGCTCGTTTTGTCCTTTGCGGATTATCTCGGAAGCAGCTTTCATAAGCTGATCTTCGTCCACGAAGATTTTTACGAAACATTCGCTCCGCGCGCGGGGGAGGAGACAAGTCAGGAATATATCGACGCAACCTATTATAAGCGCATTCGTTTCGAAGCTACGCCCCTTTCCGGCGGAGTAGAAGAATGGTCCACGGGCGTGTTTACCGAAAAGCAGATCCAAAGAAACGCGGGCAAGTTTTCTTTCTATACCTTAAACGGAACTCCGATCGCGTCGTCTCCCATTCCGCGTGACGGAGAGATCTATATCAGCCTCAATCAATATCAAAATTATCTTCGCAATGCCGTTTGGGCTTATATGTACGTTTTGGATCTTGATTACGCGGTTTTGGACGCCGATTTTTACAATTTGAGTCGCAGCGAGGCGTATCAAACAGTCAGGCAGGACGTTTTCGCGAACGATAACATAAATAAAATCTTAGCTTATCTCGAAAGCTGGCATCAAACGCTGGCATATAAGCATTTCCTCTTGGACGCGGCTTCCTATCTTAGGGAGAATTACGACGAGCGCTATTATTCGGGCGCGTTTTCGGATGCATACGAAGCGATCCAAAATTTCCAAAGTCAAATGTACGATCTTTACAATTCCGACGCCTCTTATGACGGCTCTTTCTCTTCGCCGTCCGAAGACGATTGGAAAGTTCTCGAAAACGCGTTGTCTTCTCTCCTGGCGGAGAAGCCGCAAGCTTATTACGGTTTGATCCTGCAAGCGATGTACAATAAAGGGGATCGACTCTTCGGAGATGATACTTGGTCGTATGTGGATTCGTTGAAAGGAGCGACCTATTCGCCCGAGGATTTCGAAATCGTAAAGGGCAGAATAGACGAAGCGCTTTCCGCGCAAGGGCTTTCCGCGGAGAAACCAAAAGGACTTTTCGCCTTCCGCGCGGAGGATGTCGTTTCTTCCGTTTATTATTTGGACGCGACCGGTACTCCGGGCTCCCTTGCTCTCGTCGGCTATTTCGATTCGTCCGCAAATCTCGGCGCAAGCTATTATATTTCGGAAAGCTGGATGACGGCGCACGCGGTAGCCGAAAATACGAGCGAATACAGCTGGACGAACGTTTATAAAACCGATTACGTCGCGCCGCTTGACGCGAAGTACAAAATGCTGATCTCTCCCACGCAAAACACGCAAGCCGAGACCGCCGCCGCGCTTGCCGCGGAAGGTCCGGTTAAGTACGATATCCAAAGTATGGTTTATATGGAACTTACGATGTTTATCTCCATCATAAACAATTTGCAAAAGATATTCTTGATCGTGGGGCTCGTTCTCGGAGCGATCGCGGCGCTGTTCCTTTTGAATTTCATTTCGGTTTCCATTTCGGCAAAGAGAAAAGATATCGGGATCTTGCGCGCCGTCGGCGCAAGGGGATCGGACGTGTTCAAGATCTTTTACGCCGAAGCGTTTATCATCGCGATCCTATGCTTTATTTTGGCGGCGGTCGGCTCTTTCGTAACGTGCTTCTTCTTGAACCGTTCTCTCGTGGATATCGTTTCGATCCGCTTGCTCCATTTCGGGATCGTCAATATCGCGCTGATCCTCGGGGTATCCGTCGTCGTGTCGGTGATCGCGACCTTCTTCCCCGTGTTCTTTGCGGCGAAGAAATCCCCGGTCGAGAGCATTCGCGCTCTGTAATAAAAACGAATAAAAAAGATCGTCCGACGAAAATCGGGCGACCTTTTTTTATTTCGTTCGAGGTCAGTTACTTGCTTTCGGATTCTCGTTTTGCCTTTTTTGCATTCTTTTCCAATTGATAAAACCGTAAACGTCGTTTAGGAGAAACACGGCGAAACAAACGCACATCGGGAGATAGGAGATCGATTCCGCGGCCGCCAGCGCCCAGAGAACGAGCAAAACTACGTCGTTCGAGGCGTAAGCGACGGCGTAATACGGAGAGCGCAAAAAAGTCAAACAAACCGCAAGAAAACTGGTAAAGACGGATAGGGTGCTGACTAAAAGATTCGCCGTTTTCAGCGCGCGCAGGGGAAAATAGAACGCGACGGTGACGGCGGCGGAAAGCAGGAAAACGGCGAGGAACTTTTTCAAGGTCATGGCGCCGACCGCTACTTCCGTTTTGCGGTAAGGGTGTTTTGCCCAGGACACGAGGGACACGATCGACATCGGCGCCGTCATTCCGAGATAGGTCAGCATTTCGCCGTAATAGCGAAAGAAAAAGGAAACGATCCCGTAAAACACGGCAAACAGAATGGTTAGGACTTCGCCGATCAGATTTCCTCTCGCGATGAACACGAGGCTTATCGCGCCGATGACCGAGGCGGCAAGAGTATAAGGATCCTTTTTCGGGACCAAAAGGAAAGCAAGGACGCACGTGGAGACGGAGAACAGTAAAAGTCCCCATTCGAAACGGGTCAGTTCTTTGAAACTGCGCTTAACGTAATCGATCATCGCTCTCTCCTTACAAATAAAAAAGCCCCCGAAGCAATCTTCAAAGACCTAACGATCGCTTATCGGAAGCAAAGCTCCCTCACCCGGTGGCGATACTTCTATCCTAAAAGCAACGCGGGCAAATGTCAAACGGTTTTTCGAAATGCCGCAGAATATCGCCGCCGATATTGAAAAACGCGGCGAAAGATGATACAATATTGTGTGAGAGCAAACCAATGAAGAAGCCGTTACTTTGTTTCTTAATATGGATGATCGCGTCGCTTCTTGCGATCGCGTTTTCCGCGTGTCGGGAACCGATCCGCAATTCTTTGCGCGATTTTTCTTCCGCCGGCGTCGAAACGGCGGAAACTTCGCCGGAAGGCGATCGGAAAGAGGAAAATTCCGATTCGAATAGCGTAAGCAAGAAAGAAGAGGAAAACGGTTCCGAAGCGCAGGGCGGCCCGCCGGGCGAGGATAACGAAACGGCAAACATCAATCCAACGGAACCGCCCGAAGACGAGGAAAAACCTTTGAGCGAAGACGGCGCAACCGGCGACGACGCGGCGCCTCCCGTTTCAACGGGCGAAGAAGATCCCTTTGCGGAAGACCCAAGCGAGCCGAATGCCGATCCGACGGAGGAAAATCGGGTCGCGCCCGATCCCGCGAGCGAAGAGGAGAATGGCGATGGCGATGATGGAATAAAAACGGACGTTTCTTCGGGAGAGGAAGGGGAAGAGCCCGGAGCCGTTCTATGCGCTTCTTGCGGGGCGGTTATGCGAAGCGGCGGAAGTCACGAGGTAACCTGCCCGCATTATGCTTATTTGTCGGAAGAACCGTTTTTACAAGAACTCATCGGGCGTTTCGGCGGCGTTTTGCAGAATATGGAAAAGGAATCGTACGAAAACGCGGCGTATTATCGCTTGGAAGCTGCGTATATGACGAGAACGGACTACGAAGCCGCCGTTGCCGCGCTCGAAGCGCTCCCCGTTTCGTATGTTGAAACGACGAGCGGCGCGTGCAGCTACCTATCCGTTGAAAAAGAGGCGGATGGAAAACTTTATTCGATCGAGACGTTTTTCGATTCGGACGGCGAGTTATATACGGCGACGCTCTCCGCGGAGGTGCTTTCAGCGTAAGCGCAGGTGAACTTCTCCCGCAATGAGATCTTCCGTTTCGCCGTTTTCATAAAAGACTTTTAAGGCGAGATCGTTCGTCAGAGATAAAACTTTCGCTTGCTTTTCGCCGCTTGGTTTGATGACCGTGATCTCGTCTCCCCGTTTCAGATAGCTCGCCCGAGAATAGGATCGGACGAGCTCTTCTTTATTAAAATTCGCGATCGAATAAAAGAGGCGTTTCGCGATCTCGCCCGCGAGCCGTTCTTTGTCGCAGCGAACAAAGGTCGCGATCTTTTCGATCTCTTTCGGGAAACCGCCTTCGGGCACGCTCAAATTGACCCCGATCCCCGCAATGTATCTTCTTTCTTTTCCCGCTTGCACGCTTTCGCACAGAATACCGCACAGCTTTTTCCCTTTGAGATAAACGTCGTTTACCCATTTGATCAAGGGTTTTTCTCCCGTTAAATAAGCGACGCTTTCCCTAACGGCGACCGCCGCGAGATGCGTAACGAAGGGGGCGGCTTCGCCCGGCGATGGCAGGATCGCGCTGAGATAAAGCCCGCCTTCGCTGAAAAAGCCGCGACCTTGCCTGCCTTTTCCGGCATTTTGCTTATCCGCGATCAAAAGGCAAGGGGAAGCGCCTTCCCGCGCGAGGACTTTTAAGTCTTCGTTTGTGGAACCCGTTTCGGAAACGATTTTTACCATCGGTTTTTCAACGCTTTTCCATACGTTTTCCGCTTTCCCGTTCAAGGGACTTTCAAGGGAAGCATATACTTTTTCGAGGTTTGTTTCGCTCATAGCTTGATGATACCCGAAAACGCTTTTTCCTGTCAATCGTTCCGCCGCCTTTCTCCGCGTTCGCGATCGAGTCGATGCGCTTCTTTCTTTTGCTTGAATAATCGAGCGTTCTATGTTAAAATACTAAATCGGAGGCGAATATGAAAAAAGCGGAACGTTTTATAAAAGGACTCGGCTTATTTGTCCTATCGCTTACCTGGGCGGCTCCGAGCACGGCGCTCGGTTTTCTCTTTGCGCTCGTTCTTTTCCCGTTCTCTCGCGTTAAAAAGCACCGCGGAATGATCGTTTCGTATCCTTCTTTCTCTTTCTCTTTTCCGCTCGGAGCGTTTTGCTTTTTGTCCGAGAAAGACGCGGAACGGAAGATCTCTTCCTTTTACGGGCATTTCGTTTTGTCTTGCGCGTGGGGTCCGTTTTATCTTTTCGTGATCACGATCCCGAATCTTTTGATCAAAATCCCGAAGATCGCGCTTCGCCGCGCCGAACGCGGGCTTTCTCCCTCGGATTTTTATCCCGAAAGGCAGGCGGCGGCTCTTGCCGCGCGCTTCGGCGAATAACGGATCTTTTCGCGCCGCCGAGGCGCTTTTTTTATTTCGTAAGCGTTTCTTTCGCTTTTTTTAACGCAACCGTAATTTTCCTTAAAAAAACCTATCCGAATTGGCAAAGTTTGCATTTTCCCCTCTCCTTGACAAGTACTTTCTTTTTACTTATAATTATTTAAGGCGCGCTCGAGGCGCGCGCATTCGGCAAAAAGCCAAAAGGAAAAAGATATGCGAAAGAATTCGGGAAAAACTTTATCGATCGTTCTGAAAGTTGTTGCGGCGGCGATCCTTGTCGCCGCTTTATCCTGCTGCCTTTTCGCTTGCAGAAGAAGAACGGAAAGCGGGATCTCGTATCTCTCCGTCTTGTCCGATTTCAAAACGGAATATTACGTGGGAGAAGCGCTCGATCCGACGGGAACGTTGAAAGTTACCTACCAAACCGATTATTTCGGCGTAACTCCGATTACGGAAGCGATGGTTTCGGGGTTTGACAGCAGCCGCGAGGGCGATTGTACCGTAACCGTCAGTTTCGGCGGAAAATCCACGACCGTTCTGCTCCGCATCCTTCCTTTGCTCGCAACTTCTCTAACGCTGAACGAAGATACCCTTCCGACCGTTATTTATAAAGGGCAGGGTTTCCCTGCGGGCGCGACGCTCGGCGCCGTAATGGCGGACGGATCGATTCGGGAGAACGTTCCCGTAACGGCGGATATGATCGGCGGTTTCGATCCGATGAAAACGGGCGAACAGCTCGTTTCGGTCAGCTATTGCGGGCTTTCCGAATCCTTTTCCGTAACCGTAAAGGAAGATCGGCCGCTGTCGCTCTCGCTTTCCGGCGCGAAACCTTCTTACGAAGTCGGCGAAGTGCTGAAAACGGACGGCGCGAAAGTCGTTGTGACTTACGAAAGCGGCAAAACCGCTTCGCAACCGCTGGCGGCGCAAATGGTTTCTTCTTTTTCAACGGCGAAAGGCGGCGTGTTCGCGGCGCGCGTAACGCTGTCCGACCTTACTTGCGATTATCCCTATTCCGTCGGGAAAAAGGCGGTATCGGCTGTTCTCGTTTCTTCTTCGCTTCCTTCCGAAGTGGAAAAAGGAAGCGCGTTTCCGCAGGGCGGGCAAGCGCTCGTTACGTATAACGACGAAACGCAGGAGACCGTGCCTCTATCCGGTTCGACCGTTAAGGGCTTCGATACCGCGTCTTCCGGTAGCCGTACGGCTGAAATCGAAGTGCAGGGCGTTTCCGTTTCTTACTCCTATACCGTTTTGAAGGGCGTAACGCAAGGAACGCCTCTCGGCTTTACTTCCGCCGTTTTGCAAGGTTCCTCGTTTGACGGATTCGGCGAGATCGCCTTCGTTTTCGAAGACGGTTCTTCGGAGAACGTTCCGCTGAGTGACGAACGCGTGTCTCTTTCTTACGACACCTCGAAAACGGGCGAGATCGAGCAAACGGCTACCTTCCGCGGGCGGAAATATCTTTTTACCGTAACGGTTTATTCGGAAGAAGAGAGAAACGCCGTGGAAGAAATCGCCATTATAGGCTCCTTTAATCCGATCGTTTACGGCGACGCGCTCGATCTGTCGGGCGTTCTCGTTACCGTTCGCTATAAATATCTCGGTTCGTCGAACGTTGAACTGAAAGAGCAAATGATCTCCTTTGACGGAGAAACCGCCTTAGAGGGCGACTTTGAAGAGCGGACGGTTACCGTTTCGCTTCTCGGTAAAAGCGCGGAAAGCAGCGTTCGCGTCCTTTCCGAAGCGTACGCGGCGCGGGTAACGAGCTTGTTTGCGTACGGGCTGCCTCGCGTTGTAAAAGTGGGCGACGAAGCTTCCTTCCCGTCCGCGACCCTTACCGCGATCTACGGCGGCGGATATAGCGTCAGGAGCGCGATCCCCCTCTCGGACGGCGTCGTATCCGGATTCGATTCGTCCGAGCCGGCGGAGCTTTCCCTCTCGATCGCGTACCAAGGCGCGGAAACTTCTTGTTCGATCCGCGTTATTTCCGAAGCGGACGCGGAAAAAGTTACGGACGCCGCGGTTTTGGGATTCGCGCCCATCCTCTTTGTGGGAGACGAACTGAAAGAATCCGATCTTGCGGGCGCGACCGTGCGCCTGACTTTCGGCTTCGGCTATTCCGAGCGCGAGATCCCGCTCGCTCTCTCGATGCTTTCCGTTCCCGATTTGAACCGCGCGGGGCAAACCGAGATCGGTTTCTCTGCGGAAGGAATCGAAAAAACGCTGACCGTTACCGTCCGCGCGGCGGAAGAAAAGAACGCTTTGACCGCGATCTCAACGGACGAAATGATAGAATCCACCGTCGGCATTCGCCCCGACTTTTCCAAGATCTCGCTGCGGTTGGAATTCGGTTACGGCGCGCGATATGCGCTGATCCCGCTTTCGGATAAGGAAGTGGAAATATCTCCCTTTAAGACGGACGAAACGGGCATTGTTCGCGTTTCCGTCAGCTATAAAGGGCTTACGACGTATACGCATATTTCCTTTGCTCCGGCAGGGGGAGAAACGGTGGTAGATAAGATCGAGGTCGATGCTTCGTCCGAAACCGAATTCGAAAAAGGAAGCGCGATAGACGGCGTTTGGCTCTTGGTGACCTATTCGTCGGGCATGACCGAGCGCGTTCGCGTAACGGCGGACGAAGCGCCCGATTTCCAAACGGCGGAGGCGGGAAGTTTCTCGATCACGCTGACTTTCGGCGGGAAAACGGCGGTGTATTCCTATACCGTGCTCGCAGCGTAAAAAGGGGCGCGGGGAGGAAAGGATAATAGGCGATTCCTCGGCTGGCGCGCTATGAGGCTCCGCCTCTATGCGGACCTACGAATGCTCCCGCATTCTCCGTTACGGCGATCCCTCGGTGTTGCTACGGAATGACGAATAGAAGCGGGAGCAGGGCGCTGGGGGTTGAGAATAATAGGCGATCCCTCCGCGATGGTCGGGATGACAGTATAGTGACAGTATAGTGGCAGTTATAGATTGTCATACCGAGCGGAGCGTTCTGAAGAACGCGAAGTCGAGTGTATCGCGAATTATACAAATAAGGGCGGGTCGGTCGAGATCGAAAGGGTCGCCTGCAAAAACGAAAAGAAAAAGAGACTATGAAACTGAAAGAATTGTTAAAAGTGTCCGCTTGGACGAAAATGCAAAAAACGATCGCGATCGCGCTATGCGCCGCGCTCGTAATCGGACTCGCGCTCGGGCTGTCGCTCGGGCTGACCCTTCCCATAAAAAGCGTAACCGCGGAAGGAGAGGCGATCCTGCTTGCGGGAGAGCCTTACGAGGGCGGGCTTTTCCTCTCCGTAAAGCGAAGATCGGGAAAAGAAACGCGCATGGAAGTAAAGCCCTATATGCTCTCTTCCTTCGATAGCGCGGAAGAAGGCGAACGGGACGTAACGGTTACCTATAAAGACCGCAAAATTCCCGCAAAGATCCGCGTTGTGGCGCTTTCCGAAACGGTTTGCGCCGTCCGCGAAGGCAGTATGAAAACGCAATACGAGCCGAAAGAGGAAGTTTCCACAAGTGGAATATTGGACTTGTATTATAATAACACCCCCTTCCGCTCTTTCCCCATTACGCCCGAAATGATCGAAGGATTCGATTCTTCCCTCAGCGGGGATTACGAGGCAAGAGTCGTTTTCCGAGGGGAAATTTCCTGCGTTTACCGTTATACGGTAATGAAGCGGATCAAGAGCCTGCAATCGGTCGGAAAGCTATACGCCGAGCAGGGCGCGCCCCTAACGAAAGAGAACGTGATGGGAAGCGGCGTGATCTCCGTTACTTATACGGACGATACTTCCGAGACTGTGTCTTTATACAACGAGTTCGTTTCGATTTTGACGCAGAAGCTCGAAGAGAGGGATTCGAATTATCAAACGACGATCGAGCTGTCGTATCGTGGCGAAACCTTCGAATTCGAGGCGGAAGCGTATCTCAAAGGGCAGCAATTCGAAGTGGAGAGCTTGCTTTTGAGCCTTCCGAAAACCGTGTATAAAGTCGGGGAGTCGGTTCCGCTCGAATCGGTGGTTTTGTCCGCAAAATACAAGTATTACGACGGGTTCGCCCTCGTTTCGGTTTCCCCCTCGATGGTTTCGCACCCCGGCGCTTTCGAGGAGCCGGCTTCCTCGCTTACGTTTACCGTAACGTATAGAAATCGATCGATTTCGGAAACGCTGCGCGTCGTATCGGAAGAAGAGGCTGCCCAAATAACCTCGATCGCAACCGATTGGCGCGGCTCGCCGGACGGATCGCTCTCTCTCGGAGACGAGCTGAATTTCGAGGGCGCGGTTTTGACCGTGACGCGCGGCTACGGTTATTCCACCCAAAAAATCCCCCTGACAGCCGAAATGGTCTCGGGCTACGATCCTTCCACGCCCGGCGCGCAAACGCTGACTCTCTCTTACGAGGGGGTCATAGGCGAAGTATGGATCAACGTGGTATCGCAAAGCGATTCCGACCTCGTAACGAAGATCGAATCGGTCAGCGGCTGGCAGGATCTGACGTATAAAACCGATCCGGCGCTCGTTTTGCCCGAAGACGCGGGGATCCTCGTGGAATTCGGTTACGGCGCGCGGCGAGAGCTCGTTCCGCTTACCGCGGATGGCGTTTCGATCTCGGGCTTTTCGCCGGGGGTCGCGGGGCGGCAAACGCTGACGATCTCGTATAAGGGAAAAAGCGTTTCGCTCGATATTATCGTCAAAGACGATACCGTGGAAGGATTGACGGGGATTTCCGTTTCCGCCGCGGAGTATAAGGTGGGCGAAGAATTCGACCCCGAGCGCTGCCTCGTTTCGCTTGAATACGCAAGCGGAAAAACGGCGCAGCAAAAGACGCTTGCCGAGCTTATGGAACTCGGCGCCACGTACGAAACCGATTTCAACGGCGCCTCCGCCGGTAGCTATTACGTTACGGTCGTTTTCGGCGATTTTTCGGCGGGAAATTGGATCTACGTAAGAACGGTAGGCCGCGTTGCCAGCGGCTTGAATTTGGACGTTTCCGGCGGCAAAACCGTCTATTCGGTGGGCGAGGCGCTCGATCTTACGGGAATAGAACTGTATGTAAACTATTCGGATGGTTCGGCTGAAAAAGTTACGCTGACGTTCGATATGGTCGCGAATTTCGATACGGCTACCGCGGGCGGCCCCTTCTTTGCTACCGTTTCGTATGACGGTATGATTACGAACTACGCTTATACCGTGGAATAATGTTTTCGTTCTTTTCCCCCTTTTCAGGGGGAATTTTTTTTATTCGCCGTTCCGCTCTTCGCCAAGCGCGGAACGGCGAATGAAGGAAAGCCCGTCAGGGGAAGCAGGGAATAATAGGCGATTCCTCGGATACCTCGGAATGACAATAAAAAATGTCATACCGAGCGGAGCATTCTAAAAGAATGCGAAGTCGAGCGTATCGCGAATTATAGAAAGTCGGGTGCGGTTTCTCGGCAA
>DGWX01000010.1 GCA_002395405.1 Christensenella sp. UBA4247
CCATCCTCGGGCAAATACGCTTTATATCCGGCTGCCGAAACGGCTCGTTCGATCGCGGTGACGGAGCAAACGGCTTCATTAAAAGATACGTCCATCGAATTTTCCAAAAGATTGACGTTTACGCTTTCAACTCCGCTTATCTTTTCGACCGCTTTTTGCACGTGTGCCTGACAAGCGGCGCAGCTCATACCTTCTACGGAAAAATGTTTTTTCATTGAAACCTCCGAAATAGATCCACGATCTCATCCACAACCGCAACGTTTCCCTTTTGAACGTCTTCCACAAGGCAAGACTTCATATGCTCTTCCAAAATGATCGTAGCGAGCGCTTTAACCGCTTTATCCACGGCGGAGAGTTGGATCAATACGTCATCGCAATAGCGATCTTCTTCGATCATCTTTTTGACTCCGTTCATCTGCCCCGTCAGCCGATTCACTCTACTAATGAGGGCTTTCTTTTCTTCTTCGCTTCTCGGACGCTTTTTCAGGCGACAGCAAGCGCATTTTTCTTGATCCATAACGATTCTCCTTTTCTCGGCCATTCCGAAATATCAATTCGATTATATACCCCTATGGGGTATTTGTCAAACACAAAAAAAAACGATTTGCATATAACAAATCGTTTTTTTTGCCCCGGGTAGGCTTTTTATAGGCTCGAACCTATTTTTGACGATATTTAACCGTTTTTCCCCTATATATCTTGTATTTTTCACACTTTTCTGCTATAATAGGTGCATCTTTTTGAAAAAGCATAAATTGAGTAAAGTAGGCTAAAAGCCGTTTTTTGAGGTGTAAAATGGAAAAAGAACGTGTCGTTACAAAAGTCCACCTACCATATATGTTTCCCCCTGTTTTCAGAAAGGTCGGCATATACTGTCGTGTCAGCACGAACCTTCAGGAGCAGTTGCACAGCATGGCAACCCAGGTATCCTTTTTCGTAAAAATGACATCTTCTCGCTACGAGTGGAACTTAGTAGACACCTATCTTGATTTTCATACCGGATCGACCCAGGCCGGGCGTTTAGAGTTTTTACGAATGCTCGATGATTGCCGAAATAAAAAGATCGACCTCATCTTAACGAAAAACGTCAGCCGGTTCGGTCGCAACACCGAAGAAGCTCTCATCGCCCTCCGTGAATTAAAAGACCTGGGTGTGGAAGTCATATTCCAAGATGATAACCTTGACACCGGAAGAATGGATAGCGAACTTATGCTCTCTATAATCTCCGCCTATGCCGAGCAAGAAAACACTTCACGCCGGGACAATCAAATGTGGTCTATGAAAAAACGTCTCGAAGACGGCTCTTCGGAAATATATAAGCGCACTTGCTATGGATATATCAGCGGTGAGAAAGGCGAACTGCGAATCGACCCGGGCAAAGCTATGGTGGTTCAGAATATTTTCAAATGGTATCTTGACGGGTATAGCGTTATCGGTATCATAAAAGAATTGGAGCAGTCCTTTACTCTCTCCCCTTCCGGGAAAGACAAGTGGAGCAAGCACACTATTGAGAAAATCTTGCGAAACGAAAAATATATCGGAACCGTTACCGCAATGAAAACGATAACGGTTCAACACAAGAGGAAGAAAAACGAGGGTGAAGAGAATAAGTATGTAATCGAGGACAATCATCCCCCGATCATCACCCGCGAGATCTTTGATGCCGTACAAGAAGAAATCTCTCGGCGCAGCAACATCGAAGTAGACGAGAACGGACAACGAACCAGGAAGAAAAACAAGTATAGCTCAAAAAACATGTTAATATGACTATACAAACTTTTTACGAGGACATACAAAAGATCACTGAGTGTGCAATGGCGGATATAACCCTCGCAGACGTGATCAAAAAATATAACTTCCTTATCTCCCTCTAAATTTCCGAAAATTTTATATTTTTGCTTGACATAAATAGTTCTATATAGTATTATATTAGTACCATATGGAACTTAATTAATTTAAGGAGATTATTATGAACCAAATTAAAATTGCACAGGCCCCCGTTTACACCTCGCCCAATCCCATGACTTTTATCTGCTCGAAAAAGGCTGACGGAAAGACAAATTTAGCTACCCTTGCATTCTGGACATATGCCTCAACCAACCCCGGAAAGGTTGTATTCTCGTTAAACAAGGGCGCGTACACGCTTGAATTGCTTGCAAAGAACAATGAAGTCATCATCGCCGTTCCCAGCGCAGAACTTGCAGGAGCACTGATTGCCTGCGGCACCTCTTCCGGAAGAGACACCGACAAGGTTGAGAAATTCAACATTGCAATGCAGAAGCTTGACGGAACAGAAATTTGTGTCCCCCAATTAACGCGCCTCGCCATAGTTGCAAAGGTTAACTCGACCGTTGACGCCGACGACCATATCCTGCACATATGCGACGTAACAACAGTATATGCAGACGATAGCGTCGAGGCGGTTTTCGGTTGGAATGGATACGCAGAGCTTGCTCCCGCGCAGAAAAAGTGATATGATAACCTGCATAAAGGACAAAATAAAAAATTTAAACATCGTCATCGGCTGCCCGATAGGGTGCAGATACTGCTACGCAAGAAATAATTGCCGCAGATTTCATATCACAGACGACTTTAATAAGCCCGAGTTTTTTGAAAGCAAACTTCGGCTCTTTGACAGCAAAGAGCCGAAGATCTTTCTGCTTACAGGCATGAGCGACCTTGCCTACTGGCAACCCGACTGGACGGAAAAAGTTTTTGAAAAGGCTGCGGCCACGCCTAAAAATACCTATCTGTTTCTGACAAAACGTCCCGAACGATTGCACATTCAGACCGACCTTGATAACCTGTGGTTCGGTGTGACTGTCACCTGCGCTGCGGAAAAAAAACGCATAGAAATTTTAAAGAGCAATGTTAGGGCAAAGCACTATCACGTCACGTTCGAGCCGCTCTCCGATGAAGTTGGCGAAGTGGATTTTACGGGAATTGAGTGGGTGGTACTGGGCACCGAAACGGGCAACTGCAAGGGCAAGACACCTTCTCAAAAGTCGTGGATTAATGGACTTGCTTCGCAAGCGCTGGCAAACAATATACCCGTTTTTATGAAGGAGGATTTATTTTTCGCGGGAATTATTCCCGAAAACCAGATGATACAGAAATTTCCCAAGGAGTTTAATCTATGAACGCAAGGCAAGGCGGATTTTTAATTTCCAAAATAAAAAATATAGGCGGGCGTAAGTTTGATAAGATCCTTCAAGAGAAGAATATCGACGCATTCAACGGCGCGCAGGGCAAAATACTCTATGTTTTATGGCAGAACGGCAAAATGACTGCGACCGAAATTTCTAAAAAGAGCGGGCTTGCCAAGACTACCCTCTCCGCCATGCTGACGCGAATGGACGAGCAGGGACTGATTGCCATGGAGGAAAGCTTAACGGATAAGCGCAGTGTTTGCATATCGCTTACAGAGAAGGCCGCCGCGCTCAAAGAGGAATACGATGCAGTCACGCGCGAGATAGAGGACATTTACTATAAAGGCTTTACCGACAGCGAAGTTGAGCAGTTTGAAAATTACTTAAAGAGAATACTTGCAAATCTGGGAGACAAATGATGGACGACATTAAAATTACGCATATAAAAGTAAAAACAGTGCTCACAAAATCCAACCTTCCCATCGCGGGGTATTCGGTTAATCCTTATGTCGGCTGTACACACGCCTGCAAATATTGCTATGCCTGCTTTATGAAAAGGTTCACGGGACACGACGAACCGTGGGGAACATTTCTCGACGTAAAACAGTGGGACAGGATAAAAAATCCTCAAAAGTATACTGGACAAACGATGATCGTAGGTTCTGTAACGGACGGATACAACCCTCAGGAGGAAATATTCTGCCGGACGCGCGCCTTTCTGGAAGAAATGCAGGGCAGCGGAATAAACCTTATAATCACGACAAAGTCAGACCTTGTATTGCGTGACCTCGACCTCATAAAGACCTTCCCTTCTCCACTCATAAGTTGGTCAATAAACACGCTCGACGAAAACTTTAAGAACGATATGGACAGAGCCGTTTCAATTGAGCGCAGAATTGCGGCTATGAAAAAGTGCCACGAAGAGGGTATACGCACAACCTGCTTTATATCCCCCATCTTCCCAGGAATAACGCAAGTATTTGAAATAATTGAGCAAATCAAGGACTTCTGCGACTATATCTGGCTGGAAAACCTTAATCTGCGCGGCAACTTCAAAACTCAGATAATGGAATATATCGACAAAAAGTATACCGACTTACTGCCGCTCTATCAGCAGATTTATAATAAAAACGACATGACCTATTGGCAGATTTTAGACAGAAAAGTGACGGAATATTCCGAGGCAAATGGTTTTATATATGTGATTGACGAGGAACCCTTCCTCCGTAATCCCACCGATAAGCCGATTATTATAAACTACTTCTATCACTCTCAGATAAAGCAGTCTACAAAGAATAAAATTTGATAAAGTAAACCCACTCAAACAACTTTATAATTTTGCCTACTCAAATAAAAGCCCAAAAATTTGAATATTAGGAAAATAAAGTAGGCAATCTTAATCTTTGCACGATTACTCATAGTTAGCACGATTACCCCCATACTTTGCACGATTAGGGGATAATTTGCACGATTACCCCCATAGTTAGCACGATTGCCCCATAATTTGCACGATTTGTCTTTTCGCAAAAATAAAAAAGGCCGGGAGAAAGCAACCTAAAATTACTCTCACCCGGTCAATTATCATAAAACGGGGTCAAAATAGCCTTTTTACCCCTTATTTTGCATAAAAAATACGCTGACTTTGTATCAAAATCAGCGTACTTTTTTGGTGCGATCAGGGGGACTTGAACCCCCATGGTTGCCCATACGCCCCTCAAACGTACGCGTCTGCCTGTTCCGCCATGATCGCTAATGACAAACATTATATTAAAGGGTATAAAGACTTTTGTCAAGCAATATTCGATAAAAATTTTGCATAAAAAGCCTTCTTATCCGCAATAAAAGCAAGGAGAAAAAAGGTGATCAACCGTTCCTTGCCTGTTGGAGCATATAATCGGGATCCACGCAATACAAAAGCGCGTTTTGCTCCGTAATGATCCCCTGACGCAAAAAGTTTGCGATCGAATCGTCCATCAGGCGCATTCCCGTATTACGATTGGTCATGATCGTATTCGAGATTTGGTGCGTTTTACCTTCGCGGATCAACGCGTTGATCGCGGGATGGGAAAGCATAATTTCAAGAGCGGCAACCCTGCCCGATCCATCCGCTTTGGGGATGAGTTGCTGAGAAATAACAGCTTGCATAACCATAGAGAGCTGCAATCTGACCTGTTGCTGCTGATAGGACGGGAACACGTCCACCATACGGTCAACGGTATTGGCGGCGCCGATGGTATGCAAGGTACTCATAACCAAGTGGCCCGTTTCAGCGGCGGTGATCGCGGTGGAGATGGTTTCGAGGTCACGCATTTCGCCTACTTGGATAACGTCAGGGTCCTGACGGAGAGAAGCGCGAAGCGCGGCGGCGAAAGATCTCGTATCATTTCCGATCTCGCGTTGGTTTACGATAGATTTCGCGTGTTCGTGATAATACTCGATCGGGTCTTCGAGCGTTATGATATGCGCGTTACGCGTATTGTTTATATAATTGATCATCGAAGCAAGGGTCGTGGACTTACCGCTACCGGTCGGACCGGTTACAAGGATAATACCCCTGCTTTTGTTACATAGGTCGAGCATCGTATTCGGAAGACCGAGCGCACCGAAAGACGGGATTACGCTGTTGATCGTACGGATCGCGATCGCATAGCATCCTTTTTGACGAAACGCATTTACACGAAAACGATTCTCGCCGAGCGCGACCGCCACGTCCACTTCTCCGAGTTTTTGGAGCTTCGCCATATTATTTTCATCTAATAATTCGCGGCACATAGCTTCCGTATCCGCGGGGGTAAGCGGCGGCGTTTTAAAATACTTAAACGAACCGGCAACGCGAAGGACCGGCGCGGATTTTACGGTAATATGCAAGTCGGACGCTTTTTGCGAAAGCGCAAGTTTAAGCAAATCTTTGATCGAAACAGCCATAAACGCCTCTTAAATTCTTTTTTATCATTGTACCATACGAACCGCTCTTATGCAAGTATAAACTTTCTCGATCGTGGGAATGATCTTTTTATCAAGCGAGCGGTAAAAAGCATAAAATAAAACGGCGGGGTTCAACCCGATTTTTTCCGATCGAAAAACGGGAAACCTATGGTGCCCCGCTCGAAAAGAGGTGAACTATGCCCGTTAAAAGAGGAGAATTATATTATGCCGATCTGAGCCCCGTGATCGGCAGCGAGCAAGGGGGAGTTCGCCCCGTGCTCGTCGTCCAAAACGACGTGGGGAATAAATACAGTCCGACGGTGATCGCGGCAGCGGTGACAAGCCAGCTCGGAAAAGCGAAGCTACCGACCCATATCGCCCTTGCGGCCGGGGATTACGGGCTTCCGAAGGATTCGGTCGTTTTGCTCGAACAGATACGAACGATCGATAAAAGAAGGCTTCGGGAAAAGATCGGCGAACTGCCGATCGACCTTATGCGCAAAGTAAACGACGCGCTGATGATCAGCCTCGGATTCTTCGACTGAGAAACGCCTCGAAAAATGTCGAGGCGTTTTTTATTCCGCAAATTTCGACAAATAACGAATTGCGGCGGAAACGTTTCTTGCCGTATCGGAGGGAAGCATCGAATAAACCCCGACTTCTTTCGCCGAAATTTCTCCGGCAAGTCCGAGAACGTATGCCGCGCCGTAAGCGCTCTCCAAGACTCCCTTTCCCTGCGCGAGGAGCGCCGCAACGGCGCCTGCCAAAACGTCGCCGCTACCTCCTTTTGCCATGCCGGGAGAACCGCTCGCGGATAGATAGGCGATTTTACCATCCGTTACAATCGTCGACGCGCCTTTCAAAAGAACGATAACCTTATAACGAGCGGCAAATTCTTTTGCATACGACAACGGATCGGATAAAATTTCATCGGTCGGGATCCCCATCAAGCGCGACATCTCTTTCGGGTGGGGCGTAAGAACGGTTTGCCCCACTCTTTTCGTTAAAAGAGACGGATCGGAGGAAAGAAGATTCAAAGCGTCCGCGTCCAAAACGAGCGGTACGGTTACATTCTCGATCAAGAAGGAAAGCATCTTCGAGGCACCTTCCGAAAGGGAAACACCATTACCGAACAAAACCGCCGTTGCCCGATCGATCGCCCTCCGAAGATATTCTACGGAAAAAAGGAGAGAGCCGTCTCTAGACGGCATCGGAAGCAAAGTACATTCCGTAATCTTATTCATAACGGAATAAAGGATCGATTCCGGAACGCAAAGTCTGACGAGGCCGTCGCCAAAGGCAAGCGCTTCCGCTCCCATTTCCGCGAGAACCGCAGCGCCGGAATAAAGATCGCTCCCCGCGATGATGGAAAGAAAACCGCGCGATCCTTTGTGTACGTTTCGTTTCAAAGGCGGGAAAAGACGAGCCACGTCTTGATCCTCAACGAGCAAACAATCCGGCGCGGTCTTTTCGATTCCGACGTCCAATACTCCGATTTCTCCCGAACAATCGAGCCCATCCGACAAAAAATGACCGAGCTTCATATTTTGAACGGCAAAGGTAACGTTTGCATTGACTGCCTCGCCGAGGGTCCTACCGTCGTCCGAAGAGATCCCGCTCGGAATATCCACACTGACGACGTACGCTCCCGATCGATTGATTTTTTTTACACAAGATAAGAATTCACCGGCGATCGGCCGCGTAAGGCCGACCCCGAAAAGGCAATCCACAATATTTTGATAGGAATCAAAGGATAATTCTTCCGAATAGGGTAAGATTTCATTTTCGCACTTATTGCGATAAAAAGATGCGGCGGCGCTTTTACTCTCCCCAAAGTCCGTTATGGAAACGGAGAATCCGTTTTCTTTCATCAAGAGATAGAGCGCATAACCGTCGCCCCCGTTTCCGCCCTTTCCGCTTACGATCAAGGTTCTCCCTTGCTTAAAACGCGCGTTTTCCAATATTCCTTCGGCGACTCTTCGCATCAAGAGTTCGGCAGAGACGCCCGAAGAAACGGTTTTCAGATCCGCCTCTCTCGCGGATAGTGACGAAACGAGATCAATCATTTTGCGAAACCGCGGCGAGGATCGCCTTGCAACATAAGGAATCGGCAAGCATTTGCAATTCAACGGGATTTGCCGCGACGGCTCCCGACGTCAAAACAAAAATAGAATCGCCGTCGAAACAAGTATGAACGGGTCTGATGCATTTAGCATAAGCGTCTTGCGTAACGTCCGCAAGCTTGTTCGCTTGCGCTTTGGTTAAAGAAGCGTTCGTTAAAACGCAGGAAATCGTTGTATTCGAAAAAGATGGAGAGAGATCGTCAAAATCGTTTTTTTTGATCGGTTTCCCGCTGACCGGATCAAAAATATTACCAAGCGCGTTCACAACCGTGACGACCGCCATTTCGAGGTCTCCCTTTTTAGCGGTAACAACGGCCATACCGGATTTTTTTGCGCGTTTCATTCCGTTCATTTTGCAAACGGTAGCGCCGGCGCCTGCGCCGATCCTACCGCTGATTTCCGTAACCGGAAGTGCGTTTTGACAAGCGAAATACCCTGCCGCTTTATTCGGATAATCGAAACTGCCGCATTCGAGATCGTAAATCGAAGCGCCGGCACAAATCGGAACGCGGAAACCGCCTGCGTCGTAACCGCAACCTTTTTCGTGTAAAAACTGCATGACGCCCGAAATCGATTCGAGTCCGAAAGCGCTTCCTCCGGAAAGAACGACGGCGTTTACTTTTTCCACCGTGTTCTCCGCTCGGAAAAGATCGGTTTCGTGAGTTGCGGGCGCGCCGCCTCTTACGCTGACGCCTCCGACGGCGCCTTGCGGCGCAAGTACGACCGTTACGCCCGTTTGCGAGTCTTGATTCGTGTAATGACCGATCAAAAAACCGTCTAACATATATTTTTCTCCTTATTCTATGGGGCAGTATTTTTCTTCCGAAAAACACAAGGACGCCTTGCCGGACGTTACGTCCAGAACGGCGGACAAAAAGGAATCGATTCGGGAAAGAGGAACGGCAACGGTCAGTAACGCTCCGGAAGCAAAGTCGGAAGAGAGAACTTTTCCCTGAAAAGAAAACACTTTATTTTGAACGGATGATAAAAAAGCGTAATCGCATTGGATCCGATAGATCGCGCATTTTTCAAAGGTTTGCGATCCGGAAGAGCGGATCGACTCTTCGGCAGCCGCGGCATAAGCGCGCGCCAAACCGCCCGTTCCGAGCTTAATGCCGCCGAAATAACGAACGACGACCACTGCCGTAAAAGTCAGCCCTTGCTTTTTGATCGTTTCGAGGATAGGCGCGCCCGAAGTTCCGGAAGGCTCTCCGTCGTCGCTCGCGCGGCACTTTTCGCCCTTCTCTCCCGAAACGTACGCATAAGGCGCGTGGGTTGCGTCAGGATACTTTTTCTTAACGGTGCGAACGAAATCTTCCGCATCATCTTCGCTCGAAACGGACGCGCAAAAAGCAATGAATTTGCTGTGTTTGACGGTGATTTCGGCGATCGATGGCTGTAAGACGGAACGATACATTACAGAGCGAAATTGACCTTTACGCGGTTTTTCTTGCCTTTATAAACGACGCAACCGTTCGCAATTTGGCTATCCGATACTTCGGATGAAAGATCCGTGATCTTAACGCCGTCCACGGAAACCGCGCCGCCTTGGATCAATCTTCTCGCTTCACTCTTGCTCGGCGCGAATCCGACGGCGACCAATAGATCGACGACTTTTTTATTTTCCGCGGAAACGGTCACGGACGGCATATTCTCCACGTCGCCCGAGAAGGCGGCTTTTACTTTTTTTACGACCTCGTTCGCGACATCCTCGCCGTGTACGATCTTCGTTATCTCATAAGCAAGGCGTTCTTTCGCGGCGTTGATACGCTCGTCTTGATGCGCGGTCATTTCTTCGATCTCGTCAAGGGGCATAAAAGTCAAAAGTTTCATACATTTTTTGACTTCGCTGTCCTCCACGTTTCTCCAATATTGATAGAAATCGTAAGGAGAAGTCTTTTCGGCGGAAAGCCAAACGGCACCCGAAGCGGTTTTGCCCATCTTTTTCCCCTCGCTGTTCGTAAGAAGCGGGAAAGTCATGGCAAACGCGTCCTTTCCGAGCTTTCTGCGGATCAGATCCGCACCGGAAAGCATATTGCTCCATTGATCGTCACCGCCGCATTCCAAAACGCAACCATACTTTTTATAAAGCACTAAAAAGTCGTAAGACTGCATCAACATATAATTGAATTCGAGGAAGGTAAGTCCTTTCTCCATTCTGTTTTTATAGCATTCCGCGGTCAGCATTCTGTTTACGCTGAAAAGAGATCCGATATCGCGCAAAAAATCCACGTAATTGAGGTCCAAAAGCCAATCGCCGTTATTTACCATGATTGCGGCGTTCTCCCCTTCGAAAGAGAAAAAGCGACTCATTTGTTTTTTGAAACATT